>NZ_JBSOPZ010000001.1:0-326095 GCF_053763515.1 Streptomyces mabaensis
GCTGCAAGGCGGCCGGGTTCGCCCATAGCGGAGCTATGGGCGGATTCGGCCAACGCGGCAGATGTGCGTGCCAGACGCCGGGAGCCCAGCATGATCGCCCGGACAGGACCTAAGTGGGCGAGCCGGACGAGAAGCGCCGCAGCAGCGGCGAGAGCACCAGTACCGACTTGGTGCGCTCCACGTACGGCTCGCCCGCGATCCGCTCCAGCACCCGCTCGAAGTGCCGCATGTCGGAGGCGAAGACCTGGACGACGGCGTCCGCGTCGCCGGTGACGGTCGACGCGGACACCACCTCCGGATAGCGCGACAGACCGCGGCGGATGTCCTCGGGCGAGGTGTTGTGGCGGCAGTAGAGCTCGACGAACCCCTCGGTCTCCCAGCCCATCGCCGCCGGATCCACCCGTACGGTGAAGCCGGTGATCGCGCCTTCGGCGCGCAGCCGGTCGACCCGGCGCTTGACGGCGGGTGCGGAGAGGCCGACCTCGGAGCCGATGTCCGCGTACGAGCGGCGGGCGTCCTCTGCGAGGGCGTGCACGATGCGTTCGTCGAGTTGGTTCAGTCGCACTGCGGGTGGATCACTTCTCTGCTGTGGCCAGTCGGGAGCGGCGCATGCCGTAACCGAAGTAGAACACGAGGCCCGCGACCATCCAGCCTCCGAAGACCAGCCACGTGGCGCCCGGCAGGCTGTACATCATGTAGGCGCAGAACGCGAAGCCCAGGATCGGGGTCACCGGGAACAGCGCGACCCGGAAGGTGCGCGACATGTCGGGCCTGGTGTACCGCAGGATGACGACGGCCACGTTGACCAGCGCGAACGCGAAGAGCGTGCCGATGCTGGTGGCGTTGGCCAGCTCGCCGAGCGGGATGGTGGCGGCGAGCACACCGCAGAAGACCGAGACGATCACGGTGTTGGCGCGCGGGGTTCCGGTGCGCGGGTCGACCTTGGCGAAGACCTTGGGGACCAGGCCGTCGCGCGCCATGGCGAACAGGATGCGGGTCTGGCCGTAGAGGACGGCGAAGACGACGCTGGCGATGGCCACGACCGCGCCGGCGGCCAGGACGACACTCCAGAAGCTGTGGCCGGTGACGTCCTTCATGATCTGGGCCAGGGCGGCCTCGGTGCCTTCGAAGTCCTGCCACGGCATTGCGCCGACGGCGATCAGGGCGACCAGGCAGTAGAGGACCGTGACGATCAGCAGCGACAGCATGATCGCGCGCGGCAGGTCCTTCTTGGGGTTCTTGGCTTCCTCACCGGCGGTGGAGGCCGCGTCGAAGCCGATGTACGAGAAGAACAGCGTGGCCGCGGCGGCGCTGATTCCGGTGATGCCGAGCGGGGCGAGGGGGGCGTAGTTGCCCGCCTTGATGCCGAGGAATCCGATCGCGCAGAAGAGCACCAGCGTGGCGATCTTCACGACGACCATGATCGTGTTGACCCGTGCGCTCTCCTTGGCTCCGCCCATCAGGAACACCATGGCGAGCATGATGACGACGAGGGCCGGGAGATTGATGAAGCCGCCTTCGCCGAGCGGGGCGGAGACGGTCTGCGGGATGGTGACGCCGAGGGTGCCGTCGAGCAGCTCGTTGAGGTACTCGCCCCAGCCGACGGCGACGGCGGCGACCGAGACGCCGTACTCCAGGATCAGACACCAGCCGCAGATCCACGCGACGATCTCGCCCATGGTGGCGTACGAGTACGAGTACGAGGATCCGGACACCGGGATCGAGCCGGCCAGCTCCGCGTAGGAGAGCGCCGAGAACAGCGCGGTCAGGCCGGCGATCACGAACGAGATCGCGACGGCCGGGCCGGCCAGCGGGGTGGCCTCGCCGAGGACCACGAAGATTCCGGTGCCGAGCGTGGCACCGATGCTGATCATCGTCAGCTGCCACATACCGAGCGAGCGGCGCAGGGAGCCGCCTTCGCCGTGGCCGCCCTCGGCGACGAGCTGCTCGACGGGCTTGCGCCGCATCAGCCGGGCGCCGAGCTGCGGACGCTCGGGCTCCGGTTGGGGAGAGACGGGTGGCGCTGCGCCGTGGTCCAACACTGGGGTGGCTCCTTATCGCTGCCGATCGGGCGGCGGCGACCGGGCGGCACCGGGCAGGAGGACACGGCTGACACAGCCGTGCGCGCGGGAACCGCCGAGCAGACGGTCGCCGCCACTCCACGTACAGCGTGTGAGCCTACGGGCGGGGCGTTCCGCCCGTAATGCATCAATCTTGCGCATCGGCGGACGATCATTGCGTGCTTACAGTCACGACGGCCGAACATTGTGCCCGCGCGACTGGTCGTGTCATATCTCGCGCAGACGTTCGACTATCTCGCGCAGCAGCACCGGGTCGCTCATCGCCTCGTGCGCGACGGGCGGGGAGATGCGGACCAACCCCGCCTCGACGAGGTCGACGAGCAGTACGCGGACGACGGTGAGGGGCAGATCCGCGTCGGCGGCGATCTCGGCGACCGGGCGGGGGCCGCGGCGTACCAGGGCGAACAGCGAGGTCCGGGCGTGGTCGAGCCGGGGGCGGGGAGCGGCGGCCGGTTCCACCGCGGTGACCTGGGACAGAAGATCGACGACGTGGTCGGCGGCGGGACGGGTACGCCCCCGGGTGACGGTGTACGGCCGCACCATCGGGCCGGTCTCGTCCTCGTACCAGTGATCGCTCACGGGTTGCGTGTCGGGACGGCCATATGCCGCCCCACCCGCCTGACCAGCAGCGACATCTCGTGAGCGAGCTGCCCGACATCGGTCTCGATATCGCTGAGCACGGCCAGCCTGCTGCCGTCGCCGGCCGGGGTGATGAACAGGTACGCGTCCTCCAGCATCACCATGGTCTGCCGTACGCGGCCGGCTTCGAACCGGGTGCCGGCCTCTTTCGCGAGGCTGTGGAAGCCCGCGCAGACCGCGGCGAGGTGGTCGACGTCCTCCTTGGCCATGCCTTCGGAAGCGCTGGTGGCGAGGCCGTCGGCGGTCAGCAGTACGGCCTGTCGGACGTGGTCGGTCCTGGCGAGCAGGTCGTCCAGCAGCCAGCCGAGGCCGGACCGGCCGGGGGCGCCGGGGCCGGTGTCGGCGCCCGTGCCGGAGCCCGTGCCTGTGTCGGGGCCCGTGCCGGTGTCGGCGCCCGCGTCGCCTGTGCCCCTGCCTGCGCCTGTGCCTGTGCCGGCGTCAGCCATCGTCGTCCGTCCGTTCGTCGTTCGTGCGGTGGTCGTTCGTGCGGCCGTCCTGCGCGCGGTCGTCGCGGGGGCGCGGTGGGGTGACGGGTTCGCCGCTACGGCCGCGGTCGAGCCCGCGCTGGAAGGCACCGAAGATCGAGCGCATCTCCTCCGGCGACACGTCGCGGGAGGGAGCCTCGCCCGCCACCGGAGTCGCCCGTTCGGCCCGCAACGGCGCGGCCAGCGAAGCCTGCCGCACCCGGGTGGGCAACCGCCGCACGCCCGCTCCGCCCGTGCCGGGCCGCTCCGCCACCGGTTCCTCCGTGACGCGGCCGGGTGCCTGCGGCACCGGCGCGAGCTGCCGGGGACGGGCGGGCAGGGCCCGGGTGGGCTGGGGGCCGGCCGGGGCCGCCGGCAGGTGGTCCGCCGGCCTGTCGTGGCCCGGCCCGGGGCCCGGCTCGACGGGGGCGACGGGCTCGGCGCGTTCGACGGGGGCGAGGATCGCGTGCGGCAGAAGTACCACCGCCGTGGTGCCGCCGTACGGCGAGCGGCAGAGGGTGACCCCGATGCCGTGCCGCTCGGCCAGCCGCCCGACGACGTACAGGCCCAGGCGCTCGTCCTGCGCCGGGTCGAAGTCGCCCGGCCTGGCGAGGGTCCGGTGGGCCTGCTCCAGTTCCTCCGCGTTCATGCCCAGACCACGGTCGTCGATCTCCAGGACGAAACCCTTGCGCGCCGACCCGGTCCGCATCGTGACCTGCGTGTGCGGCGGCGAGAACACCGCCGCGTTCTCGACGAGTTCCGCGACCAGGTGCACCACGTCGGCGACCGCCTCCGCGCGGATTCCCACCGCGGGCATCGGCGGCAGTACGACCCGCGGGTAGTCCTCGATCTCGCCGACCGCAGCGCCCACCACGTCCACCACCGGCACCGGGCCCCGCCACCGGCGGCCCGGCGCGGCGCCGGAGAGGATGATCAGGCCCTCCGCATGGCGTCGCATCCGGGTCGTCAGGTGGTCGATCCGGAACAGGTCCTCCAGCGTGTCCGGGTCGGTGGTCCGGCGCTCCAGGGTGTCGACCAGCTTCGCCTGCCGGTGCACCAGCGCCTGGTTGCGGCGCGCGATGTTCAGCAGTACGGCGAAGACACCGCGCCGCAGGGTCGCCTGCGTGACCGCGGCCTCGACGGCCGCCAGGCGGGCGGCGTTCAGGGCCCGGCCCACCTGGCCGATCTCGTCCGGACCCCGCTCGCCGTCACCGAAGTCCAGCGGCGGCGCCGCCGCGGCCGCGTCGACCTCCTCCCCGGCGCCGAGCCGTGCCATGACGTCGGGCAGCTGGCGGGTCGCCAGGAGATCCGCGGCGTCGCGCAGCTCCTCCAGGCGGCGGGAGATACGCCGGCCGCTGGTCATCGAGAACCAGATGGACAGTCCCACCGCCAGCAGCCCGAGCCCGCCGACGACCGCGGCCTTGATCATCTCGCGGTAGGCGAACGCCCGTCCGCGCTCCGCGGTGTGCAGAGCCGACTCTGTGCAGAGCAGCATGTACCGCTTGACCGCCCGGTCGGTCGTGGTCCGCCAGGACTCGGCGGCCATGGCCTCGCCCGCGCCGGCCGCGCCGGCCCGCAGCAGGGCGTCCTCACCGGCGGTCAGCGCCCGGTACTCGTCGCCCCGCTCGAACTCCTCGAAGAGCGCCCGCGAGTCTCCCGGCAGATCGGGGACGTACGTGCGGTGGAAGACCCGCCGGTCCTCGACCGTGGCGGTGAGCGTGTCGTACTGACGGTCCGTAAGGCTGCCTGCGGCGCGCGCCCCGGCGACGAGGGCGTCCTCGCGGGACACGAACTCCCGGACGCGGACGAGCTCGACGACGACCTGCGCCTCGCGGGCCAGCTGCCCGGCCTGCAGCGCGGTGAGCGTGGACTGTACGTCGAAGGTCGGCTCGACGACGGCCGTGTACGCGTCGACGGCGCGGTCCCAGGAGATCCGCCGGGCGATCACCTGCCCGCGCAGCCCGTCCAGCCGCGCCACGGCGTCGGCCATCGCATCCAGCGATTCCCGCTGACGGCCGGACAGGTCACCGCGCCGTTCCCGGTCGCCGATCGCCTCGCGCATCGCCTCGACGGCCCGGTCCGTGGAGCGCTGCTGCTCGGTCAGCGCCGCGACGGCGGCCTGGCCGCGCCGCTCCCCCGCCCCCAGATACTCGGCGGCGATCCGGCGTTCGATCTGGATCTGCCCGACGGCGGTGTCGACCGGGGTGCCGAAGCTCTCGTAGACGCTCTGCACCCGGACCAGGGCCCGCAGGTCTCCGGTCACCGAGACCATGGCGAAACTCCACAGCGCCATCAACGCGAGGACGGGTACGACCGTGAGGGTCACGATCCGGCCGCGGATCGTGGGACGGCGCAATCGCCGGCGCATGGACTCCCCTGAGCACATAGAGCAACTGACCGGCTACGGTTACTCGCCGGTAGGGGCAGTCAAGCTACGCGATTTGGCATGTGCAACGCAATGATCCCTGGAGTGACCACGTGTCTGTGCGTCCGGCGAGGCACCGAAGCGGCCCCGGGCGGGTAGGAGTCTGTTCCCGTGTTCGACGTCCGTCAGGAGCGACCGATGAAGTGGCTGGACCCAGAACCGTTCCTGCGCGGTGTCGCCTGGCTCGAAGACGGCCGCGCGGTGCGTGCGGACCCGGCCGATCTGGCGCGCCTGCCCTGGGACACCTGCGAGCGGTCCGCCCTCCCGATCGGGGTACGGCTGGAGTTCACCGCCGAGGACGCCGCCGCCTTGGAGATCCGCTACCGCGCCACGGTCCCGCCGGCGGCCGACGCGCTGCGCGACCTCGCCCATGTCTTCACCCTCCGGCACGGCACCCCCCGGCACGGCACCCCCCGGCACGGCGACCGCAGCGTCACCGAGGTCATCACGGAGCCGGCCGAGGAGGCGGTCGTACGGATCGAACTCCCGGCCGGCCGGGGCCCCTTCACGGTCCATCTGCCCGAGTCGCAGTCGCCCGTCGTGCTGGGCCTGCGAGCGCCGCTGGGCGGTACCCTCACCCCCGCGCCGCGGCAGCCGCGCTGGCTGGTGCACGGCGACTCCATCACGGAGGGCTGGTGGTCCACCCGCCCGGCCCACGGCTGGCCGGCCGTGGCCGGGCACGCCCTCGGCCTGGACACCGTCAACCTCGGCTACGCGGGCGCGGCGCGCGGTGAACTCGCCACGGCCGAACAGCTCGCCGCCCTTCCCGGCGACCTGATCACCCTCGCGTTCGGCACCAACTGCTGGTCCGGCGTCCCCTTCACCGCGCCACTCCTGTACGAGACGACGCGGGCCTTCCTCAGCCTCGTCCGCCGGGGTCATCCCGAGACTCCCCTGCTGCTGGTGTCCCCGGTGCTGCGCCCCGAGGCCGAGCGGACGCCGAACGTACTGGGCGCCTCGCTCGCCGGCCTGCGCGCCGCGATGGAGCGCGCCACCGCCGAGCGCATCGCCGAGGGCGACGGCAAGCTGGCGCTGCTCGGGGGCAGGGATCTGCTCCGCCCGGAGCATCTCGCGGACGGGCTCCACCCGAACGACGAGGGCCACGCCGTGCTGGCGGCGGCCGTCACCGCCGCACTGCGGAAAGCGGGCTTCGCCGGGCAGAGCGCCGCCATGGAATGCCCGTCGAAGGGTAGGTGAACCAGTGATGACTGATGAGCCGCATGTGGTGGTGAGCGCCGCACCACACCGAGACAGCGCGACGGCCCGGCAGGCCGCCGCGGACTTCGTCGCGCAGTACTGCCCGTGGGCGGACAAGGACGCGGTCCTGCTGGTGGTGAGCGAGCTGGTGGCCAACGCCGTCCGGCACACCACCGGCTGGTGGCGGCTGCATCTGCGCCTGCGCGAGCGGGAGTTGGTGGTGGAGATGGACGACTCCAGTCCCCAGCCGCCCGTCCCGCGCGATCCCGACTTCGCCGGGGGCGGCGGCTTCGGCTGGCAGATGGTGCAGCGGCTCGCGGGCCGGGTGGAGGTCAGGCCGCTGCCGGACGGCAAGCGGGTGGCGGCCATCTGGCTGCGGCCGGGCGCCTCGCTCGCGACGGGCTGAGGGCCCGCACGGGAGCGAGGAAAGGGGCGCCCTCCGGGAGGGCGCCCCTTTCCTCGGCGTCTCGTAGTACCGCAGCTGATCACTCCACGGCGAGCAGGCCCGCGCGCAGCCGCGCGGTGATGCGGGACAGCAGCCGGGACACATGCATCTGGGAGACGCCCAGTTCGGCCCCGATCTCGGCCTGCGTCATCTCGGCGCCGAAACGCATCCGCAGGATCTGCTTCTCCCGGTCGTCGAGTTCCTCGATGAGCGGCTTGAGCGCCTGGACGTTCTCCGCGATCTCCATATCCGCGTCGGGCGCGCCCAGCCGGTCGGACAGCGGCGCCGAGGCACCGTCGGCGGTGTCGTCCATCGGCATGTCGATGGAGCCGGCCGTGTAGCCGTTGCTCGCCACGATGCCTTCGATGACCTGCTCCTCGTCGAGCCCGAGGTGCGCGGCGAGTTCGGCGGTGGTCGGTGCCCGGTCGAGGTCCTGGGACATCTCGTCCGTCGCCTTGGCCAGGTCGATGCGGAGCTCCTGGAGCCGGCGCGGAACGTGCACGGCCCAGCTCGTGTCGCGGAAGAAGCGCTTGATCTCCCCCACGATGTACGGCACGGCGAAGGTGGCGAACTCCACCTCGCGGGACAGCTCGAACCGGTCGATCGCCTTGATCAGGCCGATCGTGCCGACCTGGACGATGTCGTCCATCTGTTCCGACCGGTTGCGGAAGCGGTTCGCCGCGTACCGGACGAGCGCGAGATTGAGTTCGATCAGCGTGTTCCGCGCGTACTGGTGTTCGTGGGTGCCCTCTTCGAGCTCGGCCAGCCGAGCGAAGAACAGCCTGGAGATCTCCCGTGCGTCCTTGGGAGCCACCTCCCCGGGGCTCTCCAGGTACGGCAGTTCCTGGCCCGCCAGGCTCTGGCCCAAGGTCTCCCCGTACTGGATGAGTTCGGTCGGGACTGCGCTCACCGTGGACACGATGTCCTCCCCTTCACTGAAGTCAATGCAGAGGCGCGTCTACCCCGGCTCATGCCTGGCATGCCTGCCAGTTTCGAACCGGGGTAGAAAGCGGGGCCCGGATCAGCCGGGGCCGGTCGGAGCCGATCAGTTCCAACTGGCGTGCAGCGGCTTGCCCTCGGCGTAACCGGCGGCGCTCTGAACGCCGACGACCGCCTTCTCGGCGAACTCCTCGAGCGAGCCGGCACCGGCGTACGTGCAGGACGAGCGGACGCCCGCGATGATCGAGTCGATCAGGTCCTCGACACCCGGGCGGGCCGGGTCGAGGAACATCCGCGAGGTGGAGATGCCCTCCTCGAACAGGCCCTTGCGGGCGCGGTCGTAGGCCGACTCCTCGCTGGTCCGGTTCTGCACGGCGCGGGCCGAGGCCATGCCGAACGACTCCTTGTAGAAGCGGCCGTCGGCCGACTGCTGAAGGTCGCCGGGCGACTCGTACGTACCGGCGAACCAGGAGCCGACCATCACGTTGGACGCGCCCGCGGCCAGCGCCATCGCGACATCGCGCGGGTGACGGACACCACCGTCGGCCCAGACGTGCTTGCCGAACTTCCTGGCCTCCGCGGCGCATTCGAGGACCGCGGAGAACTGCGGCCGGCCCACGCCGGTCATCATGCGGGTGGTGCACATGGCGCCGGGGCCCACACCGACCTTGATGATGTCCGCGCCGGCCTCGATGAGGTCGCGTACCCCTTCGGCGGCGACGATGTTGCCCGCCACGATCGGAACCTGCGGGTCGAGCCCGCGGACCGCCTGGACCGCGCTGAGCATCGACTCCTGGTGGCCGTGCGCGGTGTCCACGACGAGCGTGTCCACGCCGGCGTCGAGGAGCTGCTTCGCCTTGCCCGCCACATCGCCGTTGATACCGACCGCGGCGGCGATGCGCAGCTTGCCGTTCGCGTCGGTGGCCGGGGTGTACAGGGTCGCGCGCAGCGCGGCCTTGCGGGTGAGGATGCCGACGAGCCTGCCGTCCTTGTCGACGGCCGGGGCCAGCTTGCGATGCCCGGCGTCGAGCCGGTTGAAGGCCTCGCGCGGGTCGATGTCGGCGTCGATGAGCAGCAGCTCCTTCGACATGACCTCGGACAGCTGGGTGAAGCGGTCCACACCCGTCAGGTCGTGCTCGGTGACCACACCGATCGGGCGGTTCTGGTCGTCGACGACAACGCCGGCGCCATGCGCCCGCTTGTGCAGCAGGGACAGCGCGTCGGCCACGGTCTGGCCCGGCGCGAGGGTGATCGGGGTGTCGAGCACGAGGTGCCGCGTCTTGACCCAGGAGATGACATCGGTGACGACGTCGATCGGGATGTCCTGGGGGATCACGACGAGCCCGCCTCGCCGGGCGACCGTTTCAGCCATCCGGCGGCCCGCGATCGCGGTCATGTTCGCGACGACGAGGGGAATGGTGGTTCCGGTGCCGTCGGGAGCGGAGAGGTCGACGCCCTGGCGGGAACCCACCGCGGAGCGGCTCGGCACCATGAACACATCGTCGTACGTCAGGTCGTACGGAGGCTTCAGGTCATTGAGGAAACGCATTACTACTCTCTCACCTGCGGTTTTACGTGGTGGGCGGGTGGGGAGTGAGCGCGAACCCAGCTCGGTTCCGGCTGCGGCTCCTAGGCCATCATCGCCGATGTGAACAGGTCCTGGCGAGTTTCGGCCCCATCTGTGGACGTTTGGTCAAGAGGGGCCGGCCGACTTTGTGCGATCACACGGCGGCGGCCCGGCGGGAAGGGGATCCGCCGGGCCGCCGCCGATTCCCCCGAGGTCAGCGCTTTCCGGCGTCCTTGATCTTCTGGATCGCCTCACGCACGTCACCCTTGGCACGCTCGGCGCGGCCCTCGCCGGTCATCCGTTCGTTGCCCACGGCACGGCCGACGGTCTCCTTCGCCGCGCCCTTGGCCTGATCGGTCTTGGCGGCGGCCTTCTTGTCCTTGGTCACGGTCGCACTCCCTTGCGTGTCGCGCGGTCTCCTTGACGCGGTGTCGCCTGCCCGGGCCCGAACCGGGCAAACCCCTGCCGGCCGAGCTGTCACCGAACGGCTGCGCACGTGCGCGCGCTGGGTGAGGATGAATTCATGCTGCTCGCCGACGTGGCCCGGACCTCGCGGGAGATCGCGGCCACCCGCGCCCGCTCGCGGAAGACCGCCCTGCTCGCCGAGCTGTTCCGGAAGACCGAGCCGGCCGAGGCACCGCTGGTGGTCACCTACCTGGCGGGCAGGCTCCCGCAGCGCCGTACCGGCGTGGGCTGGAGCCTCCTGCGGGAGCGCCCGGCGCCCGCGTCCGAGGCCCGGCTCACCGTGCGCGAGGTGCACGGGACGCTGGACCTGATCGCGGCGGTGGCCGGCAAGGGTGCCCAGGCCGAGCGCGGACGGCTGCTCCGGGCGCTGATGGCCGCCGCGACCGAGGAGGAGCAGCGGTTCCTCCTCGGGCTGATCGGCGGCGAGCTGCGGCAGGGTGCCCTCGACGCGCAGGCCGCCGAGGGCCTGGCGGCGGCGGTCGACGCGGACCCCGCGGAGGTCAGACGGGCCGTGATGCTCGCCGGCTCGCTGGGCACGGTCGCCGAGGCGCTGCTCGCCCGCGGCCCGGTGGCGCTCGGGGACTTCCGGCTGGACGTGGGGCGGCCGGTGCAGCCGATGCTCGCGCACACCGCGAAGGACGTGGACGAGGCGCTGGACCGGCTCGGCCCGTGCGCGGTGGAGGAGAAGCTCGACGGCATCCGGATCCAGGTGCACCGGGACGGCGGGAGCGTACGGATCTTCACCCGCACGCTGGACGAACTCACCGCACGCCTCCCCGAAGTCGTCGCCGCGGCCCTGGAGTTGGAGACCGGCCGGGCGGTACTGGACGGCGAGGTGATCGCGCTCGACGAGGACGGCCGGCCGCGGCCCTTCCAGGAGGTCGCGGGCCGCGTCGGTTCGCGTCTCGATGTGGCGGGCGCCCATGCCTCGCTGCCACTCTTTCCCGTCTTCTTCGACCTGCTGTCCGAGGGCGGCCGTGACCTCCTCGGCCTGACCGCGCGGGAGCGGCACGAGGAGCTGGTCCGGGTGGCCCCCGAGCCGCGCCGGGTGCGCCGCCTGGTGGTCGAGGACCCGGCGGACGAGAAGTCCCGTGCGGCGGTACGGGAGTTCGCCGCCCGCACCCTGGAGCTCGGGCACGAGGGCGTGGTGGTGAAGGCGCTGGACTCGACGTACAGCGCGGGCCGCCGCGGAATGTCCTGGCTGAAGGTGAAGCCCGTCCACACGCTCGACCTGGTGGTCCTGGCGGCCGAGTGGGGCCACGGGCGGCGCACCGGCACGCTGTCGAACCTCCACCTCGGCGCCCGGCGCCCGGACGGCACGTTCGCGATGCTCGGCAAGACCTTCAAGGGCCTGACTGACGTCATGCTGGCCTGGCAGACGGAGCGGTTGCAGCAGCTGGCGGTGAGCCGCGAGCGCTGGGGCGTGACGGTCCGCCCCGAACTGGTGGTGGAGGTCGCCTTCGACGGTGTGCAGCGGTCCTCGCGCTATCCGGAGGGTGTGACGCTGCGCTTCGCGCGCGTGGTGCGCTACCGGGAGGACAAACCGGCGGCGGAGGCGGACTCGGTGGCGGCGGTCGTCGCGCTGCACGGAAGGTAGGGGGTGGGTGGACATGAACGATTCGCGGCTCGAGGCGGCCCGTGCGGAGGCCCGGCGGCTGACCGGCCTCGGCATCCGGGGGGTCGCCCTGACCTGGGTGGACAACGCGGGCCTCACGCGCGTCAAGGCCGTGCCGGTCGCGCGGCTCGCGCACGCGGCCGGGCGCGGGGTGGGCATGTCGCCGGTGTTCGACGTCTACCTGGTGGACGACTCCATGACCAGCAGCCCGTACATCGGCGGCCCGGACGGTGATCTGCGGCTCTTCCCCGACCTCGGCCGGGTGACGCCGCTCGCCGGGCAGCCGGGCTGGGCCTGGGCTCCGGCCGACCGGTTCGACCAGCGCGGGCACCCACACCCGGCGTGCCAGCGGCAGTTCGCGGGGCGGATGGCGGCCCGCGCCGCCGAGCGGGGCATCGAGCTGCGGATGGGCTTCGAGACGGAGTGGGTCGTCACGCGGGGTCCGGCCGGGGGTGGCGGGGAGCTGCCGTTCGCGGGCGCGGGCCCGGCGTACGGCATGGCCCGGCTGGTGGATCTGTCGGACTATCTCGGTGACGTGCTGGACGCGCTGGCCGCGCAGGGCGTCGACGTCCTGCAGATCCATCCCGAGTACGCGCCCGGCCAGTTCGAGGTGTCCGTGGCCCCGGCCGGTCCGGTGGGCGCGGCCGACCTGGCCGTACTCGTCCGCGAGACGATCCGCGCGGTGTCGGTGCGGCACGGCCTCACCGCCCTGTTCGGCCCGGTCGTGACGGCCGGTGCGGTGGGCAATGGCTGCCACGTACACCTGAGCCTGTGGCGCAACGGCAGGAATCTGTGCCGGGGCGGCGACGGCCCCTGCGGCATGACGCGGACGAGCGAGTCGTTCCTCGCCGGGGTGCTGCGCGAGTTGCCCGCGCTGCTGGCCGTCGGCGCGCCCTCCGTCGCGAGCTATCTGCGGCTGGAGCCGTCGCGTTGGGCGGGCGTGTTCCAGTGCTGGGGGCTGGAGAACCGGGAAGCCGCGCTGCGCTTCGTCGCGGGGGCGCCCGATGACCCGGCCGGGGCGAACGCCGAGGTCAAGAGCTTCGACGCGGCGGCGAACCCGTACCTGGCCGCCGGTTCGCTCATCGCCGCCGGGCTGGCGGGGATCGATGAGGAGCTGCGGCTGCCGGTCCCGGTGGCGGGCGATCCGGTCCGGCGGGGCGGGGAGCGCCGGTTGCCCACCTCGCTGCCGGAGGCGCTGGAGCACTTCACGGAGTCGGCAGTACTGCGGGAGGCGCTCGGCGATCCGCTGTTCGAGGCGATCAGCGCGGTGCGCAGCGCGGAGGTGAAGCTGTTCGACGGCGCCTCCCCGCAGGAGATCGCGGACGCCACCCGGAGGCGGTACTGATGGATCTCCCGCTGCCGCCGCTGGTGGACCACCACTGTCACGGGGTGCTGCGCGGCGACCCGGAGCCGACCGTGTTCGAGGCGTTCCTGACCGAGTCGGACGCCCCGGCCGCGCCCGGCACCACGTACTTCGACACGCAGCTGGGCTTCGCCGTACGCCGCTGGTGCCCGCCCGTCCTGGGGCTCGAACCGCACTGCCCGCCCGAGCGCTACCTCGCCCGGCGGCGTGAACTGGGCGGGCAGGAGGCCACCGGACTGCTGCTGCGGTCCTGCGGCATCGCGGAGTTCCTGGTGGACACCGGCCTGCCGGGCGATCTGACGTCCCCCGGCGAGCTGGCCGGGGCCGGCGGCGGCACCGCGCGCGAGATCGTACGGCTGGAGCTGCTCGCGGAGCGGACGGCCGACACCACCAAGGACGGCGACGCGCTGCTCGCCGCGCTGGATCGCAGGATCACGGCAGCGGCGCACACGGCCGCGGGCTTCAAGTCGGTGGCGGCGTACCGGCACGGTCTCGACCTGGCGCCCGACCCGCCCGCCCCGGCCGAGGTCCGCGAGGCCGCCGCCCGCTGGCTCGTCGGGCGCCGTGCCGGGAGCCGGCTGAGTGACCCGGTACTGCTGCGCCATCTGCTGTGGTCGGCGGCGCTGACGGGCCTGCCGCTGCAGCTGCACACCGGTTTCGGCGACCCGGATCTGCGGCTGCACCGCAGCGATCCGCTGCTGCTCACCGACTTCGTACGGGCCGTACGCCCCACCGGCTGCCGGCTGATCCTGCTGCACGGCTATCCGTACCACCGGGGTGCGGCCTACCTGGCGAGCGTCTTCCCGCACGTCTACGCCGACGTCGGCCTGGCGCTGGCCCACACCGGGGCGCGGGCCGGGGCGGTGCTCGCGGAGATGCTGGAACTGACCCCGTTCGGCAAGCTGCTGTTCTCCACCGACGGCTACGGGCTGCCCGAGGTGTACGTCGTCGGGGCGCAGCTCTTCCGCGAGGCGCTGACCCGGCTGCTCAGCGGCTGGGTCGTCAGCGGCGCCTGGTCGGCGGCCGACGCCGAGCGGGTGGGAGCGATGATCGCGGCGGAGAACGCCCGCCGCGTGTACGGCTGAGGTGGCGGCGCGGCGGCGGGGTCAGACGCCGTCCGGGTCCGCGCGCTCCAGGGCCGGGCGCGGGCCGGGGGCGGATTCGGTGAGCAGGAAGTCGGCCGCCGCGGTGTCGGTCACCAGGCTGGTGACCAGCCCGGAGCGCAGTACGGCTCCGATCGCGGCGGCCTTGCGCAGGCCCCCCGCGATCGCCACGACCTCCGGGATCCGGCGCAGCCGGTCCGCCTCCACGGTGATGCACCGCTCTCCGAGGTCACGGCCGACCCGCCGCCCTTCGGTGTCGAACAGGTGTGCGGACATCTCCGCGGCGACGCCGAGCGAGGCGTAGTGACCGCGCTCCTCGTCGGTGAGCATGTCGTGGACGGTCGAGATGCCGGGCTCCCACGAGCCGATGGAGACGGCCGCGACGGTGACCTTGTCGAAGTACTCGAAGGCGCGGGCGATGCCCGTCTGGTTGCGCAGCGCGGCGGCGGTGGCCGGGTCGGGCAGCAGCATCGGCGCGTAGATCGGGTGCGCCTCGCCGCCCGACACCTGGGCGGCGCGGCGGACGGCCTCGACCGAGCCGCGCTCGGCGGTGCCGGCGTCGTACACACCGGTCAGCTGGACGACGGTGCACGGCGGCAGGCGGTGCAGGGCGGCGGCCATGTGGATCGTCGATCTGCCCCAGGCGAGCCCGAGCACGTCGCCCTCGGCGACCAGCTCCCCCAGCAGGTCGGCGGCGACCGCGCCCAGGTTCTCCGGATCCGGCGCGTCGTCGGCGGCATCCGCCGGGGACTCGACGACGACCGCGTGGCGCAGTCCGTACCGGGCGCGCAGCGCGTCGGAGCGCTCCGCGTCCAGCTCGGCCGGCACCCGGATTTCGATCCGTACGAGATCGCGTTCGAGCGCCGTCTCCAGGACCCGGGCCACCTTGAAGCGGCTGACGCCGAACTCCTCGGCGATCTGGATCTTGGATTTGCCCTCGAGGTAGAAGCGGCGGGCCATGGCCGCCGCCTGCACCAGCTCCGCGGGTCCCATCCGCAGGGCTGACCGACCCGCCGACATAGCAGACACCGCGATCTCCTCACTGCTGTTCACACTCTGGACTCGCCGTTCATCCTGTCAGATGGGGCAAGCCTTGATCGGCCCGGTTGGGCCCCGTTCACCGAGCCGTGGCTCAGTGGTCGCACACCCAGGGAGCCGCGGCCGAGGCCTCGGTCGCCTGATTGCGCAGCATGCGGACCGCGGCGGCCGGGTCGTCCGTCCCGTACACCGCGGAGCCGGCGACGAAGACGTCCGCGCCCGCCTCGGCGCAGCGCTCGATCGTCTCGGCCGAGACCCCGCCGTCGACCTGGAGCCACAGCTCCAGTCCGTGCTTGGCGATGAGCTCCCGGGTCCGGCGGATCTTGGGAAGCATGATGTCCAGGAAGGACTGGCCCCCGAAGCCCGGCTCGACCGTCATGATCAGCAGCATGTCGAGCTCGGGGAGGAGGTCCTCGTACGGCTCGATCGGCGTCGCGGGCTTCAGCGCCATGGACGCGCGGGCCCCCTTGGCCCGGATCTCCCGGGCCAGCCGGACCGGCGCGGCCGCCGCCTCCGCGTGGAAGGTGACCGAGCCGGCCCCCGCCTCGACGTACTGCGGGGCCCACCGGTCCGGGGCCTCGATCATCAGATGGCAGTCCAGCGGTATGTCCGTGGCCCTGCTGAGCGATTCCACGACCGGCACCCCGAGGGTGAGGTTCGGCACGAAGTGGTTGTCCATCACGTCGACGTGGAGCCAGTCGGCGCCCTCGACGGCCTTCGCCTCTTCGGCCAGTCGGGAGAAGTCGGCGGAGAGGATGCTGGGATTGATCTGAACGGCCATGCCCCAAGCCTGCCATGGACGTCCGGCTTTCCCCGCCCAGGGTGTTACAGGCCGAGGGAGATGGCCACGCGGGTGAGTTCCGCCGTGCTGTTGATGTTGAGCTTGGCCCGGATGCGGCGGAGGTAGGCGTCGACCGTGTGCTTGGAGAGCCCCATGTGGCGGGCCGTCTGCAGGTAGGTGCGCCCGGCGGCGATGTGGCGCAGCGTCTCCCGCTCACGCGGAGCCAGCTCAACGGCAGGGGCTTCGGCGTGCGGCGTGGTGAGTGTGAGGCTCATGGGATTTCCTCCGACGAATCGGCCCGGTCATCACTGCTCACACCCTCGGAAGCAGGTGGACAAATGCCTGAATGCTGCGATTTGTCCGCTTGAGAAAAAGCCTGACGGGGCAACTTCATGGCCGTGTCCGCCGACTGTCACAGACGCGTCACAGGGCACCTCCGCAGCCTCAGTCCGGGGCCGAATGATGATCGAAACGGCGGGCGGTTAGCATATGAGCACCGCCTAGCTCGAAAGATGACCTGTGACTGTCAACGAGGACTCGTTCACCAACTGGAAGAACCGCGAAGAGATCGCGGAGTCGATGATCCCGATCATCGGGAAGCTGCACCGGGAGCGGGACGTCACCGTCCTGCTTCACAGCCGCTCCTTGGTGAACAAGTCGGTGGTCAGCATCCTCAAGACCCACCGATTCGCCCGGCAGATCGCCGGTGAGGAACTCTCGGTCACCGAGACACTGCCGTTCCTGCAGGCTCTCACCACGCTCGATCTCGGCCCTGCCCAGATCGACATCGGGATGCTCGCCGCGACGTACAAGAGCGACGACCGGGGCCTGTCGGTCGAGGCCTTCACCGCCGAGGCCGTCGCCGGCGCCACGGGCGCCAACAAGATCGAGCGTCGCGAGCCGCGCGACGTCGTCCTCTACGGCTTCGGCCGCATCGGCCGCCTCGTCGCCCGCCTGCTCATCGAGAAGGCCGGCTCCGGCAACGGCCTGCGCCTGCGCGCCATCGTCGTCCGCCAGGGCGGTGACCAGGACATCGTCAAGCGCGCCTCGCTGCTGCGCCGTGACTCCATCCACGGACAGTTCCAGGGCACGATCACCGTCGACGAGGCGAACAGCACGATCATCGCCAACGGCAACGCGATCAAGGTGATCTACGCGGGCGACCCGTCGGAGGTCGACTACACGGCGTACGGCATCAAGGACGCCATCCTCATCGACAACACCGGCAAGTGGCGCGACCGCGAGGGCCTGTCGACGCACCTGCGCCCCGGCATCGACAAGGTGGTCCTGACCGCGCCGGGCAAGGGCGACGTCCCCAACATCGTGCACGGCGTCAACCACGACACGATCAAGCCGGACGAGCAGATCCTGTCCTGCGCCTCCTGCACCACCAACGCGATCGTCCCGCCGCTGAAGGCGATGGCGGACGAGTACGGCGTCCTGCGCGGCCACGTGGAGACCGTCCACTCGTTCACCAACGACCAGAACCTGCTGGACAATTACCACAAGGCCGACCGCCGCGGCCGCTCGGCGCCGCTCAACATGGTCATCACCGAGACCGGTGCCGCCTCCGCCGTCGCCAAGGCACTGCCCGACCTGAAGGCGCCGATCACCGGCAGCTCGATCCGCGTCCCGGTGCCGGACGTCTCGATCGCGATCCTCAGCCTGCGGCTCGGGCGCGAGACCACCCGCGAGGAGGTCCTGGACTACCTCCGCGACGTCTCGCTGCACTCGCCGCTCAAGCGCCAGATCGACTTCACCACCGCCCCGGACGCGGTCTCCATGGACTTCGTCGGCTCGCGCCACGCCTCGATCGTCGACGCCGGCGCCACCAAGGTCGACGGCGACAACGCGATCCTCTACCTGTGGTACGACAACGAGTTCGGCTACTCCTGCCAGGTCATCCGCGTCGTCCAGCACGTCTCCGGGGTGGAGTACCCGACCTACCCGGCCCCGGTGGTCTGATCCCGGCGGACCGTCCGTAGGAGAGGAGCCCATGCCGGTCGGCATGGGCTCCTCTCCTCCCGCCCTCCGGCGGCCACCGCCTCAGCCCGTGCGCCTCAGCAGGGCGAGGTACATCGCGTCCGTGCCGTGCAGATGCGGCCACAGCTGTACGTCCGGGCCGTCGCCCAGCGCCGGTACTCCGGACATCAGCGGCCGCGCGTCGATCCACTCCGCGTCGGCCGGCTCGGGGTTGCCGCGGCCCTTCAGTACGTCCTCGACGACGATCCGCGTCTCGGCGAGGTGCGGCGAGCAGGTGACGTACCCGACGACACCGCCCACCCGGACCGCCGCCAACGCCTCGCGCAGCAGCGCGCGTTGCAGCGGCGCGAAGCCCTCCAGGTCCTCCGGACGGCGCCGCCAGCGGGCCTCCGGACGGCGGCGCAGCGCGCCGAGACCCGTACAGGGCACATCCATCAGGACCCGGTCGAAGGATCCGGGCCGCCAAGGCGGCCGGGTGCCGTCGGCGGCGATGACCTGGTAGGGACCGGGGTTGCCCGCGAGCGCCCGCTCGACCAGGCGCGCCCGGTGCGGCTGCTTCTCGGAGGCGAGCAGCGACGCGCCCCGCTGCGCGGCCAGCGCGGCCAGCAGGGCCGCCTTGCCTCCGGGGCCCGCGCAGCCGTCGAGCCAGCGCGCGTCGGACCCGTCGACCGGGGCGTTGGCGAGGGCGAGCGCGACGAGCTGGCTGCCCTCGTCCTGCACGCCCGCGCGTCCCTCGCGTACGGCGTCCAGCGCGCCCGGCTCGCCGCCCTCGGCGAGCCGTACGGCGTACGGGGACCAGCGGCCCGGCAGGCCGGAGTCATCGCCCAGCGCCTGAAGCAGTTCGTCGGCCGTGGAGCGGCCCGGCCGGGCGACCAGGGTCACCTCGGGCCGCTCGTTGTCGGCCTCCAGCAGGTCCTCGATGCCGGCCCGGCCGCCGCCGAGGGAGTCCCAGAGCGCGGAGACGACCCAGCGCGGGTGCGAGTGGACGACCGCGAGGTGCTCCTCCGCGTCCTCGTCGTAGGGCGGCGCGACCCGCTCCAGCCAGGCGTCCAGATCATCGGCGGCGATCTTCCGCAGCACCGCGTTCACGAACTTCGCCCGCCCGTCGCCGAGCACCACCCGGGCCAGCTCCACGCTGGACGACACCGCCGCGTGGGTGGGGATCCGGGTGCCGAGGAGCTGGTGGGCGCCGAGCGCCAGGACGTCCAGCACCGGCGGGTCGACCTCGCGCAGCGGCCGGTCGATGCACGCCGAGATGATCGCGTCGTACGTGCCCTGCCGGCGCAGTGTCCCGTACACCAGCTCGGTCGCGAGCGCGGCGTCGCGCGCGTCGAAACCGCCGCCCTCGCGCGCCTTGCGGAGCAGGGGCGGCAGGACGAGGTTCGCGTACGCGTCCCTCTCGTCGACGGCCCGCAGCGCCTCGAAGGCGAGGATCCGGACGGGGTCCTTCTGGGGCCGCCGGTACGGCTTGGGCTGTTTGCCGGGACGGCGACGTGGCTGGTCGTTCACGTGAAAGGTGCTCCGCGGATGGTGAACCGATGGTGTGCTCGGGTGAGAGGGGCCGAGCCCTCTCAGCGTACGTCCGCCTCGCCCAGCCGCTCACCGGGGACGATCCGTACCCCACGCGCCCAGTCGGCGGCCCGCATCGGCTTCTTGCCCTGCGGCTGGACCCAGAGCAGTTCGACGCCGTGGGAACCGGTCCCCGCGTACACGTTGTTCTTGCCCGCGGCCAGCTCGCCGGGCGCGAGACCGGTGCGCTCGGGCAGCAGTTGGAGCGAGACGAGCTTGAGCCGCTCGCCGCGGAACAGCGTCCAGGCGCCGGGCGCGGGCGTGCAGCCGCGCACCAGGCGGTCCACGCGCAGCGCCGGGGCCTGCCAGTCGACCTGGGCGTCCTCGACGTTGATCTTCGGCGCGAGCGAGATGCCCTCGGCGGGCTGCGGTACGGCCTTGAGCGCGCCGTCCTCGATGCCGTCCATGGTGGCGGCGAGCAGTCCGGCGCCCGCGAAGGCGAGCCGGGTCAGCAGGTCGCCACTGGTGTCGGTGGCCCGTACCGTCTCGGTCAGCACGCCGTACACCGGTCCGGAGTCCAGCCCCTCCTCGATGAGAAAGGTGGACGCGCCGGTCACCTCGTCCCCCGCCAGCACGGCGTGCTGGACGGGGGCCGCGCCGCGCCAGGCGGGCAGCAGCGAGAAGTGCAGGTTGACCCAGCCGCGCGCGGGGATGTCCAGGGCTGCCCTGGGGAGGAGCGCGCCGTAGGCGACGACGGGGCAGCAGTCGGGCGCGATCTCGCGCAGCCGCGCCAGGAAGTCCTCGTCGCGCGGCCGGACGGGCTTGAGCACCTCGATACCGGCCTCCTCGGCGCGCTGGGCGACCGGGCTCGCCACCAGGTGGCGGCCGCGCCCGGCGGGCGCGTCGGGCCGTGTGACCACGGCGGCGACCTCGTGCCGGCCGGAGGCGATCAGGGCGTCCAGGGCGGGGACGGCGACCTCGGGGGTGCCTGCGAAGACGAGCTTCACTGGGGGATTACCTCGCTATCTCGTACCGACGAGCAGCGCACCAGTCTAGGGGCCCCCGCCCGAGGGGGCGTACGCACACCGGTGCGCCCCTCGCATATGCCCATACGCCCCCACAGCGTGACCCCGAGGACCGCTGGAGCGTTGGGGTCAAGAGAGATTGACCCCAACGGGCCGCTGTCAGCGGCCGCATCCGTTTCAACGCCGGTTCGAGAGGCTTGTTCATGGCCGACCACGCAACCCACGACGCCCAAGCGCGGGCCAGCCTGCACCTTCTGGTGCGGGACATCGAGCGGGTCCGCCGGCAGGTGGACGCGTTGCGCACGCTCACCGCCCAGCTCGGCAACGTCTACCGTCCGCGCCGCTCCGGCCCCTCCACAGGCTTCGTCGTGTACGGCCGGGCCCCCGCCCCGACCGTCCGCCTCGCCCAGGAGCTGCGGGACAGCGTCGAGACCCTGGTGACCGCGGCCGTGGACTTCGACCGCTCGCTCGGCTTCTCGTGGGACGCGGTGGGTTCGGCGCTCGGCGTCACCAAGCAGGCGGTGCACCGCCGTTACGGGGCGCGGCGCGCGGCGGCGCCGACCGGTACGGCCGAAGTGGCCGAGCATGACGCCGAGTCGGCGGCGACGGCCACCGCGACCAGGCCGCTGCCGGTCGGCGTACCGGCGGCCCGCGCCATGCCGCCGCAGCCCGCGCTGCGCGAAGACCCCCGGGCCGGCGCCTTCCCGGGCCCCCGCAACGGCTGACACCCCGACGGCCACAGCACCCCGTCCCCTCTCCCCCGGCCGGCGTCAGCCGATGTCCGGGGGGTCGATTCTGATGCGGAGGGGGGCGGCTCCGCCGCGTGCCAGCCGGGACGCCTGCGCCGCCTTGAGGGCGGCGGCCAGGGCGGCTCCGCTGCCTGGCCGTACCCGGAGCAGCACCCGCTCCCACACCTCGCCCGGTGGTGGATCACCCGGTCCGCGAGGTCTCCCCGGGGCCGCGACCGGGAGTGGTACCGGCCCCAACACCTCGGCCTCCGACGGGAGTTCCGCCGCGGCGAGGAACTCTGTCAGGGCCTCCGGGCGGCCGGACACCGCGGCCATCCGGGATACGGGCGGGAAGCCCAGCTCGGCTCGCTCCGCGAGCTCCCGGGCCGCGTGCCCGACCGGGTCCCAGCGCACCAGCGCCTGGACCGGCCGCAGCGTCGGTTCGGCGACCACCACGACCGTGCCGCCCTCGTCCTGGCCCCGTACCAGCGACGCCGCACCGATCCAGCGCCGCAGCGCCTCCTCCCCCGCCCGCAGGTCGGGCCGCCCGAGCATGGCCCAGCCGTCGAGCAGCAGCGCGGCCGCGTAGCCGCCGTCGGCGACCGGCTCCGCACCGGGCGTACTGACCACGAGCGCGGGCCCACCCGGCACGGTGTCCAGCACATGCTCGCGCCCGGACGTACGCACCGGAACCGCGGGGAAGGCGCGCCCCAGCTCCTCCGCGGTCCTGCGGGCACCCACGATCTGCGCGCGCAGCCTGGTGCTCCCGCACTCCGGGCACGCCCGGCCGGACTCCGACCGCCCGCACCATCCGCAGCGCAAAGTCCGCTCCTCGGGCGCCTCCAGCGGGCCGGCGCAGTGCGCGCAGCGCGCGGGCGTGCGGCAGCGCTCGCAGGCCAGCCGCGGTACGTACCCCCGGCGCGGCACCTGCACCAGCACCGGACCGGTCTTCAGCCCCTCCCGCACGGTCTGCCAGGCGAGGCTCGGCAGCCGCGCGGCGCGGGCCGCCTCGTCCCGCGCCAGCTCGCCGTCGCCGACCGTACGGATCAGCGGGGCGGCGGCCCGGACCGTCTCGCGGTCGGCGGCCAGCGGCCGGGCCCAGCCCGTCTCGACCAGCTGGGCGGCCTCCACCGTGCAGGTCGTACCGCCGAGCAGGAAGCCGCACCGGTCGGTGGCCGCGCGCAGCAGCAGCACCTCCCGGGCGTGCGGCAGCGGCGCGTGCGGTTCGCTGTGGCTCGAATCCCCGTCGTCCCAGACCGCGACCAGCCCGAGGTCGCGCACCGGGGCGAACATCGCGGCCCGGGTGCCGACCACGGCCCGTACCGAGCCCCGGCGCACGGCGAGCCACTGCCGGTAGCGCTTCTCCGGGCCGGCCTCGGCGGTGAGCAGCGCGTGCCGGCCCTCGCCCAGCACCTCGGTGAGCGCGGCGTCCAGCCGCGCGGCCGTCCGCCCGTCGGGCACGACGACCAGCGCCCCCCGCCCGGAGGCCAGCGTCGCGGCAACGGCCCGGGCCATCTCCGCGGGCCAGTACGGCCCGGGAAGGGCGGTCCACACCGCCCGTGGCGCGCCGCCCCGGGCGAGCGCCTGGAGGAACGCCGGACCCTGCGCGTACCGCGCCCAGGTCGCGGGCTCGGGGGCCGGCGGCGCGGGCAGCGGCTCCGGCGAGGGCTTGGACTCGGCGCGGGAGTTGCGCGGGGGTATCGCCAGCTGCAGTACGTCGGCGAGGCTGCCCGCGTACCGGTCGGCGACCGCACGGGCGAGTGCCAGCAGTTCGGGCCCGAGGACCGGTTCCGGGGAGACGACCTGGGCCAGCGCCGCGAGCGGCCCGTCGTAGTCGGACTCGGCGCGGCGCTCGACGATGAACCCGTCGATCAGCCCGCCGCCCTCGCGGCGCCCTTCGCGCACCCGGTGCGCCCCGGCGCCGAACCGCACCCTGACCCGCACCCCGGGCTGTGCGGCCTCGTCCAGGTCCACCGGCACGGCGTAGTCGAAGTACTGGTCGAGATGGAGGACGCCCTTGTTCACCAGGACCCGGGCGACGGGCAGTTCCCCGGCCAGTGCGGCGCCCCGCCAGGTGCGCGGCTTGGCCTTGGGCACCTGCGTGCGGCGCACGGTCTCCCGGATGAGCGCAAGCTGCTCCGGCGCCCCCGCGGCGGGGGTTTCGGGCTGCTCGTCGTTGCTGCTCACAGCCAAATTCCTACCAGACGCCACTGACACGGCAGACACGTATGGCCCCGGACCGATCCCGGTCCGGGGCCATACGGCACAGCAGGTGTCGTCCGGGGCGGAAAGGCCCTACAGGCCGGCCGCCCTGCGCAGGGCGTCGACGCGGTCGGTGCGCTCCCAGGTGAAGTCCGGCAGCTCGCGGCCGAAGTGGCCGTACGCCGCGGTCTGGGCGTAGATCGGCCGCAGCAGGTCGAGGTCGCGGATGATCGCGGCCGGGCGGAGGTCGAAGACCTCGGCGATGGCGTGCTCGATCTTGTCCACCTCGACGGTGCTGGTGCCGAAGGTCTCCACGAACAGGCCCACCGGCTCGGCCTTGCCGATCGCGTACGCGACCTGGACCTCGCAGCGCGCGGCCAGGCCGGCGGCGACGACGTTCTTGGCGACCCAGCGCATCGCGTACGCAGCGCTGCGGTCCACCTTGGACGGGTCCTTGCCGGAGAACGCACCGCCGCCGTGGCGGGCCATGCCGCCGTACGTGTCGATGATGATCTTCCGGCCGGTCAGACCCGCGTCACCCATCGGGCCGCCGATCTCGAAGCGCCCGGTCGGGTTGACCAGCAGCCGGTAGCCGTCGGTGTCCAGCTTGATGCCGTCGTCGAGCAGCGCCTTCAGCTCCGGCTCCACGACGAACTCACGGATGTCGGGCGCGAGCAGCGAGTCCAGGTCGATGTCGGACGCGTGCTGCGAGGAGACGACGACGGTGTCCAGACGGACCGCCTTGTCGCCGTCGTACTCGATGGTGACCTGGGTCTTGCCGTCGGGGCGCAGGTACGGGATGGTCCCGTTCTTGCGCACCTCGGACAGCCGGCGCGAGAGCCGGTGCGCCAGGTGGATCGGCAGCGGCATCAGCGCGGGCGTCTCGTCGCAGGCGTACCCGAACATCAGGCCCTGGTCACCGGCGCCCTGCTTGTCGAGCTCGTCCTCATCGCCCTCGACGCGCTGCTCGTAGGCCGTGTCGACACCCTGGGCGATGTCCGGGGACTGCGCTCCGATGGACACCGAGACACCGCAGGAGGCGCCGTCGAAGCCCTTCTTCGAGGAGTCGTAGCCGATCTCGAGGATCTTCTCGCGGACGAGGGAGGCGATCGGCGCGTACGCCTTCGTCGTCACCTCACCGGCGATATGCACCAGACCAGTGGTGATCAGGGTCTCGACGGCGACGCGAGAGGTCGGGTCCTCGCGGAGAAGCGCGTCGAGGATCGTGTCGCTGATCTGGTCAGCGATCTTGTCGGGGTGGCCCTCGGTGACAGACTCCGAGGTGAACAGGCGGCGGGACACATCGCTCCCTGGGGTTGCAGCGGCTGCTGGCTGATCATGGGTGGACCGGCCGGAGGCTGCGCCCGGCGTGGTTCCATGACCAGTTTATCTGGCGCTTCCGTCCGGCGGACCACTCGTCTCGCTCCGTGGGAGCTCTGTGACCTGCGGCACTGCATTCTGCGATACGGCAATCCGGCCCTGCAAGGGGACGGATTGCCGTATCTGCCCGATTGAAGACGCCCGCAAGAAGGAATATGGAATTCACCCGAACCGACGCGCCACGAGGTCCCAGACCACGTCGGCGAGGGCTTCCTTGGGGCCGAACGGGACCGGTGTCTCGTCACCGTCGGCGGCGAGCACCACGGCCTCGTTCTCGGCCGAGCCGAAGGTCTTGCGCTCGCCCACCTCGTTGACGACCAGCAGGTCGCAGCCCTTGCGCCGGAGCTTGTCACGGCCGTTGGCGAGCACGTTGTCGGTCTCCGCGGCGAAGCCGACGACGACCTGGCCGGGCCGGGCCCGCTCGGCGGAGATCTCGGCGAGGATGTCGGGGTTGCGCTCCAGGACGACCGGGGCGGGTTCCTGTCCGTCCTTCTTCTTGATCTTGCCTTCGGCGTAGCTGGCGGGCCGGAAGTCGGCCACCGCGGCGGCCATCACCACGGCGTCGGCGTCGCCCGCCGCCTTCAGGACGGCCTCGCGCAGCTGGACGGCGGTGCCGACGCGTACGACGTCGGCGCCCGCCGGGTCCGGCAGTCCCGTGTTGGCCTCGATCAGGGTGACCCGGGCGCCGCGGGCGACCGCGGTACGGGCGAGGGCGTAGCCCTGCCTGCCCGAGGACCGGTTGCCCAGATAGCGCACCGGGTCGAGCGGCTCGCGGGTTCCGCCGGCGCTGATCACGACATGGCGGTCGGCCAGGTCCCGCTCGCCGGCTCCGCGGGCCAGTACCCGGCGGCAGACCTCGAAGATCTCCTCCGGGTCGGGCAGCCGGCCCTTGCCGGTGTCGACTCCGGTGAGCCGCCCGACGGCGGGCTCGATCACGACCGCGCCACGGCGGCGCAGCGTCGCGACGTTCTCCTGGGTGGCGGGGTGCTCCCACATCTCGGTGTGCATGGCCGGCGCGAAGACCACCGGGCAGCGCGCGGTCAGCAGCGTGTTGGTCAGCAGGTCGTCGGCGAGGCCGTGCGCGGCCTTGGCGAGCATGTCGGCGGTGGCCGGGGCGACCACCACCAGGTCGGCGTTCTGGCCGACGCGTACGTGCGGAACCTCGTGGACCGCGTCCCAGACCCCGGTCGAGACCGGGTGCCCCGACAGCGCGGACCATGTCGCCGCCCCGACGAACCGCAGCGCCGAGTCCGTCGGCACCACCCGTACGTCGTGCCCCGACTCGGTCAGCCGCCGCAGCAGCTCGCACGCCTTGTAGGCGGCGATACCGCCGCTCACCCCCAACACGACGCTGACGACCCTCGGCTTGTCCACTGCGTCTCCCGCTCCCGCTGGTGATGGATTCGTACACCCATCTCACACCACAGGCCCGGCAGTCGTGCTGCCGGGCCTGTGGTGAAGAACGGTGACGCCTACTGTGCCGGGCCCTCGATGGCCTCGGACGTCAGCAGACCCGCGTTGATCTCACGCAGGGAGATCGAGAGCGGCTTCTCGTGGACGTGCGTGTCAACGAGCGGACCGACGTACTCGAGCAGGCCCTCACCGAGCTGCGAGTAGTACGCGTTGATCTGACGCGCACGCTTGGCCGCGTAGATCACGAGGCTGTACTTCGAGTCAGTGGCCTCGAGCAGCTCGTCGATCGGCGGGTTGATGATGCCCTCGGGCGCAGTAATGGAAGAGGACACGCTCTACCTTCCGAAGAATGGAAAAGATCAGACAACTTCCATCAAGGCTAGCAGCTCACGGGCCACGTCCTCGACGGAGGTGTTGACCAGGGTGGTGTCGAACTCGGATTCGGCCGCGAGTTCGATCTTGGCAGCCCCGAGCCGGCGCTCGATGACCTCGGGCGCCTCGGTGCCCCGGCCGGTGAGCCGGCGGACCAGTTCGTCCCAGCTCGGCGGCGCGAGAAAGACCAGCTGGGCCTCCGGCATGGACTCCCGGACCAGCCGCGCACCCTGCAGGTCGATCTCGAGCAGCACCGGCTCGCCGGCCTCCAGACGCTCGAGCACGGCGTGCCGGGGCGTGCCGTACCGGTTGCCCGCGAACTCGGCCCACTCCAGCAGCTCACCGTTGGCGACCAGCTTGTCGAACTCCTCGTCGGTGACGAAGAAGTACTGGACGCCGTGACGCTCACCGGGGCGCGGCTTTCGGGTGGTGGCCGACACCGAGAGCCATACCTCGGGGTGGACCTTGCGCATATGCGCGACGACCGTGCTCTTCCCCACCCCGGAGGGGCCGGAGAGCACGGTCAGCCGCGGACGAACCTCTGCTGCCATGGAGCAGATTATCCAGGTTCCCAGGGGTGCCTGAGAACGTCAGGCGGCACTGCCGCCGAACTCGCGCTCCAGAGAGGCGATCTGGTTGGACCCGAGGCCGCGCACACGGCGGCTTTCGGAGATGCCGAGTCGCTCCATGATCTGCTTGGCGCGGACCTTGCCCACGCCCGGCAGGGACTCCAGGAGGGCGGAGACCTTCATCTTGCCGATGACGTCGTTCTCCTGGCCCTGCTTGATGACCTCGTGGAGGGAGGCGCCGGAGTGCTTGAGTCGATTCTTCACCTCGGCCCGCTCCCGGCGAGCCGCGGCGGCCTTTTCGAGCGCGGCTGCGCGCTGTTCAGGGGTAAGGGGCGGAAGAGCCACGCCTACGTCACCTCGGATGTCGAACTGTCGGATACGGACCGGTGAGGAACCTGGTCGCCCCACACCGGGCGAGCGACGCACACCTCACGTGCACGTTCACTCTCGACGGAGACTAGCGGCCATAGGCGCTCCAGTCAGCGAGAACGCAGTAAAAGTCCTGGTCAGCATCGATCCGGCTGTACATTTCGGGCAAAATCGCCCGGGATTCGAGCCAGGACGTCCTCAACCGGGCCGGTAACGCGCGGATGCCAGGGCCGACGGGCCCTACGCTCCGCCGACCGCCGCCCGGACCTCGTCGGCGTACCGGGCCGCCGACTCGCGCAGCGCCGCCGCGTCCGGACCGTGCCGGAGCACGCCCCGGCTCACGCTCGGCAGCACGTTGCCCACCGCGGCGCCGAAGACGCCCGGCAGGTCGGCCGGGGTCGCCCCCTGGGCGCCGATGCCCGGGGCGAGCAGCGGGCCGTTGACGGCGAGGTCCGCGCCCGCGTCGCCGAGCGTCGCGCCGACCACGGCGCCGACCGAGCCGAGCGGCTGGGCGTCCTCGTTCTCGGCGGCGATGTGGTCGAGCATCACCTGGGCCAGCGAGCGCCCGTCCGCCGCGGTCGAGCGCTGCACCTCGGCGCCCTCGGGGTTCGAGGTCAGGGCGAGGACGAAGACGCCGCAGCCACCGAGGACGGCGGCGTCCAGCGCGGGGCGCAGCGAGCCGAAACCGAGGTACGGCGAGAGGGTCACCGCGTCCGAGAACAGCGGCGAGTCCTTGTGGAGGTAGGTCTCCGCGTACGCGCCCATCGTGGAGCCGATGTCACCGCGCTTGGCGTCCATCAGGACCAGCGCACCGGCGGCCCGCGCCTCCTCGACGGCCTTCTCCAGTACGGCGATGCCGCGCGAGCCGAAGCGCTCGTAGAACGCGGACTGCGGCTTGAGGACGGCGACCCGGTCGGCCAGCGCCTCGACGACCGTCCGGGTGAAGCGCTCCAGGCCGGTGATGTCGTCGTTCAGGCCCCAGGCGGTCAGCAGCGACGCGTGCGGGTCGATGCCGACGCAGAGCGGGCCGCGGGTGTCCATGGCGTGGCGCAGCCGGGTACCGAAGGGTTCGGGAGTCACGGGGTGGCCTTTCGGGTCTGGGCGCCGACGGCCTCGGCGAGGGTGGCGTACGGGGAGGCCGCGAGCCGGGCGGCCAGTCCCTTGTGGATGGCGCGGGCCCAGAAGGGACCCTCGTAGACGAAGGCGCTGTAGCCCTGGACGAGGGTGGCGCCGGCCAGGATGCGCTGCCAGGCGTCCTCGGCGTTCTCGATGCCGCCGACCCCGACCAGCGTGATCCGGTCGCCCACGCGTCCGTACAGGCGCCGCAGGACCTCCAGGGAGCGTTCCTTGACCGGGGCGCCCGAGAGCCCGCCGGTCTCCTTGACCAGGGCCGGGCCGGAGCGCAGGCCGAGGCCGTCGCGCGCGATGGTGGTGTTGGTGGCGATGATGCCGTCCAGACCGAGCTCGACCGCGAGGTCCGCGACGGCGTCGACGTCCTCGTCCGCCAGGTCGGGCGCGATCTTGACCAGGAGCGGCACCCGGCGGTCGGTCACCGTACGGTCGGCGGCCTCCCGTACGGCGGTCAGCAGCGGGCGCAGCGACTCGGTGGCCTGCAGGTTGCGCAGGCCGGGCGTGTTCGGGGAGGACACGTTGACGACGAGGTAGTCGGCGTGGACGGCGAGGCGCTCGGTGGAGGTGACGTAGTCGCCGGCCGCCTCGGCCTCGGGGACGACCTTGGTCTTGCCGATGTTGACGCCGACCGTCGTCCGGAAGAGGGCTTTCCGGGCGGCGAGGCGCTGCGCGACGGCCGCGGAGCCCTCGTTGTTGAAGCCCATGCGGTTGATCAGCGCACGGTCGGCCACCAGGCGGAACAGCCGCTGCTTGGGGTTGCCGGGCTGCGGCAGCGCGGTGACCGTGCCGATCTCGACATGGTCGAAGCCGAGCATCGTCATCCCGTCGATCGCCACGGCGTTCTTGTCGAAGCCGGCCGCGAGACCGAACGGGCCGTGCATGCGCAGGCCCAGCGCCTCCGTACGCAGCGACTCGTAGCGGGGCGCGAGGGCGGCCGCGATGAACGTACGCAGCACCGGGACGCGGACGGCGAGGCGGATCCAGCGGAAGGCCAGGTAGTGGGCCTGCTCGGGGTCCATCCGCTTGAAGACCAGGTTGAAGAAGAGCTTGTACATGGCGTGCCTTCTGGGCGAGGGGCGGGAGTGGACATCTCGCGAAGAGGGGGACACCGCATCCGGTGTCCCCCTCGTGCGCCCTACTCCTCGCGGGCCGCGATCAGATGCTCCGCGTGTTCCTGGAGGGAACGGACGCCGACGTCTCCGCCGTTGAGCGCGTCGATGCCCTGGACGGCGGCCGCGAGGGCCTGGACCGTCGTCAGGCACGGGACCGAGCGGGCGACGGCCGCGGTGCGGATCTCGTACCCGTCGAGGCGGCCGCCGGTGCCGTACGGGGTGTTGACGATCAGGTCGACCTGGCCGTCGTGGATGAGCTGGACGATGGTCTTCTCGCCGTTCGGGCCCTCGCCCTCGCTGAGCTTGCGCACCACGGTGGCGTTGATGCCGTTGCGGCGCAGCACCTCGGCGGTGCCGGAGGTGGCGAGCAGTTCGAAGCCGTGGGCGACGAGTTCGCGCGCGGGGAAGATCATCGAGCGCTTGTCGCGGTTGGCGACCGAGATGAACGCGCGGCCCTTGGTGGGCAGCGGGCCGTACGCCCCGGCCTGCGACTTGGCGTACGCCGTGCCGAAGACCGAGTCGATGCCCATGACCTCGCCGGTGGAGCGCATCTCCGGGCCGAGGACGGTGTCCACGCCGCGCCCCTGGATGTCGCGGAAGCGGCTCCACGGCATCACGGCCTCCTTGACGGAGATCGGCGCGTCCAGCGGGAGGGTGCCGCCGTCGCCGTTCCTCGGCAGCAGGCCTTCGGCGCGCAGCTCGGCGATGGTCGCGCCCAGCGAGATACGGGCGGCGGCCTTGGCCAGCGGTACCGCGGTCGCCTTCGAGGTGAAGGGGACGGTCCGCGAGGCGCGCGGGTTGGCCTCCAGGACGTACAGGATGTCGCCGGCCATCGCGAACTGGATGTTGATCAGTCCACGGACACCGACACCGTGCGCGATGGCCTCGGTGGAGGCCCGCAGCCGCTTGATGTCGAAGCCGCCGAGGGTGATCGGGGGCAGGGCACAGGCGGAATCGCCGGAATGGATGCCGGCCTCCTCGATGTGCTCCATGACGCCGCCGAGGTAGAGCTCGGTGCCGTCGTAGAGCGCGTCGACGTCGATCTCGATCGCGTCGTCGAGGAAGCGGTCGACCAGGACCGGCCGGGTGGGGCTGATCTCGGTGGACTCGGCGATGTACGAGGAGAGGCGGGTCTCGTCGTACACGATCTCCATGCCGCGGCCGCCGAGCACGTACGACGGGCGGACCAGGACCGGGTAGCCGATCTCGTCGGCGATGGCCTTCGCCTCGTCGAACGTGGTCGCGGTGCCGTGCTTGGGTGCCGGCAGGCCCGCCTCGGCGAGTACCCGGCCGAACGCGCCGCGGTCCTCGGCGGCGTGGATCGCCTCGGGCGGGGTGCCGACGACCGGTACGCCGTTGTCCTTGAGCGCCTGCGCGAGACCCAGCGGGGTCTGGCCGCCGAGCTGGACGACGACGCCCGCGATCGGGCCGGCGAGGGACTCGGCGTGGACGATCTCCAGGACGTCCTCCAGGGTGAGCGGCTCGAAATAGAGCCGGTCGGAGGTGTCGTAGTCGGTGGAGACGGTCTCGGGGTTGCAGTTGACCATCACTGTCTCGTAGCCGGCGTCGCTGAGCGCGAAGGAGGCGTGGACACAGGAGTAGTCGAACTCGATGCCCTGGCCGATGCGGTTCGGGCCGGAGCCGAGGATGATCACGGCGGCCTTCTCGCGCGGCGCGACCTCGTTCTCCTCGTCGTACGAGGAGTAGAAGTACGGGGTCTTGGCGGCGAACTCGGCGGCGCAGGTGTCGACCGTCTTGTAGACCGGGCGGACGCCGAGGGCGTGCCGGACCTCACGGACGACGTCCTCGCGCAGGTCCCGGATCTCGGCGATCTGGGCGTCGGAGAAGCCGTGCCGCTTGGCGTCGGCGAGCAGTTCGGGGCCGAGCTTGTCGGCGCCGGCCAGCTCGTCCGCGTACTCCTTGATCAGGAAGAGCTGGTCGACGAACCACGGGTCGATCTTCGTGGCGTCGAAGATCTCCTGCGGGGTGGCGCCGGCCCGGACGGCCTGCATGACGGTGTTGATCCGGCCGTCGGTGGGGACCTTGGCGGTCTCCAGCAGTTCGGCCTTGTCGCCCGGCTCTCCGGTGAAGGAGAACTGGGAGCCCTTCTTCTCCAGCGAGCGCAGCGCTTTCTGCAGGGCCTCGGTGAAGTTGCGGCCGATGGCCATGGCCTCGCCCACCGACTTCATGGTGGTGGTGAGGCTCGCGTCGGCGAGCGGGAACTTCTCGAAGGCGAAGCGCGGCACCTTGACCACGACGTAGTCGAGGGTGGGCTCGAAGGACGCCGGGGTCTTCTCGGTGATGTCGTTGGGGATCTCGTCCAGCGTGTAGCCGACGGCGAGCCGGGCGGCGATCTTCGCGATCGGGAAGCCGGTCGCCTTCGACGCGAGCGCCGAGGACCGCGACACCCGGGGGTTCATCTCGATGACGATGATCCGGCCGTCGTCCGGGTTGACCGCGAACTGGATGTTGCAGCCGCCGGTGTCGACGCCGACCTCGCGGATGATCGCGATGCCGATGTCGCGCAGCCGCTGGTACTCGCGGTCGGTCAGGGTCATCGCCGGCGCGACGGTGATCGAGTCGCCGGTGTGCACGCCCATCGGGTCGAAGTTCTCGATGGAGCAGACGACCACGACGTTGTCGTGCTTGTCGCGCATCAGCTCCAGCTCGTACTCCTTCCAGCCGAGGATGGACTCCTCCAGGAGCACCTCGGTGGTCGGGGAGAGGGTGAGGCCCTGGCCGGCGATCCGGCGCAGCTCGTCCTCGTTGTGGGCGAAGCCGGAGCCGGCGCCGCCCATGGTGAAGGAGGGGCGGACGACGACGGGGTAGCCGCCGAGCTCCTCGACTCCCTTGAGGACGTCGTCCATGGAGTGGCAGATGACCGAGCGGGCGGACTCGCCGTAACCGATCTTGGCGTTGACGGCCTCGACGACGCCCTTGAACAGGTCGCGGTCCTCGCCCTTGTTGATCGCCTCGACGTTGGCGCCGATGAGCTCCACGCCGTACTTCTGCAGGACGCCCTGCTCGTGCATGGAGATCGCGGTGTTGAGCGCGGTCTGGCCGCCGAGGGTCGGCAGCAGCGCGTCGGGGCGCTCCTTGGCGATGATCTTCTCGACGAACTCCGGGGTGATCGGCTCGACGTACGTGGCGTCGGCGATCTCCGGGTCGGTCATGATCGTGGCCGGGTTGGAGTTGACGAGGATGACCCGCAGGCCCTCGGCCTTCAGGACCCGGCATGCCTGGGTACCGGAGTAGTCGAACTCGGCGGCCTGGCCGATGACGATCGGGCCGGAGCCGATGACCAGGACGGACTGGATATCGGTGCGCTTAGGCACGCTGGCCCTCCATGAGCTTGACGAAGCGGTCGAACAGGTACGCGGCGTCGTGCGGGCCCGCGGCCGCTTCGGGGTGGTACTGGACGCTGAATGCCGGCTGGTCGAGCAGTTGGAGGCCTTCCACCACGTTGTCGTTGAGACACACGTGGGAGACCTCGGCCCGGCCGTAGGGCGTGTCGGAGACCTTGTCGAGCGGTGCGTCGACGGCGAATCCGTGGTTGTGCGCGGTGACCTCGACCTTGCCGGTCGTACGGTCCTGGACGGGCTGGTTGATGCCGCGGTGGCCGTACTTCAGCTTGTACGTGCCGAAGCCGAGCGAGCGGCCCAGCAGCTGGTTGCCGAAGCAGATCCCGAAGAGCGGGGTCTTGCGCTCCAGGACCGCCTTGATGACGGTGAGGTCGGCGGTGGCGGGGTCGCCGGGGCCGTTGGAGAGGAACACGCCGTCGGGGTCGACCGCGTACACCTCCTCCGCGGTGGCGGTGGCGGGCAGGACGTGCACCTCGATGCCGCGCTCGGCCATCCGGTGCGGGGTCATGCCCTTGATGCCCAGGTCTATGGCGGCGACGGTGAAGCGCTTGGTGCCGATCGCGGGGACGACGTAAGCCTCCTTGGTCGCGACCTCGGCGGACAGGTTCGCGCCCACCATCTCGGCGCCCTGGCGCACCTTGGCCAGCAGCATGCCCTCGTCGGCGATGGCGTTGCCGGAGAAGATCCCGACGCGCATGGCGCCGCGCTCGCGCAGGTGGCGGGTGAGCGCGCGGGTGTCGATACCGCTGATGCCGACGACGCCCTGGGCGGTCAGCTCCTCGTCGAGGGAGCGGCGGGAGCGCCAGTTCGAGGGGATGCGGGCGGGGTCGCGTACGACGTACCCGGCGACCCAGATCTTCTTCGACTCGTCGTCCTCGTCGTTGACGCCCGTGTTGCCGACGTGCGGAGCGGTCATCACGACGACCTGGCGGTGGTACGACGGGTCGGTCAGGGTCTCCTGGTAACCGGTCATGCCGGTGTTGAAGACCGCCTCGCCGAAGGTCTCCCCCACGGCCCCGTAGGCGCGGCCGCGGAAGCTGCGGCCGTCCTCCAGTACGAGTACGGCGGGAGCCTTGCCGGCTCCCCGGGTGGAGGTGGTCATCGTGCGCCTTCCGTCGTGCTGTTCAGAGTGTTCGGTGTGCTCATCGTGCTGGTGGTGGTGATCGCCTCGACCCAGGCGGCGTGTTCGGCCGCGCGGTCGGAGCGGAAGCCGGAGTCGATCAGCCGGTCGCCGTGCTGCCAGGTGACGATCAGCAGTCCGCCCTCGGCGAGGACCTTTCCTGCGATGCCCTTGTCGAGCCTGGCCTCGCGCAGGGCCGTGGCCGGTACGAAGAAGTCGGCCGCCCCGGGGCGTACGACATCGAGTCCGGCGTCGGTCAGCGTCAGCTCGACGCGGCTGCGGGTGCCCAGGCCGTGCGCCACGATCCGGTCGAGCCACTGGCCCGCGGTCGTCGAGCCGTGGTAGCGGCCGGTCATGGTGAGCCGGGCCTCGGGCAGGCCGTCCGGCCGGGTGATCAGCTCGGGCAGGTCACCCTGCAGGGTGCCGCGCCACTTCCAGCCCTGCCGCATCAGCCAGTAGACGAGGGCGATGAAGAGCAGCAGCCCGACGACCCAGCCGATCCTTGCCGCCCAGTCCGTCACCTCCGCCGATTTCCGCTCGGCCGCGAGGTTGACCAGATTGCTCAGTGCAGGTGTCACGCCAGCTTCCCGTCCACGACCGTAGCCCGGCCCCGCAGGAAGGTGTGGGTGACGCGTCCCGGCAGCTCACGCCCCTCGTAGGGGGTGTTGCGGCTGCGAGAGGCGAAGCCCGCGGGGTCCACGAGTCCACGGTATGCCGGATCGACCAGGGTGAGGTTCGCGGGCTCACCAGCCGAGACGGGCCGGCCGTGGCCGTCCAGGCGGCCGATGGCGGCCGGGCGGAAGGACATCCGGTCGGCGACGCCGGCCCAGTCGATCAGACCGGTCTCGACCATGGTCTGCTGGACGACGGAGAGCGCGGTCTCCAGGCCCACCATGCCCATGGCGGCCGCGGCCCACTCGCAGTCCTTGTCCTCGTGCGGGTGCGGGGCGTGGTCGGTGGCGACGCAGTCGATGGTGCCGTCCGCCAGGGCCTCACGCAGGGCCATGACGTCGGTCTCGGTGCGCAGCGGCGGGTTCACCTTGTAGACCGGGTTGTACGTGCGGACGAGTTCGTCGGTCAGCAGCAGGTGGTGCGGGGTCACCTCGGCGGTGACGTTCCAGCCCTTGGACTTGGCCCAGCGGACGATCTCGACCGAGCCGGCCGTGGAGAGGTGGCAGATGTGCACGCGTGAGCCGACGTGCGCGGCGAGGAGGACATCGCGGGCGATGATCGACTCCTCGGCGACGGCCGGCCAGCCGCCGAGCCCCAGCTCGGCGGAGACGATGCCCTCGTTCATCTGGGCGCCCTCGGTGAGGCGGGGCTCCTGGGCGTGCTGGGCGACGACGCCGTCGAACGCCTTCACGTACTCCAGGGCGCGCCGCATGATCACCGCGTCGTCGACGCACTTGCCGTCGTCGGAGAAGACCTTCACGCCCGCGGCGGAGTCGTGCATGGCACCGAGCTCGGCGAGCTGCTTGCCCTCCAGGCCCACGGTGACGGCGCCGACGGGCTGCACGTCGCAGTAGCCGGACTCCCTGCCGAGCCGCCAGACCTGCTCGACGACGCCGGCGGTGTCGGCGACCGGGAAGGTGTTGGCCATGGCGTGCACGGCGGTGTAGCCGCCGACCGCGGCCGCCTTGGTCCCGGTCAGGACCGTCTCGGAGTCCTCGCGGCCCGGCTCGCGCAGGTGGGTGTGCAGGTCGACCAGGCCGGGCAGCAGGATCCGGCCGGCGGCCTCGACCACGGTGGCGTCGCCCGCTTCGATGCCCGTACCGACCTGGGCGATGGTCTCGCCGTCGATCAGGACGTCCTGCGGCTCGCCGCCGAGGACCTTCGCGCCGCGGATAAGGATCTTGCTCATGGTTACTTGTTCTCCTCAGTGCGGGCGGTGTTGGCGGTGTTCGAGACGGCGGGTTCGGCACCGCCGAGCAGCAGATACAGGACGGCCATCCGGATGCTGACGCCGTTGGCGACCTGCTCCACGGCCGTGCAGCGGTCGGAGTCCGCCACCTCGGCGGTGATCTCCATACCGCGGTTCATCGGGCCGGGGTGCATCACGACGGCGTGCTCGGGCATCCGCGCCATCCGGTCGCCGTTCAGACCGTAGCGGCGGGAGTACTCGCGCTCGGTCGGGAAGAAGGCCGCGTTCATCCGTTCGCGCTGCACCCGGAGCATCATCACCGCGTCGGACTTGGGCAGCACCTCGTCCAGGTCGTAACTGACCTCGCAGGGCCAGTTCTCGACGCCGATGGGCACCAGGGTGGGCGGCGCGACCAGGGTGACCTGGGCGCCGAGCGTGTGCAGCAGCAGGACGTTGGAGCGGGCCACCCGGCTGTGCAGGATGTCGCCGACGATGGTGATCCGGCGGCCGTCCAGGTCGCGGCCCAGTCCGGCGTCGGGGCCGACCAGCCGGCGGCGCATGGTGAAGGCGTCCAGCAGCGCCTGGGTGGGGTGCTCGTGCGTACCGTCACCGGCGTTGACGACCGCGCCGTCGATCCAGCCGGAGGTGGCGAGCCGGTAGGGGGCCCCGGAGGCGCCGTGCCGGATGACGACGGCGTCGGCGCCCATCGCCTCCAGGGTCAGCGCGGTGTCCTTGAGCGACTCGCCCTTGGAGACGGACGAGCCCTTCGCGGAGAAGTTGATGACATCGGCGGAGAGGCGCTTGGCGGCGGCCTCGAAGGAGATGCGGGTGCGCGTCGAGTCCTCGAAGAAGAGGTTGACGACAGTACGGCCGCGCAGGGTCGGCAGCTTCTTGATCGGCCGGTCGGCGACCCGGGCCATTTCCTCGGCGGTGTCGAGAATGAGAACGGCGTCGTCGCGGGTGAGATCGGCGGCCGAGATGAGGTGACGCTTCATCTGGGAGTACTCCGGGGTGAGGAGGGTGCAGGCATGCGGTCGGGCGGGCAGGCAGACGGGTACGGACCTGGATCGGCAGGTGCGTACGCGGGAGTGCTACTGCTCGCCGGCCGGGGCGGTGTGCTGCACACCGAGCAGCACGGCGTCGCGGCCGTCCTCCTCGGCGAGCTGGACCCTGACCGTCTCCCGCAACGACGTGGGGAGGTTCTTGCCGACGTAGTCGGCGCGGATCGGAAGTTCGCGGTGGCCGCGGTCGACGAGGACCGCGAGCTGTACGGCGCGGGGGCGGCCGATGTCGCCGAGCGCGTCGAGCGCGGCGCGGATGGTGCGGCCGGAGAAGAGCACGTCGTCGACGAGGACGACCAGACGTCCGTCGACGCCGTCACCGGGGATCTCGGTACGGCCCAGCGTGCGGGCGGGCCGCAGCCGCAGGTCGTCGCGGTACATGGTGATGTCGAGGGAGCCGACCGGCATCTTCCTGCCGGTGATCTCCTCGAGCTTGGCGGCGATCCGGCCGGCGAGGAACACACCGCGGGTCGGGATGCCGAGGAGCACCACGTCGTCGGCGCCCTTGGCACGTTCGACGATCTCGTGGGCGATGCGGGTCAGTACCCGCGCGATGTCGGGACCCTCGAGCACGGGGCGCGCCGCATCGGCTGTGCCTGATTCGGAGCTTGGGATGGCGTCCATACGAAACGGACCTCCTTCTCCGCCTCACGGGACGGACCTTAAAGGACGTCGGATTTACGCCACCCACCGTACCAGGGGCTTGCGCGGCGGCATCGCGCGCCCCTCGAAAGGCGCGGTGAGGAGCATTCGGCTTGACGCAGCCAAGTAACGCTGCGTAACCTCACAGTGAGTTACCAGCCGCGCGGCGGAGCCGCATGTTGTCACAGCGTCCGGGAGCGTTATGTCCAGCGAATACGCCAAGCAGCTCGGGGCCAAGCTCCGCGCCATCCGCACCCAGCAGGGCCTTTCCCTCCACGGTGTCGAGGAGAAGTCCCAGGGCCGTTGGAAGGCCGTCGTGGTCGGTTCGTACGAGCGCGGTGACCGCGCCGTGACCGTGCAGCGCCTTGCCGAGCTGGCGGACTTCTACGGTGTGCCGGTGCAGGAGCTGCTGCCGGGCACGACGCCGGGCGGCGCCGCAGAGCCGCCGCCGAAGCTCGTCCTGGACCTGGAGCGCCTCGCCCACGTCCCGCAGGAGAAGGCGGGCCCGCTCCAGCGGTACGCCGCGACGATCCAGAGCCAGCGCGGCGACTACAACGGCAAGGTGCTGTCGATCCGCCAGGACGACCTGCGCACGCTGGCCGTGATCTACGACCAGTCGCCCTCGGTCCTGACCGAGCAGCTGATCAGCTGGGGCGTGCTGGACGCGGACGCGCGCCGGGCCGTGGCCCACGACGACGCCTGATCCCTTCTTGCAGAAACGTGCCGCCGGGGCCGGCGAAGCCTTCGGGCTCCGCCGGCCCCGGCGGTTTTGCGTCCGGCGAGGGCGCGCAGGGACGGCGGAGGGCCCGCAACGCGTGCGCTGCGGGCCCTTCTTTGGCTGAACTCCGCCGACGGCTAGCCGCGGCGCAGGCTCGGCTTGAGGTCCTTGAATCGGCCCAGCAGGCCGTTCACGAACGACGGGGAGTCGTCGGTGGAGAACTCCTTGGCGAGCTGCACGGCCTCGTCGATCACCACCGCGTCGGGGGTCTCGTCGACCCACACCAGCTCGTACGCCGCGAGCCGGATGATGTTGCGGTCCACGACCGGCATGCGGTCGAGCGACCAGTCCACCGAGTAGGTGGAGATCAGGTCGTCGATGCGGTCCGCGTAGTCCGCGTACCCCTCGACGAGTTGCATCGTGAATTCGTTGACCGGCGGCTGCCGGTCGTCCGTCCGGGCATGACGGATCCAGTCCGCGAGGACCGTCTGCACGGACTCACCGCGCTGGTCGGCCTCGAAGAGGATCTGGAAGGCGCGCTTGCGGGCCTTGTTCCGGGCAGCCACGGTTAGCTGCTCACCCGGCCGAGGTAATCACCGGAGCGGGTGTCGACCTTGATCTTCTCGCCCGTCGTGATGAAGAGCGGGACGCCGATCTCGTAGCCGGTCTCGAGCGTGGCCGGCTTGCTGCCGCCCGTCGAGCGGTCGCCCTGGACGCCCGGCTCGGTGTGCTGGATGACCAGCTCCACGGCGGCCGGGAGCTCGACGTAGAGCACCTCGCCCTCGTGGGTGGCGACGCTGGCGGTGAAGCCCTCGATCAGGAAGTTGGCGGCGCTGCCGACGGACTTGCGGTCCACCATCAGCTGGTCGTACGTCTGCATGTCCATGAAGACGAAGTACTCGCCGTCCATGTACGAGAACTGCATGTCTCGACGGTCGACGGTGGCCGTCTCGACCTTCACACCGGCGTTGAACGTCTTGTCGACGACCTTGCCGGAGAGCACGTTCTTGAGCTTGGTGCGCACGAAGGCAGGGCCCTTGCCGGGCTTGACGTGCTGGAACTCGACGACGGACCAGAGCTGGCCCCCGTCGAGCTTGAGCACCATGCCGTTCTTGAGGTCGTTCGTGGAAGCCACGGTTGCGGAATCTCCTGGACTGAAGCTGGCGGGACCACGGTGCGCGCTAGAGAGCGAGCAGTTCCTTGGTCGTGATGGTGAGTAGCTCGGGTCCGCCGTCCGCCTCGGGGCGTACGACGAGCGTGTCATCGATCCGGACTCCGCCCCGGCCCGGGAGGTGGACCCCCGGTTCGACGGTGACCGGCACACAAGCGTCCAGTTTACCCATGGCAGAAGGTGCCAGCTGCGGGTCCTCGTCGATTTCGAGTCCCACACCATGTCCGGTGCATGCGGCGAGCCGCTCTCCGTGGCCCGCGGCGTCCAGTACCTGACGGGCCGCGCGGTCCACATCACGGTACGCGGCGCCCGGAGCCAGGGCCTCGCGGCCGGCCCGCTGAGCGGCGAAGACCACGTCGTACAGCTCGATCTGCCAGTCGGCCGGGGAGGTGCCGATGACGAAGGTACGGCCGATCTCGCACCGGTACCCGCGGTAGTTCGCACCGAGGCAGACGGAGAGGAAGTCGCCCTCCTCGACCCGCCGGTCGGACGGCCGGTGGCCGCCGCGACCGGAGTTCGGCCCGGTCGCGACGGAGGTCGGGAAGGCCGGACCGTCCGCGCCGTGGTCGACGAGCCGGCGCTCCAGCTCCAGGGCCAGATGGCGTTCCGTGCGCCCCACCAGGATGGATTCGAGCAGCTCGCTGAGGGCCTGGTCGGTGATCTCGGCGGCGATCCGGAGGCAGGCGATCTCCTCCTCGTCCTTGATGATCCGCTGCTGCTCGACCGCCAGGCCGAGATCGGCCAGCCGCAGCCGGGGCGCGACCGAGCCGAGGGCGCGGTGCCGCGTGACGGTGAGGTGGTGCTCCTCCACGGCGAGGGACTCGGCACCGGTGCCGGCGGCCAGGTCCGCGCCGGCGACCGCCGGGTCGCCGCCCGCGCCGGGCAGGACGGTGAGCCGCAGCTGCTCGTCGAGCCGGCCCTCGGACGCTTCGCCCGTCGGCGTATCGGTGCAGAGCAGGACGTCCTCGGCCGGGCCGAGGAGCAGGACGGCCCCGTGCGGTGAGGCGCCCGCGAGGTAGCGGACGTTGGCGGGGCGGGAGATCAGGGCGGCTGTGCTGCCGGCGGCGGCGCAACGGTCGCGCAGCTGCCCGCGGCGGACCGCGTACACCTCTGACATGTCACGAGCGTACGAGCCCCGGGCCGACTCGGCCCGGCCAGCGCGTCCGGACGGGCGGCGGGGCCGCCCGCGCTGCGGGCCCGGCTGCCGCTACCAGCTGGGCGGGGACGCGATGGCGCGGGCGAGGACGTCGTCCAGTACCCGGGCCGTCGTCTCCACGTCGCACGCCGAGTTGTCGATGATCGGGAGCCCCGAGCCGTACCACCCGGCCATCCGGCCGTGGATACGGGCGACCTCCTCGTCGCTCAGCCGCCGGTTGCCACTGCGCTCGGCATTGCGCTCGAGAACGATCTCCAGGCCCGGCAGGAGGACGACGGGCAGCAGGCCGGGGCCCACGTGGCGCTTCCAGCCGCCGAGACCGACGACCGGGCGGTCGGGGAAGACCGCGTCGTCGAGGATGCAGGAGATCCCGTTGGCGAGGAAGTTGCGGGCGGCGAAGCCGCAGGTGCGGCGGGCCAGCCGGTACTGCGCCTCGGAGTGGTCGTTCCAGCCGGCCTGCGGGTCGGCGAAACCGGAGCAGACCCATTCGCGGACGTCGTCGAGGCTGATGTGGGCCGTTGGGACCTGCCGGCTTCTGGCCCAGTGCTTGGCGACCGTCGTCTTTCCGGCTCCGGCGGGACCGATCAGCAGGACCGCGAGCGTGGTGGCCCCGGTGTCGGCATGCGTCGGCCCGCCCGGCGCGGCGGGCACCGGAACCGGCCCGCCGGGCGGCAACGGAATGTGCCCGGTGGTGTCCCGGGGCGGCGCACTCCCGCTCCACCCCGGCGCACCCGCCCCCTGCGGCACGGCAGCACCGGGATGCCCCCCGTGCGGCGGCACCTGCGGCGCGGGCGGGCCGGGCGGATGCCCCACGACCGGCTGCCCCTGCGGCGACGGCGGCCTCGGGTGCTGCCCGGTGGGCGGCGGCCCCTGCGGGCCGGCCGGGCCCGTGTTTCCCGCGGGCTGCTCCTGGTGGGTGGCCTGTGGCCATCCTGCGGGTGTGCCGTGCCCCGGCCCGTGGGGCGGTGGCAGCGGAGCCCCCATCGCGTGCTGCATCCGGTGCCACTCCGTCTCGTACAGGCAACTGGCGCTGGCCGGACCGGGATTCCCCTCATGGTCGTCCCGCCCGGTACCGAACGCTACCTTCCCCGCCCGGCGGACAGTGAACGGGCGGGGAAGTGCGAAAGTGCCCGGTCAGCCAGTCAGTTCGTCGGCGAGCGCGCGCAGCGCCAGCCGGTACGAGCCGATGCCGAAGCCGGCGACCGTGCCGCTGGCGACGGCCGCGACCACCGACGTGTGGCGGAACTCCTCACGGGCGTACGGATTCGAGATGTGCACCTCGATCAGCGGCGCGGTGCGCTGGGCCGCCGCGTCCCGCATTCCGTACGAGTAGTGGGTGAACGCCCCCGGGTTGAGAATGACCGGAATCGACCCGTCCGCCGCCTCGTGCAGCCAGCGGATCATCTGCCCCTCGTCGTTCGTCTCCCGCACCTCGACCTCGAACCCCAGCTCCTTGCCGAGGTTCTGGCACGCCTCGACGAGCCCCGCGTACGACGTCGCCCCGTACACATCCGGCTCGCGCGAGCCCAGCCGGCCCAGGTTCGGGCCGTTGAGGACGAAGACCCGCCGAGTCACCGGCGTCACTGGGACACCTCGCCGTACGCGGCGAGCAGCACCGCCGGGTCCGGGCCCTCCAGCACGGTCGGCTTCGCGAGACCGTCCAGGACGATGAAGCGCAGCAGGTCGCCTCGGGACTTCTTGTCGACCTTCATGGTCTCCAGCAGCTTGGGCCACTGGTCACCGCGATAGGTGAGCGGCAGCCCGACCGACTCCAGCACCGCGCGGTGCCGGTCGGCCGTCGCGTCGTCGAGCCGGCCGGCCAGCCGGCCGAGCTCGGCGGCGAAGACCATGCCGACCGACACGGCCGCGCCGTGCCGCCAGTTGTAGCGCTCGTTCTTCTCGATGGCGTGTGCCAGCGTGTGCCCGTAGTTGAGGATCTCGCGCAGACCGGATTCCCTGAGGTCGCTGGAGACGACCTCCGCCTTGACCCGGATGGAGCGCTCGATCAGCTCGGCGGTGTGCGGTCCGGCGGGGGTCCGGGCCGCCTCCGGGTCCGCCTCGATGAGGTCGAGGATCGCCGGGTCGGCGATGAAGCCGGCCTTGATGATCTCGGCGAGGCCGCTGACGTAGTCGTTGACCGGCAGCGAGTCCAGCGCGGCCAGGTCGCACAGCACCCCGGCGGGCGGGTGGAAGGCGCCGACGAGGTTCTTGCCCTCGGCGGTGTTGATGCCGGTCTTGCCGCCGACCGCCGCGTCCACCATGGCGAGCACCGTGGTCGGTACGGCGACCCAGCGCACCCCGCGCAGCCACGTTGCGGCGACGAAGCCCGCCAGATCGGTGGTGGCACCGCCGCCGACGCCGACGATCACATCGGTACGGGTGAAACCGGTCTGGCCCAGCGCCTTCCAGCAGTAGGCCGCGACCTCGACGGTCTTGGCCTCCTCCGCGTTCGGCAGCTGGATCGCGATGGCGTCGAAGCCCTGCGACGCCAGGTCCTCCCGGATCGCCTCGCCCGTCTCGGCGAGCGCCTCCGGGTGCAGCACCGCGACGCGCTTGGCCTTGGGTCCGATCAGGCCGGGAAGCTCACCGAGCAGCTGCCGGCCGACGAGCACCTCGTACGGAGCGGCTCCCTCGGTGCCGCCGACCTGGATGCGCGTGGGCGTGTTGTCGTCGGTCATGCGTCCGTCGGTCATGCGTCCTTCAACTCCAGTGCGTCGAGGACCGCTTGTGCGACCTCTTCGGGGGTGCGCTCGTCGGTGGCGACGACGGCGCGGGCCACCTCGTTGTAGAGCGGGCGCCGCTGCTCCATCAACCGCCGCCACTGCTGGCGGGGGTTGACGGCGAGCAGCGGGCGGGCGGTGTTCAGGCCGACCCGCTTGACCGCCTCGTTGACGTCCACGTCGAGGAAGACGACCGGCAGTCCGGTCAGCAGCGCGCGGGTGGAGGCATCGAGGATCGCCCCGCCGCCTAGGGCCAGCACACCCGTGTGCTCCTCGACCGCGGTCCGTACGGCCTGCCGCTCTCGCTCGCGGAAGTACGCCTCGCCCTCCTCCACGAAGATGTCCGAGATCGGGCGGCCCTCGGCCGCGACGATGTCGGCGTCGGTGTCCCGGTAGCCGGCGCCGAGCCGCTCGGCCAGCAGCTCGCCCACCGTGGACTTTCCGACACCCATCGGCCCGACGAGGACGACCAGCGGAGCGCTCATCGGATCTCGAGGTGGTCGAGGAAGGACCGGACGTTACGGCGGGTCTCGGGCACCGAGTCGCCGCCGAACTTCTCCGCGACCGCGTCGGCCAGCACCAGGGCGACCATCGCCTCGGCGACGATGCCGGCGGCCGGCACGGCGCACACGTCGGAGCGCTGGTGGTGGGCCTGGGTGGCCTCGCCGGTGGCGACGTCGACGGTGGCCAGTGCGCGCGGCACGGTCGCGATGGGCTTCATCGCGGCCCGTACGCGCAGCAGCTCGCCGGTGGTCAGACCGCCCTCGGTGCCGCCGGAGCGGCCGGAGGTACGGCGGATGCCGTCGTCGGTGGAGACGATCTCGTCGTGCGCCTTCGAGCCCGGCACCCGGGCCAGCTCGAACCCGTCGCCGACCTCGACGCCCTTGATGGCCTGGATGCCCATGAGGGCGGCGGCCAGCCGGGCGTCCAGGCGCCGGTCCCAGTGCACGTGCGAGCCGAGGCCCACCGGCACGCCGTACGCCAGCACCTCGACGACACCGCCGAGCGTGTCGCCGTCCTTGTGGGCCTGGTCGATCTCCGCGACCATCGCCTTGCTCGCGTCCGCGTCCAGGCAGCGCACCGGGTCGGCGTCGAGCTTGTCGACGTCGGCCGGGGTGGGAAGGACGCCGTACGGGGCCTTGGCCGCGGCCAGCTCCACGACGTGCGAGACGATCTCGATCCCGGCCGTCTCCTTGAGGTACGAACGGGCGACCGCGCCCAGCGCGACCCGGGCCGCCGTCTCCCGGGCGCTCGCGCGCTCCAGGATCGGCCGGGCCTCGTCGAAGCCGTACTTCTGCATGCCGGCGAGGTCGGCGTGACCGGGGCGGGGACGGGTCAGCGGCGCGTTGCGCGCGAGGCCGTCGAGGATCTCGGGGTCGACGGGGTCGGCCGCCATCACCTGTTCCCACTTGGGCCACTCGGTGTTGCCCACCATGATCGCGACCGGCGAGCCGAGGCTCAGCCCGTGCCGCACGCCGCCGAGGAAGGTGACCTCGTCCTGCTCGAACTTCATCCGCGCGCCACGGCCATAGCCGAGGCGCCGCCGGGCAAGCGCGTCCGCCACCATCCCGGTGGTGATCGGCACGCCGGCGGGGAGACCCTCCAGCGTCGCGACGAGTGCGGGGCCGTGCGACTCTCCCGCGGTCAGCCAGCGCAACCTGCTCAACGGTGCTCCTCATGTTCGCGCCTGGAACTGCGACGGCGCGACCGGGTGCGCGGCCCTGGCCCGCCACCACTGATCCTCCCACGTCCGGACGCATGTCCCGGTCGTCGGTCCAGCAGTCGGACGCCCGTGGACACCCGAGGCCGCCCGGCAGGCCACCCCGAGGCGTCAGGCGGAGTCGCCGCCGCGACGCTGCTGGGGAGCGTACGCACCGAGGAAGTCGGCACCGCTGGGCTCCGCGCGCTGGGCCTGCTGAGCGGGCCGGCCGGGCTGCGGAGACCGCGCGGCGCGACGCGCGGCGCGGCGCCGCCCGAGCTTGCGGGCCCAGCCGACGACGACGGCGAGGATCAGCAGGGAGAGGAGCGGGATCTCCAGCCAGTCCGGCAGGAAGCCGATGACGGCCTCGAGGACGTTCCTGAAGACGCCGTTGACGACGCCGTCGAAGATGCTCGAGGCGATGGATGCCTGCGGCAAACCGGTTTCCATAAGTGTTCTCTCCCCCTGCGATGCCGGACGGCGGAGATCCTAGCGGGCCTCGAGCGCCTGTTCGCCGGCCCTGCGCATCGCCGCCAGCGGCGCGGGCCGGCCTGTCATCTGCTGCACCTGGAGCACCGCCTGGTGGACCAGGAGGTCGAGTCCGCCGACCACCGCGCCGCCCCGCCGCGACCAGGCCGCCGCCAGGGCGGTCGGCCACGGGTCGTACAGCACGTCGAACAGCGTGCCGGGCGCGTCCGGCACCGCCGCCGCCAGCGCGTCCGTCGTGCCGGCCGGGGTGGTGGCGACGACCAGCGGGGCGCGGAGCGCCTCGGCCGCGTCCGCCCAGTCGGCGGTACGCACGCCGACGCCGAGCCGCTCGCCCCACTGCCGCATCTCGTCGGCGCGGGCCCGGCTGCGTACGTACGCGGTGACCTCGCCCGTACAGATGCGGGAGAGCGCGGCGAGCGCGGAGGAGGCCGTCGCGCCGGCGCCGAGGACGGCGGCCGCCTCGACCTTCTCCACGCCACGCTCGCGCAGCGCGGCGATCATGCCGGGGATGTCGGTGTTGTCGCCGACCCGCCGCCCGTCGTCGGTGAGAACGACGGTGTTGACCGCCTCGACGGACGCGGCGGTGTCGCTGATCCCGTCGAGCAGCGGGATGACCGCGCGCTTGAGCGGCATGGTCAGCGAGAGCCCGGCCCAGGTCTCGTCGAGCCGCTCGAAGAAGCCGGGGAGGCCGGCCTCGTCGACCTCGAACCGGTCGTACGACCAGTCGGCCAGGCCCAGCTCCGCGTACGCGGCGCGATGCAGCACCGGCGAGAGGGAATGGGCGATGGGCGAGCCCAGTACAGCGGCCCGGTGAGCTGACATTGTTCTAGTCGCCATTCTTCTGTCGCTCGTTGAACTGCTCGACGAGCTTTTCGTGTTCGGCCAGCGTCCTGGTGAATTTCGTCGTGTCTCCGTCGACGGACACAAAGAACATCCAGCCGCCCTTGTCCGGCGCCAGCGCGGCGGTCAGCGCGTCCTCGCCCGGATTTCCGATCGGCCCGGGGGTGAGCCCCTTGTAGAAGTACGTGTTGTACGGGTCGTCGTGGTTCCGGATCTCCTCGACGGAAATATTGATCTTGCTCTGGTTCTTCAGGTAATTGAAGGAGGAGTCGAACTCGAGCTTCTGATTGGTAACCGTGTTCGTCGCCTTGAGCCGGTTGTAGACGACCTCGGACATCTTCCTGAAGTCGTCGTGGGTCTTGCCCTCGGCCTGGACGAGGCTCGCGACCGTGATGACCTGCAACGGGGAGTCGAGACCGAGCTCCTCGGCCTTCGCTTCGAGATTCAGGGAACCGTATTTCTCGGTGGCCCGCGAGACCATCTGCTGGAGCACTTTCTCCGGCTTCGTCGATTTTCCGACGTCGTAGCGGGAGGGGAAGAGGAAGCCTTCGAGCGGGTCCTTGATCTTGCCGTTGTCGTCCGCCCAGGAGGGCAGGCCGAGGTTTTTCGCCTTCGCTTTCGCGACATTTCTGGTGGTACCGGGCTTCAGGCCCAATTGGGCGTCGATCGCCTTGTAGATCTCGATGTTCCGCATACCTTCACGAATGATCAGACCACTGCGGCTCGCCGGGTCGATCATCAGTGCGACGGCCGCCCTGGCGGACATCTCCTTCTTGAGGGAGTACACGCCGGGCTGGATCAGCTTGCCCTTTTCGTCCGCCGTCTGGGCCGCGACGAACGCGCCGACGCTCTTGACGACGCCCTTCTGCTTCAGGATGTTGCCGATGTCGGTGCCGCTCGCGCCGTTGGGGATCTCGACCTCGACCTCGCCGGCGCCCTCGCCCGCGTAGTCCGCGGGCTCGCCGAACCGGCCCTGCAGGAAGTGGTAGCCGTAGTAGCCGGCCCCGCCGACCCCGCCCACCAAAACCAGCGCGACCACCAGGCAGGCAACGCCGTTGCGGCTCTTCTTCGGCTTCGAGCCCCGGCCGGCGCCCCCGCCGCCCCGGCCGCGTCGCCCCTCGCGCGGATCGTCGTACCCGCCGTCGTCCCGGCCGTCGCCGCCCGCGAAGAACGGGTGCTCCTCCGGCTCGTCCGGCGCTTCCGGCTGCCACTCGGGACTCTGCTCCGGGACGGTGCCCCGGCGGCCGGGGGGCTGCGGCGGGGGGTACGCGTCCGGGGTTCCGTACAGGTCGGGCGTCTCGCCCGGGTAGCCGCCGGGCTGCTGGGCGTACGGGTCGGCCGCGCCGGCGCCGTAGGGGACGGCGACCGGGTTCTGGCCGGTCTCCCAGCCGCCGTTGTACTGCGGGTCCTGCTGCTGCTCGGGATAGGGCGGGCCCTGCTGGCCGGGGTACGGACCCTGCTGGCCGGGGTACGAACCCTGCTGCCCGGGATACGGACTCTGCTGCCCGGCGTACTGGCCCTGCGGGTCTGCGTACTGCGACTGCGGCGGGTACTGCTGCTGCGGCCGGTCGCCGTACGGACCCTGGCCGTCGGCGGCCTGGTGTCCTCTCCATCCCAGGTCCCCGTACAAGGGGTCCTCGGGATGCCACGGTTCGGAGCCTGCGCCCCGGCCATACTCAGTCATCGATCCCCTAGAGCCGCGAGACGGGCTGCCGGGGGCCGCTGGGCAGGTGTGCCACGGCCTCCGGTCCACCTCTTTCCTATGCGGCCGCTGTTCGAACACCGCCGCATGGCGCGGAACGTTACCGTACCGCGATCAGACAACCACTTCGACGCCCTCGCCGGGTGCGGTGCCTGACGCCCGTTCGGACTCCAGAGCGTTCTGAAGGATCACCACAGCGGCAGCCTGGTCAATGACAGAACGGCCCTTCTTGGACTTCACGCCCGAGGCGCGCAGTCCCTGACTGGCCGTCACTGTGGTCATCCTCTCGTCCACCAGTCTGACCGGAACCGGTTTGATGCCCCGGGCCAACTCCTGTGCGAAGGCACGGACCTTGACCGCGGCCGGCCCTTCGCCACCGCTGAGTGAGCGGGGCAGGCCGACCACGACCTCGATCGGTTCGTACTCCTCCACGAGCTGCCGCAGCCGCCGGTGGGCGGCCGGGACGTCACGCCCCGGCACGGTCTCCACCGGCGTGGCGAGGACTCCGGAGGGGTCGCACGAGGCGACCCCGATCCGGGCGTCCCCGACGTCGATCGCCAGCCGGCGGCCGATGCGCATGGTCATCGTCAGGCCGTCTCGGCGACGAGCCGCTCGACGGCGGCCACGGCATCGCCGATGGCCTCCGGGTTCTGGCCGCCGCCCTGGGCGACGTCGGGCTTGCCGCCGCCGCCACCGCCGAGGGTCTTGGCCGCCGTGCGGACCAGGTCGCCGGCCTTGAGACCTCGCTCGCGGGCGGCCTCGTTGGTGGCGATGACGGTCAGCGGACGGCCACCGGCCGTGGTGAACAGGGCGACGACGGCCGGGCGGTCGCCTTGAATGCGGCCGCGCACGTCCAAGACGAGCCTGCGCAGGTCGTCGGCTCCCGTGCCGTCCGGCACCTGGCCGGTGACCACGGCGACGCCGTGGACGTCCTTGGCGCCCGCGGCCAGGCCGGCGGCGGCCTGGAGGACCTTCTCTGCGCGGAACTTCTCGATCTCCTTCTCGGCGTCCTTGAGCTTGGCGAGCATCCCGGCGATCTTCTCCGGCAGCTCCTCGGAACGGCCCTTGACCAGCTCCTGGAGCTGCGCGACGACCGTGTGCTCACGGGCGAGGAAGCTGTACGCGTCCACGCCGACCAGGGCCTCGATGCGCCGTACGCCCGAGCCGATGGAGGACTCGCCGAGCAGCTTGACCAGCCCCAGCTGGGCGGTGTTGTGCACATGCGTGCCGCCGCACAGCTCCTTGGAGAAGTCCCCGATGGTGACCACGCGTACGCGCTCGCCGTACTTCTCGCCGAACTCGGCGATGGCGCCCTGCTTCTTGGCCTCGTCGATGCTCATGACCTCGGCCTGGACGTCGAGCTCCCGCGCGAGGACTTCGTTGATCTTCTGCTCGACATCGCTGAGGACCGTGCCGGGCACGGCGTTCGGCGAGCCGAAGTCGAAGCGGAAACGGCCCGGCGAGTTCTCCGAGCCGGCCTGGGCGGCCGTCGGGCCGAGGGCGTCGCGCAGCGCCTGGTGCGTGAGGTGGGTGGCGCTGTGGGCGCGGGCGATGGCGCGGCGGCGCCGGATGTCGATGGCGGCGTAGGCGGGGGCGCCGACCGTCACCTCGCCGACCTGGACCGAGCCCTTGTGCACGCTGACGCCGGGAACCGGCTGCTGGACGTCGCGGACCTGGATGACGGCGCCGGAGTCGAGCTTGATCCGGCCCTGGTCGGCGAGCTGGCCGCCGCCCTCGGCGTAGAACGGGGTGCGGTCGAGGACGACCTCGACCTCGTCGCCCTCGGTGGCGGCCGGCGACGGCACACCGTCGACGAGCAGGCCGACGATGGTCGACTCACCCTCGGTGGAGGTGTAGCCGGTGAACTCGGTGGCTCCGGAGCCGTCGGCGACCGCGCGGTAGGCGGACAGGTCGGCGTGACCGGTCTTCTTGGCCCTGGCGTCGGCCTTGGCGCGCTCCCGCTGCTCCTTCATGAGCCGGCGGAAGCCGTCCTCGTCCACGGAGAGGCCCTGTTCGGCGGCCATCTCCAGGGTGAGGTCGATCGGGAAGCCCCAGGTGTCGTGGAGCAGGAACGCCTTGTCGCCGGCGAGGACCTGGCCGCCGGCGGCCTTGGTGTCGCTGACGGCGGTGTCGAGGATGTTGGTGCCGGCCTTCAGGGTCTTGAGGAAGGCGGCCTCCTCGGCGAGCGCGACGGTCTCGATGCGCTTGCGCTCGGTGATCAGCTCCGGGTACTGCTCGCCCATGGAGTTGATGACCGTGTCGACCAGCTCGGCGACGACCGGGCCGGTGGCGCCGAGCAGACGCATGTTGCGGATGGCGCGGCGCATGATGCGGCGCAGTACGTAGCCGCGGCCCTCGTTGCCGGGGGTGACGCCGTCGCCGATGAGCATTACCGAGGTGCGCATGTGGTCGGTGACGACGCGCAGGGAGACGTCCGAGGCGTGGTCGGCGCCGTAGCGGACGCCGGTCAGTTCGGTGGCCTTGTCGATGACGACCTGCGAGGTGTCGATCTCGTACATGTTCTGTACGTCCTGCAGGATCATCGCCAGCCGCTCGAGGCCGAGGCCGGTGTCGATGTTCTTGGAGGGCAGGTCGCCGAGGATCGGGAAGTCCTCCTTGCCCTCGCCGGCGCCGCGCTCGTACTGCATGAAGACCAGGTTCCAGATCTCCACGTACCGCTCGTCGTTGACGGCCGGGCCGCCCTCGACGCCGAACTCGGGGCCGCGGTCGTAGTTGATCTCGGAGCAGGGTCCGCACGGGCCGGGGACGCCCATGGACCAGAAGTTGTCCTTCTTGCCCAGGCGCTGGATGCGCTCGGCCGGTACGCCGATGACGTCGCGCCAGATCTGCTCGGCCTCGTCGTCGTCCAGGTAGACGGTGATCCACAGGCGCTCGGGGTCGAGCCCGTAGCCGCCGTCCGCCACGGAGCTGGTCAGCAGCTCCCAGGCGTACGTGATCGCGCCTTCCTTGAAGTAGTCGCCGAAGGAGAAGTTGCCGCACATCTGGAAGAAGGTGCCGTGCCGGGTGGTCTTGCCGACCTCTTCGATGTCCGGTGTACGGACGCACTTCTGCACACTGGTGGCGCGCGGGGCCGGCGGCTTGGTCTCGCCGAGGAAGTACGGCTTGAAGGGGACCATGCCCGCGGGAACCAGCAGCAGCGTCGGGTCGTCCGCGATCAGCGACGCCGACGGCACGACCTTGTGCCCACGCTCCTCGAAGAAGCGCAGCCAGCGGCGGCGGATTTCAGCCGACTCCATCAGTGGTCCTCATTCCGGTTGTACGAGTGCTTCGGGTGCTTCGTCTTCGGGTGTTTCGAGTGCTTCGGGTACGCCAGGGCCGCGACGCGGCGCGGCGCGTCGAGCTCATGGACGTCGGCGGCCTGGAGGCCCAGCGCGTCGTTGAGCTCGTCCTCGCGCTGCGCCATCCCCGCCTTGACGTCGAGGGCGAAGTCCTTGAGCCGGTGGCCCGCCTCGATGGCCTTCTCGGCGGCCTGCGCGGCGAGACTCTCCGGGGTCAGCTGCCTGAGCTTGCGGTTGACCTTGGTGGTGGCCCATACGCCGGCTGCTGCGCCGGCGGTGAACCAGAACGTACGGCGGAACATCGCTGCGTCAGTCCTTAGATCCGCGGAAGCCTCGGCCGGTCCTCTTCGCCCGCCGGGCCGACGGCACGGTGCGGCCGACGATCACCGTACGACGGGACGGCTGCGGCGGCACCTCTTTGCGGCCCAGCGCCTTGCGCACGCCATAGCCGAAGGCGGCGACCTTGACCAGCGGGCCGCCGAAGGTGGAGGCCACGGTGGTGGAGAGTGCCGAGGCGTTGGAGGTGACTTCCTGGACGTCCGAGGCGATGGCGTCGACCCGGTCGAGCTGGGTCTGCGCGGAACGCACGGTCGCGGAGGCGTCGGCGAGCAGCGGGACGGCCTGTTCGGTCACGTCCGCCACCAGCTTGGTGGTCGCCTTGAGCGTCTGGGCCAGCCTCGCCAGCGCCACGGCGAGGAACGAGACCAGGATCGCCCAGAAGACGGCCACAAGGATCCCGGCCACCTCTCCACCGGACACGTTGCACCGCTCCCTGCACGTCGAAGTCGTCCCCCGACCCTATCGCGCCGAGGGTCCGGGACCGTACCGCATTCCGGGGCCGGGCGGCGGCAGTTGTCCGGTTGGATTGTACGCAGTGCGTACGGACCAGTACCGTCCGTGTGCCATGCGAAGGACCAACCTCCCCGCCGAGTTGAACGGGTTCGTCGGCCGCGCGGGCGAACTGGCGGAGCTGGGGCCGCGGCTGGCGCAATCCCGGCTGGTCACGGTCACCGGGGTCGGCGGCGTGGGCAAGTCGCGGTTCGCCGCCCGGGCCGCCCGTGATCTGCGGGAGCGCTTCTGCGACGGCGTCTGGCTGGCCGAGCTGTCGGAGGTCCGCGACGCGGAGCTGCTCGATCACGCGCTGGTCGAGGCGCTCGGCCTGACCGACCACACCACCCGGGGGCCGAGGTCCGTACTGCTCGACCATCTCGCCGGGCGTGAACTCCTGCTTGTGCTCGACGGATTCGAGCATCTGCTGGACGCCTGTGCCGGGCTGGTGCGGGAGCTGCTGCGGCGGGCGCCTCGGCTGACCGTGCTGGCCGTCGGCCGGCGGCCGCTGTGCGTGGACGGTGAGCAGGCCTTCCCGCTCGCGCCGCTGCCCGCCGACGACGCGGCCCGGCTGCTCCGCGCGCGGGCCGCGGCCGTGCTGCCGGGCTTCGAGGTGACGTCCGCGAACCGAGCGGCAGTACGGGAACTGTGCGAGCGGCTGGACGGGATCCCGCTCGCCCTGGAGCTGGCCGCGGGGCGGCTGCGCACGCTCTCGGTCGAGCAGGTGCTGGACCGGCTGGGCGACCGGTTCCAGCTGCTCACCGGCACCAACCGCGGGGCCCTGCCGCGCCACCAGGCACTGCGTACGACGATCGGCTGGAGCCATGAGCTGTGCACACCGCCGGAGCGGCTGCTGTGGGCACGGCTGTCGGTGTTCGCCGGCCAGTTCGACCTGGAAGCCGCCGCCTACGTCTGCGGCGGATCCGGCCTGACGCCGGACGGCGTGCTCGACGTACTGGGCGAACTGCTCGCGCAGTCGCTGCTGGTCCGGCACGACTCGCCCACGGGGGTGCGCTACCGGATGCTCGACACCGTCCGGGCGTACGGAACGGGCTGGCTGGAGGCGCTGGGTGAGGCCGGGCGCGTGCGGCGCAGGCACCGCGACTGGTACATGGGCCTGGCCACCATGTGCGAACTGGACTGGTTCAGTCCGCGCCAGGCCGAGGTGGCGGCCCGTATCGACACGGAGCTGCCCAATCTGCGTCTCGCCCTGGAGTGCTGCCTGGAGCATCCGGACGAGGCGCATCTGGGCCAGTACCTGGCCGGCACGCTCTGGTTCTACTGGGCGGGCTGTGGCCGTCTCTCCGAGGGGAGGCACTGGCTGGACCGCAGTCTGGAGGCGGCGTCCGGCCACGACGCCTCACGGCTCAAGGCCTTGTGGGTGCTCGGCTATGTGGCCGCGTTGCAGGGCGACAGCGTGGCGGCGATGGGCGCGCTGTACGAGTGCCGGGACGAGGCTGTCCGTACGGACAACCCGGTGGCCGCCGCCTACGCCGTCCACCGCATGGGGTGTCTGGCCCTCGTCTCCGACGACATGGAGCGCGCCGGGGAGCTGCTGGAGGCGGCTCTCGCCCAGTACCGCGAGGTGGGCGAGCTGAACAGCAATGTGCTGATGGGCCAGGTGGAGCTGGCGATGTCGCTGCTCTTCCGGGGCGACCTCGACTCGGCGGTGGCGCTGTGCGAGGAGGTCCGGGAGATCTGCGAGGAACGCGGAGAGCTCTGGACCCGCGCCTACGCGCTCCATGTGCTGGCGTACGCGGCGTGGACGCGCGGCGATCAGGCCGAGGCCCGCACGCTGCTCTCGCAGTGCATCGCCATCAACCACACGTTCCACGATCTGGTGGGCCTGGTCCTGGCGGTCGAGCTGCTGGCCCTGGTGACGGCCGGCGAGGGCGACCCGGCGGAGGCGGCGGTGCTCCAGGGCGCGGCCGAGCCGGTGTGGGACTCGGTGGGACTGCCGCTGTTCGGCTCGGGGTACTTCGGCTCCCCGCGGGCTCTGTGCGAGCAGCAGGCGGGGCAGGTGCTGGGCGCCGAGCGGTACGCGGAGTGTGTACGGGAGGGCCGCGCGCTGGGGCTGGAGTCGCTGGTGGAGCGGGCGCTGCGGGTGCCGGGGAGGCCGGCCGTACCGCTCGACGTTCCGCCTGCCCGGCGCGGTGGTCCGGCGCCGGACACGCGGAAGCCCGCCGACTCCCCCACCGCGCAGGGCGGCGGGGAGACGGCGGGCTGACCAGTCTGAGTGGCTGTGTCCGCGTCAGCGGGCGTAGTACTCGACGACGAGCTGCTCGTCGCAGATGACCGGGATTTCCTTGCGGTTCGGGTCGCGGTCCAGGCGGAAGGCCAGGGCCTTCAGGTTCACCTGGAGGTAGCGCGGGGTCTCGCCGTCGCCGGCGTAGCCACCCTCGCGGGCCACCTGGAAGGGGTGCTTGTCGCGGCTGCGCTCGCGGACCGTCACGACGTCGTCGGGACGGACGCGGAAGGACGGCTTGTCGACCTTGCCGCCGTTGACCTGGATGTGGCCGTGGACGACCATCTGGCGGGCCTGGTAGATGGTGCGGGCGATGCCCGAACGCAGGACCAGGGCGTCGAGACGGCGCTCGAGCTCGACGACCAGCGCCTCGCCCGTCTTGCCCTCGGCCTTCTTGGCGCGGTCGTAGGCACGCGCCATCTGGCGCTCGCTGATGTCGTACTGGGCGCGCAGACGCTGCTTCTCGAGCAGACGGACCTTGTAGTCCGAGTTCTGCTTGCGGCCACGGCCGTGCTCGCCCGGCGGGTAGGGGCGGGCTTCGAAGTACTTGACAGCCTTCGGCGTCAGCGCGATACCGAGCGCGCGAGACTTCTTGACCTTGGGACGCGACTGGTTAGGCACGTTCTCCAGACCTCCGTTGTAGGTTAGGTTAGGCTCACCTTACTCAAGGAGATCGCATGTCTCGCCCTGGGAACACCAAGCGCATCACGGACAGCACAAAGAACACCGACGCTTCTGAGAGCGTCGAGGCGACGGAGGTCCGATCAGCTCATGGTCAGCCGCGTCCCAGCGGGCTTGAAATCACCCGGATGCCGTCAGCAGCCGAGCGCACACGAACTCTCGTACAGAGTACATGCTCAGCTGTACTGCTCATTACCGGGCTGGACGGCGCACGCCCGGACCAGCTGATGCCGGCCACGCGGAGCGTGGGGCGGGACGGCGAGGTGTACCTGGAGTTTCCTGCCGACTCCCCCGCGGTGCGCGCCGCCACCCACGCGCAGGACGACGAGCTGGCCGCCGTGCTGGAGATCACCGATGTCGCGCCGGTCTCCGTCCCCCACCGTATCCGCGGCCGGGCCTGGATCTCCGGCTGGCTCACCCAGGCACCCGGCATGGCCCAGCCCGGCCGGATGATGCTGCGGCTGGAGGTGGGCGAGGCATCGGTGGACGACCTCTGGGGCGCGGCGGAGATCGAGCCCGACGAGTTCGCCCGCGCGGCCGCCGATCCCCTGGTCGCGCACGAGGCCGAGCGGCTCCAGCATCTGCACGCCGCGCACAGCGACCAGGTGCAGGAACTGTGCGGGCTGCTGGGCGACCGGGAGTACGGCACGTACCCGCCGGCCCGGCGCGCGGTGCCGCTGGCGCTGGACCGGTTCGGACTGCGGGTGCGGTTCTCCGGCGACGGGTGCTTCGACGCGCGGTTCGACTTCCCCGAGCCGGTACGCGACATCACCGGCCTGCGCCGGGCGATGCACCGGCTCTTCGAGGCGGCCTCGCACTAGGGCCGCTCCGCGGGCTGGGCCCTGTCCGCGGGCCGGCTCGTGTCGCCCTGCAGCCGTTCGCGGACCTTCTCCACCACGTCCGCGTACCGCGCTTCCGCGCCGTACCGCGTGGGCTCGTAGTACCGCTTGCCGTGCACCGCGTCCGGTGCGTACTGCTGGGCCGCGATCGCGCCCGGTACGTCGTGCGGGTACACGTACCCCTGGGCATGGCCGAGCTTGGCCGCGCCCTTGTAGTGACCGTCGCGCAGATGCGGCGGGACCGGGCCCGCGAGCCCGCCCCGCACATCGGCGAGCGCCGCACCGATCGCGGTGGTGGCGGTGTTCGACTTGGGCGCCAGCGCCAGCGCGATGGTGGCGTGGCTGAGGGTCAGGGCCGCCTCGGGGAAGCCGATCAGCGCGACCGCCTGAGCGGCGGCGACCGCCGTCGGGAGCGCGGTCGGATCGGCCAGGCCGATGTCCTCGCTGGCCGAGATCATCAGCCGCCGGGCGATGAACCGCGGGTCCTCCCCCGCCTCGATCATGCGGGCCAGGTAGTGCAGCGCCGCGTCCACGTCCGAGCCCCGGATGGACTTGATCAGCGCGCTCGCCACGTCGTAGTGCTGGTCGCCGTCGCGGTCGTACTTCACCGCGGCCCGGTCGACCGCCTCCTCGACTGTCCGCAGGGTGATCTCCTGCTCGCCCTGGGAGATGGCCGAGCCCGCCCCCGCTTCCAGGGCCGTGAGCGCCCGGCGGGCGTCGCCCCCCGCGATCCGCAGCAGGTGTGCCTCCGCGTCCGCGGGCAGGGTGACGGCTCCGCCGAGGCCGCGCGGCTCGGCGAGCGCCCGGTGCAGCAGCGCGCGCAGGTCCTCGTCGGTGAGCGGTTCGAGCGTGAGCAGGAGCGAGCGGGAGAGCAGCGGGGAGATGATCGAGAAGTACGGGTTCTCGGTGGTCGCCGCGATCAGCGTGACCCAGCGGTTCTCGACCGCGGGCAGCAGCGAGTCCTGCTGCGCCTTGCTGAACCGGTGGATCTCGTCCAGGAAGAGGACCGTCTCCTTGCCGAAGCCGCCCGCCGCGCGGCGGGCACCGTCGATGACGGCGCGCACCTCCTTGACCCCGGCGGTGATCGCGGAGAGTTCCACGAAGCGCTTCTGGGTGGCCTGGCTGACGACGTACGCCAAAGTCGTCTTCCCGGTGCCTGGCGGCCCCCAGAGGATGACCGACGAGGGGCCCACCGGCCCGCCGCCCTCCCCCACCAGCCGGCGCAGCGGCGCACCGGGCTTCAGGAGGTGCTGCTGGCCCACGACCTCGTCGAGGATGCGCGGACGCATCCGTACAGCGAGAGGAGTGCTGGACGGATCCTTCTCCTGGCGGTCCTCTGCGGCGGCGGTGAACAGGTCGGGTTCCACGCGTGAAGCCTATGCCAGCCCACTGACAGCGCAGCCGGCTGCCGATCGGCTGATGGACTCAGCTGGTCCAGAAGTCCCACCAGCGGGTCAGGATCAGCATGCCGATGATGCCGACCCAGACCACCGGCACGACCCAGTGGAACTCCAGCAGTCCGCTGCGCAGACCGGCGGGAACCTTGATGAAGCCGTGCCTGATGTTGTGCAGGGTGACGTAACAGAACATCACGATGGTGGCGACCCAGGCCAGACAGCACCACAGGCACAGCGCGCTGATGGTGTACAGCGACTGGTACTGGAGCCAGGTGCAGAACCCGACACCGAACAGCGTGCCCGCGTTCAGCCCGAGCCAGAACCACCGCCGGTAACGCGCCCCCGCCAACAGCCCCATCCCGACGGCGACCACCACCGCGTAGGTGACCAGCCCCAGCATCGGGTTGGGGAACCCGAACGCCGACGCCTGCTCGCTCTCCATGATGTTGCCGCAGGAAACCACCGGATTCAGACTGCACCCCGGCACGAAGCCCGGCTCCTCCAGCAGCTTGAACTTGTCGATCGTGATGACCCAGGAAGCGAGCAGCCCCGCCGCACCGGAGATCACCAGCAGCCAGGCGAACGCCCGCCCGGCACCGACCGAACGCCCGGTCCCCTCGTCAGCCGCAGTCGTCGTCATATCGCCGTTCCGTCGCTCCCGTAGGCCCCAGGCCCTGTCCGGCCAGGGCCATTCTGCCGCACCGCCCGGTTCGCCGGGCATAAGCACACAGGGGCCCGGACCGTCGGGCGACGGTCCGGGCCCCTGGTGTCTGGTCCGCTCTCGCGTCAGGCGAGCTTCGCCCGGATCTCGGCGACCAGCGCGTCCAGCGCGACCGGCGTCTGCTCGCCGCTCTCCATGTCCTTGAGCTGGACCACGCCGTCAGCGAGGTCGCGCTCACCCGCGACGACGGTGAAGCGCGCGCCGGAACGGTTGGCGTTCTTCATCGCACCCTTCAGACCCTTGCCGCCGTACGCGAAGTCGGCCGCGACCCCGGCCCTGCGCAGCTCGGTGACCACGCCGAAGAGCAGCCGGCGGGCCTCCTCGCCCAGCGCCACGGCGAACACGCTAGTGGCGGCGGGGAGTTCGAGCGTGATGCCCTCGGCCTCCAGCGCCAGCACCGTACGGTCCACGCCGAGCGCCCAGCCCACCGACGGAAGCGCCGGGCCGCCGATCATCTCGGACAGACCGTCGTAGCGGCCGCCGCCGCCCACCGCCGACTGCGACCCCAGTCCGTCGTGGACGAACTCGAACGTCGTCCGGGTGTAGTAGTCGAGGCCGCGCACGAGCTTCTCGTCGTCCTCGTAGGCCACGCCGGCCGCGCCCAGCAGCTCGCGCACCTCCTCGTGGTACGCCTTGCACGCGTCGCAGAGGTAGTCGCGCAGCATCGGCGCGCCGGCCAGCTGCTTCTGCACCTCGGACCGCTTGTCGTCGAGGATGCGCAGCGGGTTGATGTCGATGCGGCGCCGGGTGTCCTCGTCCAGCTCCAGCCCGCGCAGGAAGTCCTGCAGGGCCGACCGGTAGACGGGGCGGCACTCCTTGTCGCCCAGCGAGTTCAGCAGGATACGGAAGGTGCGCAGCCCGAGCGAGCGGTACGCCTGGTCGGCCAGGATGATCAGCTCGGCGTCCAGCGCCGGGTCCTCGGCTCCGATCGCCTCGGCGCCGACCTGCGAGAAGTGCCTGTACCGGCCCTTCTGCGGCTTCTCGTAGCGGTAGTACGACCCCGAGTACCAGAGCTTGACCGGCAGGTTGCCGAGCTTGTGCAGGTTGGCCTCCAGCGCCGCGCGGAGCACGGACGCGGTGCCTTCGGGCCGCAGCGCCAGCTGATCGCCGCCCTTGGTCTCGAAGGCGTACATCTCCTTGGAGACGATGTCGGTCGATTCACCGACACCGCGCGAGAAGAGTTCGACGTTCTCGAAGCCGGGCGTCTCGATGTACCCGTAGCCGGAGTTCTTCAGGGGGGCGGCGATCGCCTCGCGCACCGCGAGGTACTTCGCGGAGTCGGGAGGGAGCAGGTCGTACGTGCCCTTGGGGGCCTGAAAAGTGCTCACAGGAAGTCTCTCGTCACATTCCTCGTCGGGGAGCGGCGGGCGCGCCGTCTCCGAGGCCGGCGGCCACCTCGCGCAGATACGGGTTGGTGGCGCGCTCGCGGCCGATGGTGGTCTGGGGACCGTGGCCGGACAGCACCACGGTCGAGTCGTCGAGCGGCAGGCACACACGCGCCAGCGACACGAGCATCTCGTCCATGTCGCCGCCCGGCAGGTCGGTGCGTCCGACGGAGCCGGCGAAGAGCAGGTCGCCCGAGAAGAAGACCTGCGGGATGTCCGCGGCCTCGGGCATCCGGAACGTCACCGACCCCTTGGTATGGCCGGGCGCGTGCGCGACGGTGAACTCCATGCCCGCGAGCTTCAACAGCGCTCCGTCGGTCAGCTCCCGCACGTCGTCGGGCTCCCCCACGGTCAGCTCGCCCATCAGCGGCATCCCGATGGAGCGGCCGAGGGACTTCTCCGGGTCGCTCATCATGTACCGGTCGGCGGGGTGGATCCACGCCGGTACGTCATGTGCTCCACACACCGGCACCACCGAGGCGACATGGTCGATGTGGCCATGGGTGAGGACGACCGCGACGGGCTTGAGCCGATGCTTCCTGAGTGCTTCCTCGACTCCCTGGGCGGCCTGGTGGCCCGGGTCGATGATCACGCACTCCTCGCCTGCGGCGGGGGCGACCAGGTAACAGTTGGTCCCCCAGGCCCCGGCGGGGAACCCGGCAATGAGCACGATCGTCCTTAAGTGTTGTCCGGAACCGTGTCCGGAATGAGCCGTCCGGCACGGTCGTCGGGCGGGGATTGCAGCAGATCAGAGCCTACCGGCGCGGCTCATCACACAGCGAACCCATATACGGTACGGCCCGGACAGCGGTACCCGATACGTACAAGGAGACGAACCCGGTGGTCACCAGCGATCAGCGGCGGCGGCAGCTCGCCAGGGACAAGTTCGAGCGTCAGCAGCAGCGCAGGGCGGAGAACCGCCGCAAGGCGCGCCGGCGCAACGCGGTCATCGCCTCGGCCCTGGCCGTGGTTCTGGCGGCCGGTGCCGCGGCGGCCGCAGCCGGTGCCTTCGACGGCGGGACGGACGAGACCCCCGCCGCCGCGCCGTCCCCCTCGGTGAGCGAGTCGAAGTCGTCGGAGCCCCCGATGACGATCGACAAGAAGGCGAAGTACACCTTCGCCATCGAGACGAACCAGGGCCAAATCAAGATCGCCATGGACGCCGCGAAGACCCCGCACACGGTGAACTCCTTCAAGTCGCTCGCGGACAAGGGCTTCTTCGACGGAACGAAGTGTCACCGCCTGACCACCGGCGGCATCTTCGTCCTGCAATGCGGCGACCCGACGGGCAACGGCTCCGGCGGTCCCGGCTACACGATCCCGGACGAGAACCTGGACGGCCTCGGCAAGGCGGGCGCGGACGGCAAGGTGACGTACCCGGCCGGCACGGTCGCCATGGCGAACACCGGGCAGCCCGGCTCCGGCGGCAGCCAGTTCTTCCTGGTGTACAAGGACAGCAAGCTGCCCCCTACGTACACACCGTTCGGCACCATGGACGCGGCGGGTCTGAAGGCCGTCAACGACGTGGCCGAGGCCGGCGTCGCGGGCGGGGCACCGGACGGGCCGCCGAAGAAGCCCGTCACCATCGATAAGGCGGCCGTGAGCAAGTCCTGAGGATGCGATTTTCGGTCGCGCTGGATGCGGACAGCCGACCCGACGTTCGCCTATGTTGGCGTTGTGCAGGGCGGGCGTTGCCCGCCCCAGGAAACTGTGGACGATGCCCAGGGGGTGGCAAACCCCCTCGCCGGCATCATGTGGAGGAGGCGCTGTGAGCAGCGACCCGTGGGGCCGCGTCGACGAGACGGGCACCGTGTACGTGCGTACTGCCGATGGCGAGAAGGTCGTCGGATCGTGGCAGGCCGGAACTCCCGAGGAGGCGCTGGCCTACTTCGAGCGCAAGTACGAAGGCCTGGTCGTGGAGATCGGCCTCCTCGAACGACGGGTACGGACCACCGACCTGTCGGCCAAGGACGCGACGACCGCCATCGAGCATCTGCGCCAGCAGGTCGACGAGCACCACGCCGTCGGCGATCTCGACGCGCTGCGGCAGCGTCTGGACAAGCTCGTCGCGACCGTCGACTCGCGCCGCGAGGAGCGCAAGGCCCAGAAGGCGAAGCAGACCGACGAGGCCAAGCACGCCAAGGAGGCGCTGGTCGCCGAGGCCGAGGAACTGGCCCAGAGCGAGCAGTGGCGGGCCGCCGGTGAGCGGCTGCGCGCGCTGGTGGACACCTGGAAGGGCCTGCCCCGGCTCGACCGGAAGTCCGACGACGAGCTGTGGCACCGCTTCTCCCACGCCCGGTCGGCCTTCTCCAAGCGGCGCAAGGCCCACTTCGCCTCGCTCGACGCGCAGCGCGAGGAGGCCCGTAAGGCCAAGGAGAAGATGGTCGCGGAGGCCGAGTCGCTGTCCGGCTCGACCGACTGGGGCCCGACGGCGGCGCGCTACCGCGAGCTGATGACGGAGTGGAAGGCGGCGGGCCGCGCCCAGCGCGAGGCCGAGGACGGACTGTGGAACCGCTTCCGCGGCGCCCAGGACGTCTTCTTCGCCGCGCGCAGCGAGGTCTTCGCGGAGCGCGACGCCGAGCAGTCCGAGAACCTCAAGCTCAAGGAGGAGCTCGCGGCCGAGGCCGAGAAGCTCGTGCCGGTGACGGACCTGAAGGCGGCCCGTGCCGCGTTCCGCGGCATCAACGAGCGCTGGGAGGCCATCGGCCACGTACCGCGCGACGCCCGGCCGAAGATCGAGGGCCGGATGCACGCCGTGGAGCGGGCCATCCAGGAGTCCGAGGAAGCCGAGTGGCGGCGGACGAACCCGGAGGCGCGGGCGCGTGCCGCCGGCCTGACGGGCCAGCTCCAGGCGGCCGTGGACAAGCTGCGGACGCAGGTCGACGCGGCGCGCGCGGCGGGGAACAACGCCAAGGCCGACAAGCTGGCCAGGGAGCTCGAGGGCCGGCAGGCGCTGCTGGACCAGGCGCTGAAGGGCCTGGAGGAGTTCGGCGGCTGAGGCTGAGGTTCCAGCACTACAGCGGCGGCCCCGGTACGGAGTTCCGTACCGGGGCCGCCCCTTTCCGCGACGCTGCTACGGGCGGCGGGCCGAGGTGACGCGGTAGACGTCGTACACGCCCTCCACGCCCCGGACCGCCTTCAGGACATGGCCGAGGTGCTTGGGGTCGCCCATCTCGAAGGTGAACCGAGAAGTCGCCACCCGGTCGCGTGAGGTCTGCACGGCCGCCGAGAGGATGTTGACATGCTGGTCGGACAGCACGCGGGTGACGTCCGAGAGCAGCCGGGACCGGTCCAGCGCCTCGACCTGTATGGCGACCAGGAAGACCGAGGACTGGGTCGGCGCCCACTCGACCTCGAGGATGCGCTCCGGCTGCTGCGAGAGCGAGTCGACGTTCACGCAGTCGGCGCGGTGGACGGAGACGCCACTGCCGCGGGTGACGAAGCCGATGATCGGGTCGCCGGGTACGGGCGTACAGCAGCGGGCCAGCTTGACCCACACGTCGTCGACGCCCTTGACGACCACGCCGGGGTCGGCGTTGGCCCGGCGCTTGCTGCGGCCGCGTACCGGGACCGCCGTCTCGGCGATGTCCTCGTTGGCGGCGTCCTCGCCGCCGAGGGCCTGCACCAGTTTCTGGACGACGCCCTGCGCCGCGACATGGCCCTCGCCGATCGCCGCGTACAGGGAGGAGATGTCGGGGTAGCGCATCTCGTGCGCGAGCGTGACCAGGGAGTCGCCGGTCAGGATCCGCTGGATCGGCAGGTTCTGCTTGCGCATGGCGCGCGCGATGGCGTCCTTGCCCTGCTCGATCGCCTCGTCGCGGCGCTCCTTGGAGAACCAGCCGCGGATCTTGTTGCGGGCGCGCGGGGACTTGACGAAGCCGAGCCAGTCGCGGGACGGGCCCGCGCCGACGGCCTTGGAGGTGAAGACCTCGACCAAGTCACCGTTGTCCAGGGTTGATTCGAGCGGCACCAGCCGCCCGTTGACCCGCGCTCCTATGGTGCGGTGGCCGACCTCGGTGTGGACCGCGTACGCGAAGTCGACAGGGGTGGCGCCGGCGGGCAGCGCTATGACGTCGCCCTTGGGGGTGAAGACGAAGACCTCGTTGCGGGAGAGGTCGAAGCGCAGGGACTCCAGGAACTCGCCCGGGTCCTCGGTCTCCTTCTGCCAGTCCAGCAACTGCCGCAGCCAGGCCATGTCGTTGACGGTGTCCTGGCCGGCGCTGCCCTTGGCGGCCCGGGGCACGTCGGTGCGTACCTTGGAGCTGCCGGCGACGGTCTCCTGCTTGTACTTCCAGTGCGCGGCGATGCCGTACTCGGCGCGGCGGTGCATGTCGAACGTACGGATCTGCAGCTCGACCGGCTTGCCGCTGGGCCCGATGACCGTCGTGTGCAGCGACTGGTACATGTTGAACTTGGGCATCGCGATGTAGTCCTTGAACCGCCCCGGCACCGGATTCCACCGGGCGTGCACGGTGCCGAGCGCCGCGTAGCAGTCGCGGACGGTGTCGACGAGGACGCGGATGCCCACCAGGTCGTAGATCTCGGCGAAGTCGCGGCCTCGCACGATCATCTTCTGGTAGACGCTGTAGTAGTGCTTCGGCCGGCCGGTGACGGTGGCCTTGATCCGGGCGGCGCGCAGATCGGACTGGACCTCGTCGGTGACGACGGCGAGGTACTCGTCGCGCTTGGGCGCCCGCTCGGCGACGAGCCGCACGATCTCGTCGTACATCTTGGGGTAGAGGATCGCGAAGGCGAGGTCCTCCAGTTCCCACTTGATGGTGTTCATGCCCAGCCGGTGGGCCAGGGGCGCGTAGATCTCGAGCGTCTCGCGGGCCTTCTTCTCCTGCTTCTCCCGCTTGAGATAACGCATGGTGCGCATGTTGTGCAGGCGGTCGGCGAGCTTGATGACCAGGACGCGCGGGTCCTTGGCCATGGCGACGACCATCTTGCGTACGGTCTCCGCCTGCGCGGCCTCGCCGAACTTGACCTTGTCCAGCTTGGTGACGCCGTCGACGAGCAGGGCGACCTGGTCGCCGAAGTCGCGGCGCAGGGTGTCGAGCCCGTACTCGGTGTCCTCGACGGTGTCGTGCAGCAGCCCGGCCATCAGGGTCGCCGGGTCCATGCCCAGCTCGGCCAGGATGGTGGTCACGGCCAGCGGGTGGGTGATGTACGGGTCGCCGCTCTTGCGCTTCTGGCCGCGGTGCCAGCGCTCGGCGACCTGGTACGCCTTCTCGATCTGGCGCAGCGTGGCGGTCTCGATCTTGGAGTCGTTGCTGCGCACTATCCGCAGCAGCGGTTCGAGGACCGGGTTGTACGGGCTGGAGCGCTGGACGCCGAGACGGGCGAGCCGGGCGCGCACCCGGTTGGACGAACCGCCGGAGCGGGGCGCCGGGCCGGACGCGGGCTTCGCGGGCACGGGCTTCGCCGGGGGGACGGGCTGGGCCGCAGAGACCGGGAGCGGAGGCTGGGAGGCCGAGCCGTTGGACTGCGTGGCGGGCGGCGGCGTGGGCTTCTCGGCGGGCTGCTTCGCGCTGTCCTGGGGCATGGCGGCGGACGCCGCGGCCTTGTCGGCCGACTGGTCGGGCTGCGCGGCGGCGGCCAGTGGCTGGACCTCGTCTGGCAAGAGCGCTCCTCGTGCGGATCCGGGTCCCCCGGTCAGGTCCGGATAGCCCATGGTATCGATCCCTGGCGCGAAGCTCGTCCCCGGCCGGTGGGAGAGGGGACGAAGAACGGCGGCCACCCGGATTTCTCCGGGTGGCCGCCGCCCCTGTGCGTGTACCGCTCAGACCGTGATCAGGGCCTCCAGCGGCGCTCCGCGCAGGGCCTGCTCCAGCCTGGCGCGGCCGCCGAGGAAGCCGAGTTCCATCAGCACCGCCACGCCCGCGACCTCGGCCCCGGCCCGCCGGATCAGTTCCAGCGAGGCCTCGGCCGTGCCTCCGGTGGCCAGGACGTCGTCGATGACCATGACGCGGTCGCCCGCGGCCAGGTCCTCGGCGTGCACCTCGATCTCGGCGGTGCCGTACTCCAGCTCGTACGACTGAGTGAGCGTGGCCCCCGGGAGCTTGCCCGCCTTGCGCACCGGGATGAACCCGATGCCCGCGCGGACGGCGACCGGTGCGGCCAGTATGAAGCCGCGCGCCTCCAGACCGACGATCTTCGTTGCGCCGTGCCGGACGCTGAGCTCGGTGAGCGCGTCCGTCAGCGCCGTGAAGGCGGCCGGGTCGGCGAGCAGGGGCGTGATGTCCTTGAACATCACCCCCGGCTTCGGATGGTCGGCGACATCACGAATCCGGGCGAGCAGCAGCTCCCTGGTGTCGACGGTCACCGGCGCCTGCCCGACGGCCGGCCGCGGCCGTGGCCCCGGGGGCCAACCACGGCGCCCGCCGCGGGCGCGTCACCGGGCTCCTCGCCCCCGTGTCCGGCCGCACCGTCGGCCGCGTCCGGGTCCGACTCGCCCTTGGCGGCAGCGGCGGCCCGCCTGGCGAGCACCCGCTTCTTCAGGGCCTTCATCTGCGGGTCGCGTTCCTTGAGGTCGGCGACCAGCGGGGTGGCGATGAAGATCGAGGAGTACGCACCGGCCGCGAGGCCGACGAACAGCGAGAGCGAGATGTCGTTGAGCATGCCCGCGCCAAGGAAGCCGCCGCCGATGAACAGCAGGCCGGCGACCGGCAGCAGCGCCACGACGGTCGTGTTGATGGAACGCACCAGGGTGCCGTTGAGGCTGCGGTTTGCGATCTCGCTGTAGGTGAAGCGGGTCTGCTTGGTGATGTCCTTCGACCCCTCCTTGAGACCGTCGAAGACGACGACGGTGTCGTAGAGGGAGTAACCGAGGATCGTCAGCAGACCGATCACGGTGCCCGGGGTGACCTCGAAGCCGACCAGGGCGTAGATCCCGACCGTGATGGTGAGGTCGTGGATCAGCGCGATCAGTGCGGCGACCGCCATGCGCCATTCGAAGGCGATGGCGAGGTAGATCACCACGAGGATCATGAACACGCCGAGGCCGGTCCAGGCCTTGTTGGCGATCTGCTCACCCCAGCTGGGGCCGACGAGGTCGGCGGCGATGTCCTGCGCCCGGACATTGAGGGTGCCGGCCAGGTCCTTGCGGACCTCACCGGCGGCGTCGGTGTCCAGACCGCTGATCTGGATCCGCATACTGCCGTCGCCCAGCTGCTGGACGATCGCGTCGTGGCCGGAGGCCTGCTCCGCCTCCTCCTGCACCCGGGAGACGGAGAGGTCCGTCTTGGGCGTGGTGAGGACGGCGCCGCCCTTGAACTCGATGCCCATGTTGAGGCCCTGTACGGCCAGGGCGACGATGGCGGTGATGGTGATCAGGATCGAGACGCCGTACCAGAGCTTCCGCTTGCCGACGAAGTCGTAACCGACTTCGCCCTGGTAGAGCCGGTGGCCGAGGCTGCCGAGTCGCGACATCTCACGCCTCCTTCGGGTCGACGGGGGCGGAGACACGGCGGGAGCGGCGCAGCGGGGGCTGCACGCCCAGGCGCCTCGGGTCCAGTCCGGACCACGGATGACCGCTGGAGAAGAACTTCGTCCGGGCCATGAGGGTCATCACCGGCTTGGTGAAGAGGAACACGACCACGACGTCGAGCAGGGTGGTGAGTCCGAGCGTGAACGCGAAGCCCTGCACCTTGCCGACGGTTACGACGAACAGCACCGCGGCGGCCAGGAAGGACACGAAGTCGGAGACCAGGATGGTGCGCCGGGCGCGCGGCCAGGCCCGCTCGACGGCCGGACGCAGCGTGCGTCCCTCGCGGATCTCGTCACGGATGCGCTCGAAGTACACGATGAACGAGTCCGCGGTGATACCGATCGCGACGATCGCACCGCAGACGGCCGGCAGGTTCAGGGCGAAGCCGATGCCCTTGCCGAGCAGCGACATGATCGTGTAGGTGAGGATCGCGGAGGCGAGGAGGCTGACGATCGCGATGAACGCGAGACCGCGGTAGTAGGCCACCAGGTAGATCACGACCAGCGCGAGGCCGATGGCACCGGCGATCAGGCCTGCCTTCAGCTGCTCACCGCCGAGCGCGGCGGTGACGGTGTTGACGCTGTCCTCCTCGAAGGAGAGCGGCAGGGCACCGTAGGACAGGATGTTGCCCAGCTCTTCGGCCGACTGCTGGTTGAAGCTGCCGGAGATCTCGGCGCTGCCGCCCGTCAGGGCCTGGCTGACGGACGGGTCGGAGACGACCTCACCGTCGAGGACGATCGCGAACTGGTTCTGCGGGGGCTGCTGGGCGGCCAGCTTGCCCGTGATGTCGGCGAACTTCTTCGCGCCCTTGTCCGTGAAGTCCATCTGGACGATCCACATGGCGCGCTGCTGGTCGAACACGCCCTTGGCGTCGTCGACGTCGGTGCCGTTGACCTCGGCCGGGCCCAGGATGTACTTCTGCCACTCGCCGACCGTGTTCTTACCGCAGGCCACGATGGTGTCGGTTTCCTTGGTGCCCTGACTGACCTGTGCTCGGGAGGCCTTCTTGGTGCAGTCGACGGCGGCGAACTGCTTCTGCAGCTTGTCCACTGCGGCAGCCTCGGAAGGGTTGGGCGTGGGGGCCGCGGCAGCGTCGGGCTTCTTCGACTCGCTGCTCTTGGGCGTCGGGGTGGCGTCGTCCTTCAGCGCGTCGGTGACGGCGCGGCCCTGGGTGGTCGGGGTCGGCGTCGGAGTGGCCGTGGAGGTGGCCTTCTCTTCGGAGCCCTTGTCCTTGCTCCCCTTGTCCTCGGCCTTAGGCGTGCCCGAGGAGGCACTCGGCGACGGCTCGGGGGCCTTCTGGGGAGCGCCGGGAGCGATCGTCAGCACCGGGCGGAAGAACAGCTGAGCGGTCGTGCCGACCTGCTTGCGGGCCTGTTCTTCGTTCGTTCCCTTGGGGATGTTGACGATGATGTGCTCGCGGCCCTGCGTCTGGACCTCGGCCTCGGACACGCCCAGACCATTGACACGGCGCTCGATGATGCCGACCGCGGTGTTCATGTTGGTCTCGTTGATCGCGTCGGGCTTGCCCGGCTCGCTCTTGGCCTTGAGCGTGATCGTCGTACCGCCTGCCAGATCGATGCCCAGGCGGGGCGTCGTCTGCCCGGAGATGAACATCCCCGCGGTGAGCGCCACCATGACGATCAGGATCAACGCCAGGGCACGCCCCGGCCTGCCCTGAGCCCCCGTGGACCCCCGGCCCTTCTTCGGTGCTGCCACCTTCTCGTTTCTCCCTGTCCAACCGCCGGCGCCGGGTGGGTGCCCTGGCGGCCACGAAGTGTTGTGGGGACCTGCCCCCGCAGAAGAAAGCACTCACGGGGGATCGTGGCAGGCGCCGGTGGGCGCTCCACGATCCCCGGTCGTGACTACTTGGCGTCGGTCTCGCCGTCGGCCTTGCCGTCCTTCTTCCCAGGCTCCACGTCGTCCGCCTCGGCCTTCTTGCCCAGGTCGATACGGGTGTCGTCGGCAGGGTCGGCCGAGTCGGTCAGCGTCGAAGCGTCGTCCGGTACGACAGGGCCGTCGATCGTGAGGTCCTCGTCGGTGCCGTGGACGATGCGGTTGTACTCCGCGTCCTCCAGGACGGCGCCGATGGAGTTCTTCGCGTAGATCGCGTGAACGCCGGGAGCCACCTCGAGGTGGAGCGTGTCGTCGTGGACCTCCTTGACGGTGGCGTACATACCGCCGATGGTCCGGACGCCGGCGCCGGGCTGGATCTGGTCGCGCATGTGGGCGGCAGCCTGCTGCTTCTTCTTGGCGGACCGGGTCATCAGAATCATGGCGCCGATGAGCACGATGAACGGGAGGAAAGTCAGGATATCCACGGGACGGGGTTTCCTTCGCACGACCGCTTGATGTGCGGCCTGATCTTCGGGGGTGGGCACGCCGCCTTGGCGGTCGGTATCGGCGGAGTCTAAGCGAGTCCGCACGGATGGAACAACGCCCAGCATGGCACCGGGGTTCCTGCCCCCGCGAGCCTCCGCGCCGTCACGCCCCGAACAGGCCCTGTTGTCCGCTTGCTCCTGCGCTGTGCTGCGGCGGAACCAGTCCGAGGTGGGCCCAGGCGGCCGGGGTCGCCACCCGCCCCCGGGGAGTACGGGCGAGCAGGCCCTCCCGTACCAGGAAGGGCTCCGCGACCTCCTCGACGGTCTCCCGCTCCTCCCCCACGGCCACCGCCAGCGTGGACAGGCCCACCGGACCGCCGCCGAAGAGCTTGAGCAGGGCTTCGAGCACCGCCCGGTCCAGCCGGTCCAGCCCCCGGTCGTCGACCTCGTACACCCGCAGGGCCGTCTCCGCCACGTCACGGGTAATGACACCGTCCACCTTGACCTGGGCGTAGTCCCGCACCCGGCGCAGCAGGCGGTTGGCGATGCGCGGCGTGCCCCGGGAGCGGCCGGCGATCTCGGCGGCGCCGTCCGCCTCGATGTCGACGTCGAGCAGCCGGGCCGAGCGGTGGATGACGCGCTCCAGCTCGGCCGGCGCGTAGAACTCCATGTGCCCGGTGAAGCCGAAGCGGTCGCGCAGCGGCGGGGGGAGCAGTCCGGCCCTGGTGGTGGCGCCGACCAGGGTGAAGGACGGCAGCTCCAGGGGAATGGCGGTGGCACCGGGGCCCTTGCCGACGATGACGTCGACCCGGAAGTCCTCCATCGCCATGTACAGCATTTCCTCCGCCGGGCGGGACATCCGGTGGATCTCGTCGAGGAAGAGCACCTCCCCCTCCTGGAGGGAGGAGAGGATCGCCGCGAGGTCCCCGGCGTGCTGGATGGCGGGGCCCGAGGTGATCCGGATCGGGGCGCCCATCTCGGCGGCGATGATCATCGAGAGGGTCGTCTTGCCGAGGCCCGGCGCTCCGGAGAGCAGGACGTGGTCGGCGGTACCGCCCCGCTGGCGCGCGGCGCGCAGCACCAGGTCGAGCTGCTGGCGGACCTTCTCCTGGCCGACGAACTCGTCGAGGTCCTTCGGCCGCAGTGCCGCTTCGACCGCGGTGTCCTCGCCGTCGGCGTCGGCGCCGACCAGCCGGTCGGCGCTCTCGGGGGCGGTGTCGTCCCAGTTCACTGCTGCTCGCCTCGTTGGTTCGTGATCATGTCAGCGGGTCCGGTTCAGGGTCTGCAGGGCCGCCCGCAGCAGCTGCGGGACAGGCGGGGCCGAGCCTTCGGCCATAGCGGCCTCGGCCTGCGGAGTGACCGCCTCGACGGCCTCGTCCGCCTCCCGCGTCGCGTACCCGAGGCCGATCAGGGCCGCGTGCAGCTGCTCGCTCCAGGGCGCGGGACCCCGCGCGGCGGCCCGCTGGGCCCCCACCAGAGCACCGGTGCCGAGCGGCTCACCCAGGCGGTCCTTCAGCTCCAGCAACAGCTTCTGGGCGCCCTTCTTCCCGATGCCCGGGACGGCGGTCAGCGCCTTCTCGTCCCCGGTGGAGACGGCGATGCGCAGCGCGTCCGGGCGGTGTACGGCCAGCATCGCCTGGGCGAGGCGGGGGCCGACGCCGCTGGCGGTCTGGAGCAGCTCGAAGACCTGCCGCTCGTCGTCGTCGGCGAAGCCGTACAGGGTGAGCGAGTCCTCCCGTACGACGAGGGAGGTGGCGAGCCGGGCGTCCTGACCGATCCGCAGCGTCGAGAGGGTGTCGGGGGTGCACTGGACGGCCATGCCGATGCCCCCGACCTCGATCACGGCGGTGGTCGGCGCGAGGGCCGCGACCGGGCCCGAGACAAAGGCGATCATGCGGTACGGCCTTTCGTCGTGTACGTCGTGCGGTGTGCGGCGACGGCCTGCTGGAGGCGGTTCTGCGCGGGTGCCCGCCAGATGTGGCAGATGGCGAGCGCGAGGGCGTCGGCGGCGTCGGCCGGCTTGGGCGGCGCGTCCAGCCGGAGCAGCCGGGTCACCATGGCTCCGACCTGCTCCTTGCCGGCCCGGCCGCTGCCGGTGACGGCGGCCTTGACCTCGCTGGGGGTGTGCAGGGCGACGGGGAGGCCACGGCGCGCGGCGCAGAGCATGGCGACGGCGCTGGCCTGGGCGGTGCCCATGACCGTACGCACATTGTGCTGGCTGAACACCCGCTCCACCGCGACCAGTTCGGGCCGGTGCTCGTCGAGCCAGGCCTCCAGGCCCTGTTCGATGGCGACGAGCCGTGCACCGATGTCCGCGTCGGCGGGCGTCCGTACCACCCCCACACCGAGCATCTTCAGCGGCCGGCCCGCGACACCCTCGACCACCCCGATACCGCACCGGGTCAGCCCCGGATCCACGCCCAGTACGCGCACCGCGCCCCTCCCCTCACGCCGTTCGACCATGTGTTCCTGCCCCGGGGGCGGAGCCCCTGATCAGGACAGTATCGGCTCCCACTGACACAACGCGGACGGGCCGACAGGGTGCATGTCCCCGTCGGCCCGTCCGCGTACGCCGTGCTGAGCGCCCGTCAGGCGTCGACCTTCTCCATGACCTCGTCCGAGACGTCGAAATTGGCGAACACGTTCTGCACGTCGTCGCTGTCCTCAAGCGCGTCGATCAGCTTGAAGATCTTGCGCGCGCCCTCTTCGTCGAGCTCGACCTGCATGGTGGGCAGGAAGTTGGCCTCGGCCGAGTCGTAGTCGATGCCCGCCTCCTGGAGGGCGGTGCGGACCGCGACCATGTCGGTGGCCTCGCTGACGACTTCGTACGACTCACCCAGGTCGTTGACCTCTTCGGCGCCGGCGTCCAGGACCGCGCCGAGGACGTCGTCCTCGGTCAGCTCGCCCTTGGGGACGATCACGACGCCCTTGCGGTTGAAGAGGTACGAGACGGAACCCGGGTCGGCCATGGAGCCGCCGTTGCGGGTCATCGCCACACGTACGTCCGACGCGGCGCGGTTGCGGTTGTCGGTGAGGCACTCGATGAGCACCGCCACACCGTTCGGGCCGTAACCCTCGTACATGATCGTCTGGTAGTCGACGCCGCCCGCTTCGAGACCGCCACCGCGCTTGACCGCGGAGTCGATGTTCTTGTTGGGGACGGAGCTCTTCTTCGCCTTCTGGATGGCGTCGACGAGCGTCGGGTTGCCCTCGGGGTCGACGCCGCCGGTGCGGGCCGCGACCTCGATGTTCTTGATCAGCTTCGCGAAGAGCTTGCCGCGCTTGGCATCGATCACGGCCTTCTTGTGCTTCGTCGTAGCCCATTTAGAGTGGCCGGACATCCGCCTGTCTCCTTCGCGTAACCAATAACTGCTCTGCGTTCGCCAGAGATCCTACCGGGATCCCCTCAGGAACCCGCGCGCACCATGTCCACGAAGTAGGCGTGGACGCGGTGGTCGCCGGTGAGTTCCGGGTGGAACGAGGTGGCGAGCACATGGCCCTGGCGGACGGCGACCGTGTGGCCGTCGTACGTGGCGAGAACGTCGACCGCGCCGCCCACCGACTCCACCCAGGGAGCGCGGATGAAGACGCCTTCGACCGGGCCGCCCTCGATGCCGGCGAACTCGATGGCCGCCTCGAAGGACTCGTTCTGACGCCCGAAGGCGTTGCGGCGGACGATCATGTCGACGCCGCCCAGGGTCTCCTGGTCGTCCCGGCCGTCCAGCAGCTTGTCGGCGAGCATGATCATGCCGGCACAGGTGCCGTACACGGGCATGCCGGCCCGTACGCGCTCCCGCAGCGGCTCCAGCAGGCCGAAGAGCACGGCGAGCTTGGACATGGTCGTGGACTCGCCGCCGGGGATGACGAGGGCGTCGACCTCGGCGAGTTCCTCGGGGCGCCGGACCGGCCTGGCCACGGCGTCCGCCGCGGCCAGGGCGATCAGGTGCTCCCGTACATCGCCCTGGAGAGCCAGGACACCAATGACGGGAGTGGTCATTACCAGCCCCGGTTGGCGTAGCGCTCGGTCTCGGGCAGGGTGTCGCAGTTGATGCCGACCATGGCCTCGCCCAGGTTGCGGGAGGCGTCCGCGATGATCTTCGGGTCGTCGTAGAAGGTGGTGGCCTTCACGATGGCCGCGGCACGCTTGGCCGGGTCGCCGGACTTGAAGATGCCCGAGCCGACGAAGACGCCCTCGGCACCCAGCTGACGCATCAGCGCGGCGTCGGCGGGGGTGGCGACGCCACCGGCGGAGAACAGCACGACCGGCAGCTTGCCGAGCTCGGCGACCTCCTTGACGATCTCGTACGGGGCGCGGAGCTCCTTGGCGGCGGCGTAGAGCTCGTTGTTGTCGTAGCCGCGCAGCTTGGCGATCTCGTTCTTGATCTGGCGCAGGTGGCGGACCGCCTCGACGACGTTGCCGGTGCCGGCCTCACCCTTCGAGCGGATCATGGCCGCGCCCTCGGCGATGCGGCGCAGGGCCTCGCCCAGGTTGGTCGCGCCACAGACGAACGGGGTGGTGAAGGCCCACTTGTCGGAGTGGTTGACCTCATCCGCGGGCGTGAGGACCTCGGACTCGTCGATGTAGTCGACACCGAGCGCCTGGAGGACCTGGGCCTCGACGAAGTGGCCGATGCGGGACTTCGCCATGACCGGGATGGATACCGCGCCGATGATCTCTTCGATCATGTTCGGGTCGGACATGCGCGCCACGCCGCCGTCCTTGCGGATGTCGGCGGGGACCCGCTCCAGGGCCATGACGGCGACGGCGCCCGCGTCCTCGGCGATCTTCGCCTGCTCGGCGTTGACCACGTCCATGATCACGCCGCCCTTGAGCTGCTCGGCCATGCCGCGCTTCACGCGGGCGGTGCCGGTCTCGGGGGCCTGAGGGGTGGTGGGAAGCGTGCTGGACACGGTTTGACCTCGCTCGGTGATGAAAAGGGGTACGTCCTACTGCATCACCGAGGAAACCCTTTTGGACCAGTCCACTGCAAGGGCCAATAGTGAGCCGGTGGATCGTTTACGTGCCCGGACGGTCGGCCAGGGCCGCGGGCGGCACGTCGTCCATCTCGAACGCGAGCGGGAACGGGGCGTGCCCGGCCAGCCGGAACCAGCGCACCTTGCGGTGCCGGCGCAGGGCGCGGGTGGCCCGTACCGAGTCGTTGTGGAAGCGCCGCGCCATGGGTACGCGGCGCACCGCCGCGGCCAGTTCGTTCGCGGCGTCCTCGCCGCCCGGGGCCTCCTTGACGGCCGCCACCTGGTCCGCCTCCGCGAACACCGCGCGCAGCGCCTGGCTGAGCTCGCTCTCGGCGACCTCGCGGTGCTCCTCCTCGGCCTGGCGGGCGGCGTGCGCGGCCTGGTACAGCACGATCGAGGCGGCCGGATCGAGTACGCCGGCCGTGGCGACCTCCTGGGCGACCGAGGCGCGCCGCAGCAGCTGCGCGTCGAGGGCGGCGCGGGAGGCGTCGATGCGCGCGTGCAGCCGGTCGAGCCGGCCGGCGGTCCAGCTGAGGTACAGGCCGATCGCGAAGAGGCCGACGGCAATCCAGACAAGGGTTTCGATCACGAGCGCCAAGGTTACTTCGGGGGCGGTGGCGGGGTACCGGTGCCTATTGCGCGCCCGGGGGCGGGGGTGCGCGGCTTCCTGGCGGTCGCGGGGTGCCTGTGCCGTTTTGTGCGCCCGGGGGCGGGGTGCCGGGGGCGGGCCGCTCCGGGGTGCCGTTCTGGACTGTACGATTTACGGCGCCTCGGCGGCGGCGAGAAGTGCTCCAGCGGTCCGCGCCACAAATCGCACTTCTACGTCCAGAACAGCACCCCTGCGCGTCCCACCCCCTCCCGCCGGGCCAGGGGCGGGCGGCGGCGGGCCTCAACGAGCCGGGCGGGGGTGACGGCGGGAGGGGGTCGGGGTCGGAGGGAGTGGTGTCCGGGACGTAGAAGTGCGATTTGTGGCGCAGGACCCCGGTCACCGGATTCACCCCCGCTGAACGCGCCGTAAATCGTACAGTCCCGGACGCCGCTCCCGGAGGCCCCGGCCCCCGGCCCCCGGCACCACAACGCACCCCGGCCCGCCCCCCCTCGCCGGAGGCGGTCAGGCCAGGCCGAGCCTCGCGCGGAAGCCCGTGCGGTCGTCCTCCGCCACCGACGCCGCGCCGTCCGTCACCGTCTCGTACACCGCCAGAATGTCCGCCCCCACCGTCGACCAGTCGAAGCGCCGCACATGCGCACTGCCCCGCTCGCTCAGCTCCGCGCGACGCCCCGCGTCGCCCAGCAGCCGCACCGCCGCCGCCGCCAGCGCATCCGCGTCCTCGTTGGCGAACAGCTCCCCCGCCGCGCCCTGGTCCAGCACCTGCGCAAACGCGTCCAGGTCGGAAGCCAGCACCGGCGCGCCCGCCGACAGCGCCTCGACCAGGATGATCCCGAAGCTCTCGCCGCCGGTGTTGGGGGCCACGTACACATCGACGCTGCGCAGCAGCCGCGCCTTGTCCTCGTCGCTCACCATGCCGAGGAACTCGACGCGCTCGCGCATCTCCTTCGGGAGCGAGGCCACCGCCTCCTCCTCGTCGCCCCGGCCGGCCACCAGCAGCCGCGCCCGCGGACACTCGGCGAGGATCTTCGGCAGGGCCGCCATCAGCACCGGCAGGCCCTTGCGGGGCTCGTCGATGCGCCCTATGAAGCCCAGCGTGCCGCCCTGCCACTCCGCCTTGGGCTCGGCCTTGGCGAAGAAGTCGACGTCGACGCCGTTGGGGATGACGACCGCGTCGCCGCCGAGGTGTTCGACGAGCGTGCGCCGCGCGTACTCGCTCACCGCGATCCGCGCGTTGATCTTCTCCAGCGCCGGCTGGAGGATCGGGTACGCCGCGATCATCGCCCGCGACCGCGGATTGGAGGTGTGGAACGTCGCGACGATCGGCCCCTGCGCGGCCCAGCAGGTCAGCAGCCCCAGCGACGGTGACGCCGGCTCATGGATGTGGATCACGTCGAACGTGCCGTCGTTCAGCCAGCGCCGCACCCGCGCGGCGGACAGGAAACCGAAGTTGAGCCGGGCCACCGAGCCGTTGTACGGGACGGGGACGGCCCGGCCCGCCGAGACGACGTACGGCGGCAGCGGGGTGTCGTCGTCGGCCGGGGCCAGGACGGACACCTCGTGCCCGAGCCGGATGAGATGGTCGGCCAAGTCCCGGATGTGGAACTGCACGCCGCCCGGTACGTCCCAGGAGTACGGGCAGACGATGCCGATCTTCACTGTTCATCCCCCCGAGGGTCGAGATCGGCGAGCCAGAGCCGCTGCAGCATGTGCCAGTCCTCCGGGTGCTCGGCGATCCCGCGGGCAAAGGCGTCTGCCAGTGCCTGTGTCATGACGGACGCCTTTTCGGCCCGGGTACCTGTCCCGGGCACCTCCACGGGCGGGTGGACCTGCCCCCGCATGCCGGATTCGTCGTACCAGAGCGTCGCCGGGAACAGCAGGGCGCCGGTCTGCTGGGCCAGCAGCGCAGGACCGGCCGGCATCCGGGCGGCCTCGCCGAAGAACGTCACCTCGACGCCCGTCGCGGACAGGTCGCGGTCGGCGACCAGGCAGATCAGACCGCCCGAGCGGAGCCGGCGGGCCAGCGCGCCGAACGCGCTGCCCGCGTTGTGCGGCAGTACCTCCATGCCGAGGCTCTCGCGGTAGGCGACGAAGCGGTCGTACAGCGTCTCCGGCTTGAGCCGTTCGGCGACCGTGGCGAACGGCACCCCGAGGTGGGTGGTGACCCACGCGCCCGCGAGGTCCCAGTTGGCCAGGTGCGGCAGCGCGAGGATCACGCCGCGGCCCGAGGCCAGGCCGTCCAGGACGAGATGCATGTCCTTGACCTCGACGCTCGTCCCGATGCGCTCCTTGCTCCACACCGGCAGCCGGAACGACTCCATCCAGTACCGCATGTACGAGCGCATGCCGGCCCTGGACAGCTCCGCCAGGCGCTCTGGCGTGGCGTCCGGCACCACGCGCGCCAGGTTGGACTCCAGGCGCAGCACGCTGGTGCCGCGCCGCTTCCACGCCGTGTCCGCGATGCGCCGGCCCAGGGCCGTGGCGACCGGCTCGGGGAGCTTCCGGACCGTGCTCCAGCCGAGCCCGTACAGTCCGTCGGTCAGCCGGTCCCGCATCATGTCGCCTCGCTCCCCTGACCGGCGCCGGGGCCGGCCCCGGTCGCCGCGTCGGCCTCGGCCGCCTCACGGCGTACCGTGACGACCCGCTGCCCGAGTGTCACGAGGCTGCCCACCGCCACGATCCACAGCGCGATCGGCAGCAGGACGTCGATCCCCGGTACACCGAAATTGTGCAGCCCGGCGAGCCCGGCCGCGACAAGCGTGATGACCAGCCGCTCGGCCCGCTCCACCAGCCCGTTGACGGCGACGGGCAGGCCGATCGCCTCGCCGCGGGCCTTGGTGTACGAGACGACCTGTCCGCTGGCGAGGCAGAAGATGGCGACGGCGCACAGCAGGTTGTCGTCACCGCCGCCCGCGTACCAGAGGGCCAGTGCGCCGAAAATGGCCGCGTCGGCGACCCGGTCGAGGGTCGAGTCGAGGAAGGCGCCCCAGCGGCTGGAGACTCCTGCCTGGCGCGCCATGTTGCCGTCGACCAGGTCGGAGAAGACGAACAGCGTGATGACGATGGTGCCCCAGAAGAATTCCCCTCTCGGGAAGAAGACCAGCGCACCCGCCATCACTCCGCCGGTTCCGACGAGGGTGACCGCGTCGGGGCTGACCCCGAGGCGAAGCAGCAGTGCGGCGAACGGTGTGAGAACACGCGTGAAGAATGCACGCGCGTACTTGTTCAGCATGGCCTTCCCGGAGGGTCGCTGGGCCGCGCGGCCACTCCGGCCACCGGCTGGCCCATCGTAGTCACGCCCCCGCCGGTCCATCGCGGGGTACCCGCAGGTTCGCGTCACGTACGACGTATGGACGCACTGTGACGGGAGTGCCAAGCTCGAAGGACCGCGGGCGTCGCCGGAGCCGCCACGGCCGTCGCGTCTCCCCCGGGTCCGCGCCCACCCTCCTCACCGTGCAACGAACCGGGAGGCAAGACTCATGGGCGACAAGACGAGTGCACACCCCGGAGCCGCCGGCAGGGCGGCTACGGCCGACCAGCCCTCCGAGGTACGGAACGTGGTGCTGGTCGGCCACAGCGGCTCGGGAAAGACGACTCTGGTCGAGGCTCTCGCCCTGGCGGCGGGAGCAGTCAACAGGGCAGGCCGGGTCGAGGACGGCGCGACCGTCTCCGACTACGACGACATCGAGCACCGCCAGCAGCGGTCGGTGCAGCTGTCCCTGGTCCCCGTCCAATGGGGCGGAATCAAGATCAACCTTCTGGACACCCCCGGATACGCCGACTTCGTCGGTGAACTCAGGGCCGGTCTGCGGGCAGCGGACGCGGCCCTTTTCGTCATCTCCGCCTCCGACGGCGTCGACGGGGCGACGCGGATGGTGTGGGACGAGTGCGCCGCGGTGGGCATGCCGCGGGCCATCGTGGTCACCCATCTCGAGGCAGCACGGTCCGACTACGAGCAGATGACCGCGGTCTGCGGCCAGATGTTCGGCGACGACGACCCCGACGCCGTCCTCCCTCTCTACCTGCCGCTGTACGGCACAGAGGGACCGGACGGGCACGCTCCGGTCGCCGGCCTGATGGGCCTGCTCTCACAGAAGGTCTTCGACTACTCCTCCGGCGAGCGCACGGAGACCGCGCCCGATCCGGAGCAGCTGGCTCTGATCGAAGGCGCCCGCAACCGGCTGATCGAGGGGATCATCGCCGAGAGCGAGGACGAGGGCCTCATGGACCGCTATCTCGGCGGCGAGGACATCGACCTCAAGACCCTCATCGACGATCTGGAGCGGGCTGTCGCACGCGGCACGTTCCACCCGGTGCTCGCCGCCGCGCCCGCCGTCAACGGCTCCAAGCAGGGCCTGGGCACGGTCGAGCTGCTGGAGCTGATCACCGGCGGCTTCCCGACCCCGCTGGAGCGCGAGAGCCCGGTGGTGACCACCCCGCAGGGCACGCCGCGTCCGCCGATCAGCTGCGACCCCGACGGTCCGCTGGTGGCCGAGGTGGTCAAGACCTCGTCCGATCCCTACGTGGGCCGGGTCTCGCTGGTACGCGTCTTCTCCGGCACCCTGCGCCCGGACGAGACGGTGCACGTGTCGGGGCACGGGCTGGAGGACCGGGGACACGAGGACCACGACGTCGACGAACGGATCGGCGCGCTCTCCTCACCCTTCGGCAAGCAGCAGCGGCAGCTCGCGCGGTGCATCGCGGGCGACCTCGCCTGCGTCGCCAAACTGGGCCGCGCGGAGACCGGTGACACGCTTTCCGCGAAGGACGACCCGCTGCTGATGGAGCCCTGGGTGATGCCGGATCCGCTGCTGCCGCTGGCGATCCAGGCCCACAGCAAGCCGGACGAGGACAAGCTCTCCCAGGGGCTCTCTCGACTGGTCGCCGAGGATCCGACGATGCGGCTGGAGCAGAACCAGGACACCCACCAGGTGGTGCTGTGGTGCCTGGGCGAGGCGCATATGGACGTGGCGCTGGAGCGGCTGCGCAGCCGGTACGGGGTCCAGGTGGACGTCGTCCCGCACAAGGTATCGCTGCGTGAGACGTTCGGCGACAAGGCCGCGGGCCGGGGCCGGCACGTCAAGCAGTCGGGCGGCCACGGCCAGTACGCGATCTGCGAGATCGAGGTGGAGCCGCTGCCTCCGGGCTCGGGCGTCGAGTTCGTCGACAAGGTGGTGGGCGGAGCGGTCCCGCGGCAGTTCATCCCGTCCGTGGAGAAGGGCGTACGCAGCCAGGCCGCGCGCGGCGTGGCTGCGGGCCATCCGCTGGTGGACGTCCGGATCACCCTGGTGGACGGCAAGTCCCACTCGGTGGACTCCTCCGACGCGGCCTTCCAGACGGCGGGCGCGCTGGCCCTGCGGGAGGCCGCCGCCGACGCGAAGATCCACCTGCTGGAACCGGTGGCGGAAGTGGCCGTGATGGTGCCCGACGAGTACGTCGGCCCGGTGATGAGTGACCTGTCGGGCCGGCGCGGCCGGGTGGTCGGGACCGAACAGGCGGGCGGCGGACGGACGCTCGTACGGGCAGAGGTGCCGGAGATCGAGATCGGCCGGTACGCGGTGGACCTCCGCTCGGTCTCGCACGGTACCGGGCGGTTCAACCGCTCGTACGCCCGCCACGAGCCCATGCCGCCGCAGTTGTCGGCGAAGATCCGCGAACAGGCGGAGAAGGGTACGTAGTTGACCGGTGCCGCCCGCCGGCCCGGTCAACCCCGGGCCGGCGGGCGCTATTTGGCTGTCCCCTGACGAATGCGGTGTGTCACCGTTACGCTGAGGTCGCAGCTCAGCAGGTGTGCCGGGAGCGGCGACGGGGAAAGGGCCGCTGGAGTGGCGTGCGGCGAGTGGGGGCAGCAGTGGCGAACGACGTATTCGACTTCAGGCCCGGGGCGCAGGTTCCGCTCTCGGGCTCGGCCGGCCAGACCGCGGCGACGCATGCCCTCGCCTCGGCCGCGTACCGCGACACCAAGGTCGAGGAGATACTCAAGGCCAACAACGAGTGGCACGCCTCCACCCTGAAGAAGGGCCGGCTCTCGCTCTTCGAGCCGAACCTCGGCGAGGCCTTCTCCCGGGCGGTGCAGGTACGGATGCTGGGCGGCGCGCGCAAGCCGCTGATCCAGTCCTTCGGCACCGAGCCGCAGGCCGTCGTCGAGCACTGCCTGGCCGCCACCCGCATCCGCAAGGAGCGCGACAAGAAGCTCACCCTCGTGATGGTGGTGTGCGGGCTGCTGTTCCTGCCCGGACTCCTGGTGTGGCTGGCCATGTTCCAGCTGCGGCGCACCATCGCGGGCGCCAAGGACCGGCGGGCCGGCGCGCTGGGCACGGCGCTGCTGGTCGCGTTCGGCGCCCTCGTCGTGATCTTCCTGATCTGGCTGCCGTTCGGCGGATTCTGGGCGTACTACCTGCGCGGGATGGTCGTCGCGCCCGTCGTGGGATGGCTGCTGGCGAAACAGATCAGCGAGTCGACCGCGAAGGACATGCGGGCCCGCTGGGACAGTCTGCTGGCGGGCGGCGGTGTGGGCGCCAAGATCCCCGAGGCCGTACCGGGCAACCCGGACGAGACCGCGGCCGAGCAGCTGCGCCAGGGCCTGGCGAAGCTCACCGCGGAGGACCAGAGCAACTCCGTCTTCTACGCCGGCCCCAAGGGGATACTCGGCATGGGCACGCGCTGGGGCAGCTGGCAGCTCGCCGAGGAACTGCTGCCGCGCGAGCCGGGTGCGGAGATCCATCCGTTCCGCAGCTGGGACATCATCCGGGCGGTACACGACCAGCTGCGGATGCTGGAGCGCGGGCCGCTGCACACCGGCGGCTTCCCGGTCCCCTCGATCAAGCACTGGATCGTGTCGCCGGTCGGCGAGAACGCCAAGGAGGTGGCCCGGCCCGTCGGACAGGACGTGGACACCTTCCAGGTCAAGGGCCACGAGATACAGCGGATATGCAACGAGCAGCAGTTCGGCAGCGGCAACCGGCACTACCTGGGTGTGCAGTTCACGCTGTGGGACGGCCAGTTGGTCATCACCATGCTGATCACCGTCACCGTGCTGCACCAGACCCTGCGTGTCGAGGTCACCGGGCACGCGCTCGGCCCGGTGCACCCCCTCTTCACCACCAAGCCGGAGCCCAAGACGGTCGAGGTCAACAAGACCGTCCGGTTCTGGGAGACCACCGAGAAGCACCTGCCGCTGGTGGACGCCACAGAGGTCGTACGCCTCGCCGTCCGCGCCCCGCTCACCTGGTTCCCGCCGATGCTGGACCACTTCGGCGGCAAGCTGATCCTGCCGGAGCCCTTCGGCCTGCGGCACGCCTGGGCCGAGAAGCCCTGGCGTCACCGCTTCATGGCCGACGACGCGATCCGCACGGCGGCGCCGGTGCTGCGAGTGGTGCACGCCGCCGCGATGCGGGTCCTGGAGGAGAACGGCGTGGACACCGAGCGCTTCACCAACCGCTCGATGATCCTCAGCGGCCTGGTCCAGGACGCGGCGCCGCGGAACGCGGACGCGTACGACGCGTAGCGCGCGGGCGCGCAGCGGTCGGGGCGGCTCGGCGGATCAGGCCGGCCAGGCGCCGGCCAGCATCCGCCGGGTGTCGGCGAGGAGTTGGGGCAGGATCTTGGTGTGCCCGACCACCGGCATGAAGTTCGTGTCGCCGCCCCAGCGCGGCACGATGTGCTGGTGGAGGTGGGCGGCGATGCCGGCCCCGGCCGCCGCGCCCTGGTTCATGCCGATGTTGAAGCCGTGCGCGCCCGAGGCGGTGCGCAGAGCGACCATGGCCCGCTTGGTGAGATCAGCCAGCTCGGCCGTCTCCAGGTCGTCCAGCTCGGTGTAGTCGGCGACGTGCCGGTACGGGACCACCATCAGGTGGCCGCCGTTGTACGGGTAGAGGTTCAGCACCGCGTAGACGTGCTTGCCCCGGGCGATGACCAGCCCGTCCTCGTCCGACATCTCGGGGATCGCGCAGAACGGGCAGCCGTCGCCGGCCTCCGGGCCGGTCGGCTTGTTCTCACCCTGGATGTACGCCATCCGGTGGGGCGTCCACAGGCGCTGGAACGCGTCCGGGGTCCCGACTCCGATCTGCTGCTCCGGCTCAATCGTCATGCTGTGCAGCATATGACTTCGCCCGTACGCGGCGTGTCGCCGGGGTTGGCGCACGTTCGGGTACGGCGATGCTGGCCCGATGCATGTCCCTGACCCCGACAGCCGGCAGCTGCGCTGGGAGCAGCGCACCGAGATGCCGCTCCTCGCGGCCGCGCTCCTGTTCCTGGGCGGCTATGCCATGCGCGTGCTGGCACCGGAGTCTGCCACGGCCCTGCGGGACCTCGGACTCGCTCTGATCCTGCTGACCTGGGCGTTGTTCGTCGCGGACTACGCGGTGCGGCTGGGGCTGAGCGGGCGGGGGCCGCGCTTCGTCCGGACGCAGTGGCTGGACACGCTGGTGCTGGTGCTGCCTCTGTTGCGCCCGTTGCGCATGGTGAAGGTCTATACGGCGGTGCAGCGACGGCGCGGCAGGCCCCGGCTGAGTCTGCACGCCCGGGTGATCACCTACGCCGGGCTGTCGGCCGTCCTGCTCGGCTTCTCCGGCTCACTCGCGGTCTACCAGCAGGAACGCCCCGCGCCGGACGCCACCATCCGTACCTTCGGCGACGCGTTGTGGTGGACCTGCTCGACGCTGACCACGGTCGGGTACGGGGATGTGGCCCCGGTGACCGCGCTGGGCCGGGTGATCGCGGTGGGCCTGATGACGTGCGGGCTGGCCCTGCTGGGGGCGGTGACCGGCTCGTTCTCGTCCTGGCTGCTCCAGGTCTTCGGCCGGGAGGACGAGAAAGAGCCCCCGGCGGCTTGATGCTCGCCGGTGGCTCCTTGCCGTAGAGGCCCTTGCCGTACGGGCCCCTGCCCTACGTCCTACAACTGGACCCGGTCCTCGACCACCTTGGCGATCTTGGCGATGGCCTCGTCGACCGGGATGCCGTTCTCCTGCGAGCCGTCGCGGTAGCGGAAAGAGACCGCGCCGTTGGCCACGTCCTCGTCACCGGCGATGACCATGAACGGAACCTTCTGCTTCTGGGCGTTGCGGATCTTCTTCTGCATACGGTCCGAGGAGGCGTCCAGCTCGAAGCGCAGCCCCTTGGCCTTCGCCTTCGCGCCGAACTCCGCCAGGTGCGGCACGTGCGCGTCGCCGATCGGGATGCCGACCGCCTGGACCGGCGCCAGCCACGCCGGGAACGCGCCCGCGTAGTGCTCCAGCAGCACCGCGAAGAACCGCTCGATCGAACCGAACAGCGCGCGGTGGATCATGACCGGCCGCTGCTTGGTTCCGTCCGGGCCGGTGTACTCCAGGTCGAAGCGCTCCGGGAGGTTGAAGTCGAGCTGGACCGTGGACATCTGCCAGGTCCTGCCAATGGCGTCCTTGGTCTGGACCGAGATCTTGGGACCGTAGAATGCGGCGCCGCCCGGGTCCGGGACCAGCGGGAGGCCCTGCTTCTCGGCCACCTTGCGCAGCGTCTCGGTGGCCTCCTCCCACACCTCGTCGGAGCCGACGAACTTCTCCGGGTCCTTGGTGGAGAGCTCCAGGTAGAAGTCGGTCAGGCCGTAGTCGCGCAGCAGGTTCAGCATGAAGGTCAGCGTCGAGTCGAGCTCGTCCGCCATCTGCTCCTTGGTGCAGTAGATGTGCGCGTCGTCCTGGGTGAAGCCGCGGGCCCGGGTCAGGCCGTGCACCACGCCCGACTTCTCGTACCGGTACACGGTCCCGAACTCGAAGAGGCGCAGGGGCAGTTCACGGTAGGACCGGCCCCGCGCGTCGAAGATCAGGTTGTGCATCGGGCAGTTCATGGGCTTGAGGTAGTAGTCCACGCCCTCGTCGAGCTGCATGGGCGGGTACATGCCGTCGGCGTACCAGTCCAGGTGGCCCGAGGTCTCGAACAACTTCCCCTTGGTGGCGTGCGGGGTGTAGACGAACTCGTACCCCTCCTCCTCGTGCCGGCGTCGCGAGTAGTCCTCCATGACCTTGCGGATGACACCGCCCTTGGGGTGGAAGACCGCGAGGCCCGAACCAATCTGCTCGGGAATGGAGAAGAGGTCCAGCTCGGAGCCCAGCTTGCGGTGGTCGCGCTTCTCGGCCTCGGCGAGGAACTCCAGGTGCGCCTTGAGCTCATCCTTGGAGGGCCACGCGGTGCCGTAGATGCGCTGCAGCATCGGGTTCTTCTCGCTGCCGCGCCAGTACGCGGCGGCGTTGCGCATCAGCTTGAACGCCGGGATGTTGCGGGTGGTCGGCAGGTGCGGGCCGCGGCAGAGGTCCTTCCAGCACAGGTCGCCGGTCTTTGCGTCGAGGTTGTCGTAGATGGTCAGCTCGCCGGCACCCACCTCGACGTCCGCGCCGTCGTCGTGCGAGGCCGAGCCCTTGAGACCGATCAGCTCCAGCTTGTACGGCTCGTCCGCGAGCTCCTCGCGGGCCGCCTCGTCGGTGACCACGCGCCGCGAGAAGCGCTGTCCCCGCTTCTGGATCTCCTGCATCTTCTTCTCGATGGCCTTGAGGTCCTCGGGGGTGAACGGCTTCTCCACGTCGAAGTCGTAGTAGAAACCGTCCCGGACCGGCGGGCCGATGCCGAGCTTCGCCTCGGGGAAGAGCTCCTGCACGGCCTGCGCCATGACGTGCGCGGTGGAGTGCCGCAGGATGTTCAGGCCGTCCTCGGAGGAGATCTCGACGGGCTCGACGACCTCGCCCTCACCGATCTCGTACGCGAGGTCCTTCAGCTCGCCCGCGATCCGCGCGGCGACGATGGTGCGCTCGCCGGCGAAGAGCTCGGCCGCCGTGGTGCCCGTGGTCACCACGCGCTCTTCCCGCTCGGAATCGCGTTGGATGATCACACGGACGTCTGACACCGGTCTCTCCTGACTGAGGGGGTGCGACAGCGGACACTGCGCGCCTGAATCGTACCGAGCCGCAAGGGTGCCTCGCGAAACGGTTTGCGCTGCGCACGGTGGCCCGGACGCCGCAGCGGTCAGTCGTCCTCCGTGCAGGCCTCCTCGAAGAAGTCCAGGTTCTCCTGGAGCGACTTCATCAGGCGGTCGCGCTCGACCTCGTCCAGGCGCACCGGCATCACCCCGGAGGGGTCCGTCAGCCGCCGGAAGCCGCCGCGGCTTTCCAGTCTGCCGCTCAGCCGGATCGGCAGGCCGACCAGGTGCGCGTGGCCGGCGATCCGGTACGCCTCCTCGTCGAGCACCGTCCGGACGTGTGGGATCTCCGCACCGGCCAGCACCCGCAGGCGTACCGTCCCGCCGCCGCGCGGGGCCGAGCGGCGCATCCGTATCACCGTGCCCGCGATCCGGACCGGTACGGACGGCTCTCCCGCCCGGTAGCGCGCCCCTGCGAGCCGGAGCGCGGGCAGGTCTCCGGGCGAGAACTCCACCGGCTCCGGCCGGGCCGCGCAGCCGTCGGGCACGCCCGCCGCGGGCGCCCACTCCAGCGCGATGCCGGCCCCCTCCGAGCCGCGGACGAGCGCGATGACCGCCTCGGTCAGCTCCCGGCACACCCCCGCCTCGACGGCCGCGTCGAAGGCCTCCATGCCGCCGGTCGCCCGCTGGTAGTCGGCGGCCTCGCGAGCGGCGTGCAAGGCGTGGTGCAGCCTGATCACGGCCGCCCGTCCTGTCTCCACCGGTACGAACGCGGTCAGCCGGCGCCCGCCCGGCGCGGGGCCCACCAGTACGCCCTCCAGCGCGCTCTCCGCCTGCCGCCGGTGGCGCGCCCCGTAGTACGCGGCGCGCGCCCGGGCCGCGAGCGCGCCGGCCAGCAGTGTCCGGCGGGCCGCCGCGCGCAGGTGTTCCTCCGCGGTCCAGGAGGACGCGCCGGACGGGCCCGGCGGTACATCGCGCCACCAGCGGATCTCGTCGCTGGGGACGCTCAGTCCGACCAGAACGTCCCGTGCGGACGGCACCGCGCTGCGGCGCAGCGCGGTGAGCGCCTCGCCGAGCAGGTCCTCGCTGTCGGGGAACGCCCTGCTCTCCGGTACGAGCAGGCTCGTACCGCCCAGGCCGCCGCCCGGCGGTGTCCACCGCGCGTACCGCCCGGCCGCTCCCCCGCGTCGCTGCCAGCCGTGCCGGTCGAGCAGCGCACCGAGCACGGCGGGGTCCACCTGCGCGGCCTCGGCAGGATGCGGAGTCGCATGCGAATGCGGATGCGAATGCGGTCGGGTGCCGAACGGCAGTGTTTCGTCGACGGGCTCGTCGAACGGCCGGTGCATCAGGGTCTCCCTCCCACCCCGACCCGGGTCATGATCTCGCAGAGCGCCCGGTCGTCGAATATCCGCGAGGTCGGGATGCGCACGGTGGTCCTGCGCCTGCCCGTCACCGGGTGGCCGGCCAGGTTGGTCCAGTAACAGCAGTGCCGCAGGTCCAGGCCGTCGTGTCCGGCGCGCAGCCAGTCGTCCTGGGACCGCGGTACGAGCATCACGACCAGGATCTTGTGCACCGAGACCGGCGTGCGGGCGAGCTTCACCAGGTGCTCGTTGTCGAGCGTGAAGGAGAAGGCCGGTCCTGCCGGGCGCGGCGGGATCTGGTACGTGCACTTGAGCTGCACCTTGATCGTCACTTCGTCGTCGACCGTGTGCCCGGGAGCGCTGTGGCTCACGTGCCAGTCGATGCCGTTGTCCGGAAACGGCTGGGAGAGCGAACAGCCCGCGGCAGCCGCGACCGCGTGCAGGTAGCCCACCTGGAGGGTCTCCATGCAGGCGGTGGTGGCGAGTCCGCCGCGCAGCGGTGTGATCCGCTCGGGCAGCAGCCCACCCGATTCGGGCTGCGCGAGCGCCATGGCTCCGATTGCCTTCCGGGCCGTCGTACCGATCGATTTCTTTCATGAGTGGCCGTCAACTGAGCGGGCTCTCACCTGTGTTGTCTCCGCAGCGGGTGGCCCGCAAACGGCGTACGGCGCAAACAGCCCGGGTATCACCGAATCGGGCAGGGGGACGCACGCCATCTGCCAAACGGGTGCGAGGAGTTCGGACATGACGTGCTGGTACGAGGGACCCCTGGCCGCGTTCGACACCGAGACCACCGGAGTGGATGTCGAGGAGGACCGCATCGTTTCGGCTGCCGTCGTCGTGCAGGACACGGCGGGCGCCCGGCTCCGCGCCACCCGGTGGCTGGTCAACCCGGGGATACCGGTTCCCCCCGGAGCGACGGAAGTTCACGGCCTGACGGATGCGCATCTGCAGCGCAACGGGCGCTGGCCCGCCCCCGTGGTCGAGGAGATAGCCAGGTCGCTCGCCGAGCAGACCGCCGCGGGGCGGCCGCTCGTGGTGATGAACGCGCCCTTCGATCTGACTTTGCTGGACCGGGAGTTGAGGCGCCACCGCGCCTCGTCGCTCGCCCGGTACCTGGACAACCGCCCGCTGTACGTCCTCGATCCCCGCGTGCTGGACAAGCATCTGGACCGCTACCGCAAGGGGCGCCGCACGCTCACCGATCTCTGCGCGCACTACGGGGTGGAGCTGGACGGCGCGCACGACGCGGCCGCCGACGCCGTCGCCTCGCTGGAGGTCGTACGGGCGGTGGGGCGCCGGTTCGCGGCGCGCCTGGAACGGCTCACGCCGGCCGAGCTGCACACGCTCCAGGCCGTGTGGCACGCGGCCCAGGCGCGTGGCCTCCAGGCCTGGTTCGCCCGCAACGGGTCGGAGGAGGCGGTGGACCCGCACTGGCCACTGCGCCCCGACCTGCCTGCCGCCGCGTGACCCGCCGGCAGGGGGTGAACGCAAGTGAGGCCGGTCCGTCTGCTGACGGACCGGCCTCTCCCGGTGGGCGATACTGGGTTCGAACCAGTGACCTCTTCGGTGTGAACGAAGCGCTCTCCCACTGAGCTAATCGCCCGGGAACGCACTGAACCATACAGGTGCGGGCGGGTTTCCTTCAAACCGGATTCCCGGTCACCGGCAACTTCCGTACTCGTCCGTACTCACCGCGGATCTGAGTATCCGCGCCCATACCTGTGCCGGGTGACCGGGGCCACACTCCAGCCATGGAGAACGTGCCGCCACCCGCCGAGGAACTGGCGATCCTCGACCGCGAGCTGGTTCAAATCGAAGCTCGCCGCGCCCAGTTGCTGGCCCGCAGAGCCTGGCTGCTCAGTGTGCTGCGGGCTCCCGCGCCGCAGCCCTTCGCCCCGCGGCCCTTCGGGCCACCACGGACCGCTGCCCGCGAGTCCGCTCCGCCGAACGTCCAGAACGTGCTGCTCACGCTCGGGGCCGTCCTGCTGACGATCGCCGCGATCGCCTTCACGGTGGTCAGCTGGGGCCACTTGGGCATCGGCGGCCGTGCGGCGGTGCTCGGCGCGGTGACGGTCGCCACCCTGTCGGCGCCGGTGGCTCTGCTCCGCCGTGGGCTCACCTCGACGGCCGAGTCGGTGGCGGCCCTCGGCCTGGCGCTGATGGTCCTGGACGCGTACGCGCTGCACCGGGTGGCCCTGCCGGACACGGACGGCGTCGGCTACGCGGCCGTCGTCTCGACCGGCCTGGCGCTGCTGTGGTCGGCGTACGGCATGGCCCTCGGCCGGCTGCGGCTCCCGCTGCCGGTGGCCGTGGTCACCGCGCAGCTGCCGCTCGTGCTCTGGGCCGTCGCGGCCGGCGCCGGACCGCTGCTGTTGACCTGGGCCGTGCTCGCGACGGCCACCCTCGACACGGCGATCGCGCTGTGGGGGAAGGGCGCCCCGGTACGGGCCATCGCCTGCGCCGGCGCCTGGGTGGCGGGTGCCTGGGCGGTGCTCGGCGCCGGCTGGATGTCGGTGGACGCCGGGACGACCGCCGACGCGGTGGCGCCGGGCCTGCTGCTGCTCGCGGCCGCGGCGCTGGCGCTGTTCGCGGCCTGGCGTGCGCCGTCCGCCGAGGCCCCGCGGAAGGAACTGAGCACCGGCGCCGCGGCCGTGGCGGGTCTCGCCGCGGTCGCCGCGGTCGGCGGCGTGCTGCGGACGGACCTCGCCGACGCGTGGACGGTACTGGCGTACCTGCTGCCCGCGGTGGCCCTGCCGGCCGTCGTACGCACCTCACTGCCGTCCCCGGTACGGCTGGGCCTCGCGGGCGCGTCCGGAGCGGTGCACGCGGCGGCGCTCCTGTGGGCCGTGCCGGCGGTGGCCCTCGCCGTGCTGGGCCCGGCCGAACAGGTCGACCCCGTGTGGTCCGGAGCCCCCGGTGACGCGCGGGAAGCACTGGGTACCGAGGCGGCGTGGGCCGGCATGACCGCCGCGCCCGTGGTGCTGCTGATCGTCGCGGGCGTCCTGACGGCCGTGCACCGGGCCGCACCCGCGGAGCGTACCTGGCGCCCCGCGACGGCGTGCGGCGCGCTGGTCCTGGTCTGGGCGGCGGCGTTCGCCCTCCCGCCGGCCCTGGAGCTCCCGTACGCGGCGGGCGCGGCGATCCAGCTCCTGCTGACGGCGGCGGCGCTGGCGGCAGCGATCCGCCTGAGCGCCTCGCCGGCACCGACGGCCCGGGCCACGCCTGCGGCGCAGCAGCCCGCCGCCCCGGCGCGCCCCGGCGTCCCGCCGACCGCCCCGCCCAAGCCCGCGGGTCCGCCGCACGGCGGCGTCCCGGCGGGCGCCGGGGCCCAAGCCCACGTCCCTGGGGGCGCTGCCGCTCCCGAGGGCCCGGCGCGCGCCTGGTCGGCGGCCGTGCCACCCGCCGGTGGCCATGCGGCGGCAGGTGGCGGCGCCTCCTGGCTGCGGGGGTCCGGCGGGGTCGTGGCCCTCGGGGCGCTCGGGTGTGCTCTGGTGGGGGCGATCAGCGTCTCGCTGCTGTCCCTGGCGGCCCGTCCGGCCACGTTCGCCGTGCTCGGCGCCCTGTTCGTCCTGTTCACCGGCGCCGCGGCGGTGAGCGTCCAGCGCCTCACGCAGGCGGTGTGCGCGTGCGCCGCGGTGGCGTTCGCGACCGGGCTCGTGGCGGCCGTCGCGGCCGCCCTGGACTTCGCTCCGCACCACGTGGGGCTCGCGGTTCTCACGATCCCCGCAGCGGCGGCCCTGCTCGCCCACGGGCTCGGCGAGCACCCCGCCCGGCAGCCCGTCGAGATCACCGGCGGGATCGCCGCCCTGCTCGCGGTACGCCTCGCCGTCGAGGACGCCCCCACCCTCGCGCTGGTCCTCGCGCTGTGCGGTGTCATCTGTGCGGGCACCGCGCTGCGTGCGGACCGCCGGCCGGCCGGGTACGCCGCCGCGGTGCTGTTCGTCCTGGCCACCTGGGTGCGGCTGGCGGCCTCGGAGGTGGTCACCCCCGAGGCGTACACGCTGCCCGTCACCGTGCCCGCCCTGGTCATCGGGTGGCTGCGGCGCCGCCGCGACCCCGAGGCGTCCTCCTGGACCGCGTACGGCCCCGGGCTGGCCGCGACCCTGCTGCCGAGCCTGATCGCCGCCTGGGGCGACAGCCACTGGCTGCGTCCGCTGCTGCTCGGCGTGGCGGCCCTGGCCGTCACCTTGGCCGGCGCCAGGCTGCGGCTCCAGGCCCTGCTGGTGCTGGGCGGCGCGGCGCTCGCGCTGGTCGCGCTGCACGAGCTGGCCCCGTACGTCGTCCAGGTGGTCGGCGCCCTTCCCCGCTGGCTGCCGCCGGCCCTGGCCGGCCTGCTCCTGCTCGGCGTGGGCGCCACGTACGAGCAGCGGCTGCGCGACGCGCGCAGGCTGCGGGACTCGCTGGGCCGGATGCGCTGACCGGCGGCGCCGCGCGCCGGGAGCGGAAACGCCGAGAGCCCGGAGACTCTTGAGTCTCCGGGCTCTCGGTCCGGGTGGGCGATACTGGGTTCGAACCAGTGACCTCTTCGGTGTGAACGAAGCGCTCTCCCACTGAGCTAATCGCCCGGGCGCAGGCCACACATTACCCCATGTCAGCGGCTGCCCCGGACCCGTCCGGATCACTCGTCGATGTTCCACGGCATCGCGATGCCGAACTCCCAGACATAGATACCGACCAGTACGGCGACGATGACGAGACCGACCGTCGTGAGGGCGATGTTGCGCCGGCGGACCTTCGGATCGAGCGCTTTCTGTGCCGCTTCGGTCACTTTGCGTTTCGTCCAGCGCAGGACGAGCTGCGCCCAGACGAACTCGGTGGCCCAGATCGCCATGCCACCGAAGATCACCAGCCAGCCCGGACCTGGCAACGGCAGCATGATCACACCCGCGACCACGACCCCGAGTCCGACGACGAAGACCCCGACCTGCCAGCTCAGATGCAGGGTCCGCCGGGCCTGGATGAACTCCGGTGCCCGCGAACCGAGCTCCGGCTCGGCGTTCGTGTCACTCGTCGTGGCGCTGCTGCTACGCCCGTCACTCCCCGTATCCATGGCGCCCAAACTACCCGACACCGTCCAGCCACCGGAATGGCCGTAAAGCACGAGAAAGCACTCCTCCGTAAGAGGGACCTGAAGACCCGCAAAACGGTCAGAGGGGTTTACAACGGCACCGTAGGTGGCATGTCGATTTCGCCGACGTGCGAATCCCCGAGCGCACACTGAGCGAAAGGCCCTGGCGCTTATGAACACCACGGTCAGCTGCGAGCTGCACCTGCGCCTCGTTGTGTCGAGCGAGTCATCACTGCCTGTACCCGCGGGCCTGCGGTATGACACGGCCGATCCCTATGCCGTGCACGCCACCTTCCACACCGGAGCCGAGGAAACCGTCGAATGGGTGTTTGCCCGCGACCTCCTCGCGGAGGGCCTGCATCGGCCCACCGGAACCGGAGACGTCCGGGTCTGGCCGTCCCGTAGCCATGGCCAGGGCGTCGTCTGCATCGCCCTGAGCTCCCCGGAAGGAGAAGCCTTGCTCGAGGCCCCCGCGCGGGCCCTGGAGTCGTTCCTGAAGCGGACCGACGCCGCTGTGCCACCCGGCACCGAGCACCGTCATTTCGATCTCGACACAGAGCTTTCGCACATCCTGGCCGAGAGCTGAGCCAGCGCGAGAGCTGCCCGACACCGTCCGACTCGGGGAGACGGTGCGGGCCGCACAACCGCATACAGCAGACACCGGAGCTGTCTCCGCGGAATCCACCGTGGGGACGGCTCCGGTGCGCTTTCTGGCGAGCCGCTAAAGTCGGCCAGCATCGGCGGGCACCCGCCCGCGCAGGCCAGGGAGCGAAACCGTGCTGATCCCCCACGACACCCGTCGCGCGCTCGACGTCGTTGTCGATCTGGTGAACACCGCACCGGAGACCGACCAGCCCGACGGGCTCTCGCACATCGAGGCACTGAACGAGTTCGTACGACTGCACAAGATCAGCGACGTCGGCGTGCTGGGCGCCCGCGACCTGGCTGCGGTCCGGGCCGTACGCGCACGCTTCGCGCAGGCCTTCGCCGCCACCGACGCCCGGGCCGCGGCCGAGCTGATCAACGAGCTGGTCGCAGCGGCCGGAACCACTCCGCAGCTCACCGACCATGACGGCTACGACTGGCACGTGCACTACTTCGCGCCCGGCGCCTCCGTCGGCGACCACCTCGCGGCCGACTGCGGGATGGCCCTGGCCTTCATCGTGGTCTCCGGCGAGCAGGAGCGGCTGCGCCGGTGCGAGGCACCGGACTGCCGGCGGGCCTTCGTGGACCTGTCGCGCAACCGTTCGCGCCGGTACTGCGACAGCCGCACCTGCGGCAACCGGCTGCATGTGGCCGCGTACCGGGCCCGTCGCAAGGAAGCCGCGGAGTGAGCGGGCGGCTCCGGCAGGCCGGCGTCCCTCACAGCAGATAGAGATCGTGCATCGCCGCGATCAGGAGCAGGGAGCCGATCACCCCGAGGAAGATCATCAGGGGCGGCTGGGAGAGCGCGAAGAGGCAACCGCGCTGCTCGTCGGTGGGTACGGGGGGCTCGCCCCGGGATGTGTCCAGCATCTCCGGGGCATGATGGCGCAGCGCCCGGACGCGCCGCGGTCAACACGCCCAGTGGGCAGGGCCGTTCGTCAGATTCCGTGCTTCTTCAAGATCGCTTCGATGTCGGAGAAATCCTCGTCCTGTGCCGCGGCCTGCCCGGACTCGGTCGTGGTCCCGGACCTGGAACCGGTCTTGGACTTGGCCCTGGTTTTGGCGGCGGACTCGGCGCCCGTGGCCCGGCCCGGCCCGAGCGAGGGCGCCGACGCGGCCGGCGCGACCGCGTCCCGGCGGGCGGCCGCAGCCGCCTTGCGCTCCTTACGTGAGCCGCCGCCGCGGCGCTCCACGGCGCGCGTGGTCATCAGGAGCAGCCAGGCGAGGCCCAGGAGCCCGAAGCCCGCCCAGACGGAGGGGTTGAAGACCAGGTCGGCGACCCAGTCGATCGCGCCGACCATCACCAGGGCGATGGGCACCAGCGCGTACGCGGCGATCCGCGTCGCGGCCAGGAAACGCTTGCGGTACGCCGTCAGCGCGGCGAGGCCCAGGCCGGCCGCGGACACCGCGGAACAAATGGTCTCGGCGAGCATCCGGTCCTCCTGCGGTGGGGGCTCTGTCCCTCCATCCTGCACCGCCCACCGGCGCACAAGCCACGATCCGGTACGAGGTCAGGGAGATCTCGGGGGTGCGGTCCTCCCCAGGTCCCGCTCGGGGCGCCGGTCGGGGTGCCGGTCGAGGCGTACGACCCGGTTGGGTAGCGGACACGAGGGCTGGGAGACTGTGCGCATGAGCGACTCCAGCCCCGGCCGTCCCGACCGTCCCGTCCTCGATGTGTGGTGCGAGCTGCAGTGCTCCGACTGCCGCAGCGCCCTGGAGGATCTGCGCGCGCTGCGGGAGCGCTACGGCGACCGGCTGGAGGTACGCCTGCGGCACTTCCCCCTCGAGAAGCACAAGCACGCCTTCGCCGCCGCGCAGGCCGCCGAGGAGGCCGCGGAGCAGGGGCAGGGCTGGCCCTACGCCGAGGCGGTGCTCGCGCGCACCGAGGAACTGGCCGGCAGGGGCGAGCCGTTCCTGCTGGAGGTTGCGCGCGAACTGGGGCTGGACGCCGAGGAGTTCGACACCGCGCTGATCGACGGGCGGCACATTCTGACCGTCGACGCGGACCAGGCGGAGGGCAAGGCGATCGGGGTCACCGGGACCCCGACCTACGTCATCGGTGGCGAGCGGCTGGACGGCGGCAAGAGCCAGGAAGGGCTGCGCGCGCGGATCGAGGAGATCGCCGACCGGCTGCTGGCCGGCTGAAGCGCCTCGGACCGCACGGACAGGCCCTTAAAGCAGCTGCTTGTACAGGTGGTAGTCGGTCGTCTCGTAACCGAGTGAGTCGTAGAGGCGCACCGCCGGGGTGTTGTCGGCGAACACGCTGAGGCCCAGCTCGGCCCCTCCGGCGGCCCGTGTCACCCGCTCGGCCAGCAGCATCAGCGACCGCCCGTGTCCCCGGCCCCGGTGCTCGGCGTCCACCTCGACGCTGAAGACGTACGCCCCGGGCATGCCGGGGCGCACCGGGCGCAGCGCGACCCACAGGATGCCCACCCGTGTCCCGTCGCGCAGCAGGACCCCCAGGTAGGTGTCCGGCGTACGTTCGCCCTCGGGCAGCGTCGAGGCGTGGTCGGACCGCGACTTCGCCCGTGCCTGGTCCTCCGGGATGCCACGCCCGACGAGGTTGCGTACGTAGTCCTGCTGGGTGTGCTCGATCCAGACCGCGTACTCCGCCGCGCTCATCGGCCGTCCCTCGCAGCCGGCCGGGAGCGGGGGCGGTTCGGCGGGCAGGCGTTTGAGCATGCTGCGGTTGCGGACGACGTAGCCGAGGGCCGAGGCCAGGTTCCGGGCGGCCTCGGCGGGTGCCGGGATGGAGACTTCCACCCGGGTGCAGCCCCATCCGCGCAGCACCTCCTCGGCGGCCAGCGCCGCGACGGTGGCGCGGCCGCGCCGCCGGTCCCGCTCATCGATGTGCAGGGACACGATGCGCCCGACCGAGGCGCCGAACCGGGGGTCGGTACCGAGCTCGATCACGCCGACCGGGCGGCTGTTCACGCACACCCGGTACTGCCGCGACTTCGCACCGTCGGCGCCGTGCTGTATCGGCCCGGTGGGCCGCAGGGTGGTGGTCATCAGGGGGGTTCTACCCCGAACGACGCACGGCGTCATCCGTATTACGGGGCCGGATCGGGTCCGGGTTACGGATCCGGGCTACGGATCTGGGTTACGGGTCCAGATCCGACCCGGCGCGCTCGTCGAAGATGCGCATGGCCTTCGCGGTGACCGGTCCCGGTGCGCCGGGCAGCTCGCGCCCGTCGACCCGGTGGACCGCCTGCACATCGCGCAGCGTCGAGGTCAGGAAGATCTCCTCGGCCCGCTCCAGCACGTCCAGCGGCATGTCGGTCTCGCGGGCACCCGTCCAGTCCACGGCCAGGGCGCGGGTGATGCCGGCGAGGCAGCCGGAGGCGACGGGCGGTGTGTGCAGTTCGCCGTCGAGGACGACGAACACATTGGAGCCGGTGCCCTCGCAGAGCTGCCCGACCGTGTTGGCGAACAGCGCCTCGGACGCGCCGCGCTCGTGCGCGCGGGCGAGCGCGACGACGTTCTCGGCGTACGACGTGGTCTTGAGGCCGGTCAGCGCGCCGCGCTCGTTCCGGGTCCACGGCACGGTGATCACCGCGGTGCTGTCCGGCCGCCGCTTGGTCTCGCCCAGCGCGACGACCAGCGTGGGGCCGGTGTCACCCCGGTCCGAGCCGAGCGGGGACAGGCCGCCGGTGTAGGTGATGCGCAGCCGGCCGAGCGCCATCGGGTTGGCGTCCAGGACCGCCGCGCAGGCCCGGCGTACCTCGTCGAGGTCGGGTTCGGGCAGTCCCAGGCCGTGCGCGGACCGGGCCAGCCGGTCCAGGTGGCGCGTGACGGCGAAGGCCTTGCCGTCCACCGCCTTCAGCGTCTCGAAAACGCCGTCGCCCACGGTGAGCCCGTGATCGAACACGGACACCCGTGCGCCTTCGGCGTCCTGCAGTGTTCCGTCGAGCCAGATCTTCACCGTAGGGTCCCTCCACTCGCCTCGTACGCTCCCGACGCTACCGCGAGCAGCCGGGCGGCCTTCAGTTCGGTCTCGTCCCATTCACGCTCCGGGTCCGAACCCCAGGTGATGCCGGCGCCGGTACCGAAGCGCAACTTCGGTCCGCCCACCGCTTCCCGGTCGATCCAGAAGGTCCGGATGCCCACGGCCAGCTCGCCGGTGCCGCGGTCGGCGTCGACCCAGCCGATGCCGCCGCAGTAGGGACCGCGGGGGGCCGTTTCGAGGGCCTCGATGATCCGCAGGGCGCTGGACTTGGGCGCGCCGGTGACCGAACCGGGCGGGAAGGCCGCGGCCAGCAGCCCGGCCCAGCCGGCGCCGGCGGCGAGTTCGCCGCGGACGGTGGAAACGAGGTGGACGAGCCCGGGATGGGCCTCCACGGCGCAGAGTTGCGGGACGGTAACGGAACCGGTGGCGCACACCCGCCCGAGATCGTTGCGGACCAGGTCCACGATCATCACGTTCTCGGCGTGGTCCTTCTCCAGCAGGTCTTCGGCGGTGCGGCCGGTGCCCTTGATGGGACCGGACTCGACCACGCGACCGGTCCGCCGCAGGAACAGCTCGGGCGAGGCGGTGGCGATCTCCACGCCGTGCGCCCTCAGGCGAATCGTTCCGGCAAAGGGGGCGGGGTTGCCCCGGGCGAGCAGCTGGGTCAGCGTGTCGACATCGGCGGTGGCGGGCTCGGGCAGCGGCGCGGACAGCACGCGGCACAGGTTGGCCTGGTAGACGTCACCGGCCGCGATGTGGGTACGTATGCGCCGTACGCCGGCGGTGTACGCGGCACGGTCCAGGGACGAGGTCCAGTCGTCGGCGGCCGGACCGGCCCAGGCGCCGGGCACCGGATCGGGTACCGGCTCGGCACGTACATCCCCGAAGCGGGCACAGGTCAGCCCGCCCTCGAAGTCGGCGGCCACCGCCCAGAAGCCGCTGGAGTCGAGGGCGGTGGGATCACTGGTGACATCGCGGAGATCGGTCGCGACGAGGCCGCCGAAGCGGGCCATCGGGGGGAGGTCGTGCACGGCTGTGAGTCTAGGGCGGGTGAAGACGCGGTGCCGGAGAGGCACCGGTGAGCTGCCGATGGGGTGCCGGAGAGGTGCTCATGCGGTGCTGATGCGGTGCGGATGAGCTGCGGATGAGCTGCTGGGGAGCTCCGCCGGGCCGAACGCAGCGCAGCACGCTGGGGAAACGCGTTTTTGAGCTGGCCCGGGAATCCGCTAGAGTTCAACACGTCGCCGGGGAACGCAAGCGCCCCGGGCCAACGGCACCTGCGGACGTGGCTCAGTTGGTAGAGCATCACCTTGCCAAGGTGAGGGTCGCGAGTTCGAATCTCGTCGTCCGCTCGAAGTGGGGGATCTTTCCCGGACCCCCGCGCTCTGTGGTGGAGTGGCCGAGAGGCGAGGCAACGGCCTGCAAAGCCGTCTACACGGGTTCAAATCCCGTCTCCACCTCCACGGACGATTAGCTCAGCGGGAGAGCGCTTCCCTGACACGGAAGAGGTCACTGGTTCAATCCCAGTATCGTCCACTGGATCCCCGGTCGCCGGGTGTCCGTCTCGCGCGATTAGCTCAGCGGGAGAGCGCTTCCCTGACACGGAAGAGGTCACTGGTTCAATCCCAGTATCGCGCACGCAGTACGCAGCACCGCAGTACACGCAGCACCCGCAGCACAGTCCCGCGCGATTAGCTCAGCGGGAGAGCGCTTCCCTGACACGGAAGAGGTCACTGGTTCAATCCCAGTATCGCGCACCACCGAAAAGCCCCCAGCCGTCTCCACGGCCGGGGGCTTTCCTGTTCAGGAGGAGAAGAGCATCCGGCCGAAGCCCTTCTGGCGGTGGTGACCGTGGTGGCCGCCGTGACCCCCGTGGCCGCCGTGCTGGGGGGCGCCCCAGGCGGGGCCGGAGGCGGCCGGGTAGGCCTGCGGGGCGGGCGGAGCCGGCGGAGCCTGCTGCGTCCACTGCGATTCGAGGCGGGTCAGCGCCTCCAGCTCGCCGTAGTCGAGGAAGATCCCGCGACAGCCGCTGCACTGCTCGATCTGGACGCCGTTGCGGTTGTACGTGTGCATCGCTGCATGGCACTTGGGGCACTGCATGTCGGCTCAACTCCTCGCCGTCGGGTCGGCATCGCCGGATGCATGCCCGGCGACGCGGTGTTCACCCTACGATGACGCCTCGAACTCCAACTCGGGCGGGAGTGACGCGATTCGGACACAGGCGGCGATCATCAGCTCTTCCACCTCGTCCGGCGCACGGTCCTCCGCGGCGGCCTTGGCCAGGGCGAGGGCGGCCGTCTGTACGGTCAAGGCGCGGGCGGGAACGTCCAGTTCGGGCCAGGGATCGCCGTCGGGGCGTACCGCGGGTCCGCCGGCCTCCCGGTACGCGCCGAGGAAGCGCAGCCAGATCTCGGGGGCGAGCAGGCCGGCCGCGTACCAGGCGGCCGGGCGGGCCAGGTCCCAGGCCGGGTCGCCGAGGCCCATGTCGTCGATGTCGATCAGCAGCCAGGGGCCGTCGGGGGCGGGGTGCCGGACGAGCTGGCCGAGGTGCAGGTCCCCGTGGCAGAGGACGTCCGCGCGGGGGGCGGGGGCCTCGTCGCGGGCCCAGGGCGGGAGCCGCCGCCAGGCGGCCAGTACGGGCGCGCCGGCGGGGTGGGCGGCGGCGGAGTGGGCGGCGGCGCCGGCGGCCGTCATCCGCCGGATCGCGCGGGCGGCCTTCGCGGGGCCGCGCATCTGCGGGAGCGGGCCGGGCAGTTCGCCCGGAGGCGTGGCGTGCAGCCGGGCGAGCAGCCGAGCCGCGTCCTCCCAGGGGGCGGCTTCCGGGTGCTCGGGGTCGACGGGGGTGCCGTACGGCCAGGCCGTGACCGGGCGCCCGTGCAGTACGGCGGACAGGGCGCCCTCGCGGGCGAGTACGGGCAGCGGGGGCAGCAGGATCCCGTCGAGCCGGGGGGCGGCGGCGAGGCGGATCCGTACGCCGAGGGCCGCGCGGTCGGTGTCCGGGGCGTGCGCCTTGACCACGACTCCCCCGCGGTGGACCACGGTGCCGTCGGGGCGGTCGGTGAGCGTGTGCGGTGCGGGGGACGCGGGGGCCGCGTCTGTGCGGCGGGGTGTGGGTACAGCTGCGGCGAACGCGGCGAGTTCTTCGGCGAGCGGTGCGCGCACGGTCTTCCCCCTGGGCGGTGCGGTGCGGGCGGAGCCGCCCGCGGGGATCGTACGCGTCAGCCCTCGCGGCCGGCCGCGGGGCCGTGCGAGGTGGACCCACCCCTCGGCGCTCGCCGGTACGGCGCCGTCTCCGCCCGCGGGCCGGTGGGCGGAACGCCCGCCTGGGGCGGGCACCTGCCCCACCCCGCCCACCCGTTCGGCCAGAGCGAGAACAGCACCGTTTCCCGCGAGCGGCCCGGCACCATCGGCGGCCGCACGCCCATGGACGGCACCCCCGGCCCGCGGCGTACACCGACACCATCAGCGGCCACGGGCCCGTGCGCGGAACGCCCGCCTGCGGCGGGCACCTGCCCCACCCCGCCCACCCGTTCGACCAGAGCGAGAACGGCACCGTTTCCCGCGAGCGGCCCGGCACCATCGGCGGCCGCACGCCCATGGACGGCACCCCCGGCCCGCGGCGTACACCAGAGCGAGAACGGCACCGTTTCCCGCGAGCGGCCCGGCACCATCGGCGGCCGCACGCCCATGGACGGCACCCCCGCCTGCGGCGGGCCGCGCACCGCCCTGGGCCGTGGGGCGGGAAAGGGTTTGCCCGCGCAGCTCCCCAGCTGCGCGGGCAAACCCTTTCCTGCCGTCCGCCGCACCCCCGTCCCCACGGGGCTGATGGGCCGATGTCCCCGGCCCGGGCCGCTCTCCCGGGCCCGGGGCGCCGCTCAGCGCCCCAGCATCACGCCCACGGACGACGCATGTGTGACCACCGCTTCCCAGCCGCCGAAGACGACCACGAGCAGGGTCGCCAGGGGAAGGACCATCGCCGCCGCCACCAGGGGGTGGCGAGTGCCGGACGGGCGGCCGCCGAACGCGGCGTACGCCTTGCGTCCCTGCGTGCGGATCATGCTCCGCGATGCCGTGTCCGCCATGGTCCCTCTCCTGTCGTTCTGAGTGCGGCGGGCGTCTGACCTCGGGGGACGAGTGCTGCACCCGCCGCATGACTTCAACGTTAGGGGCGGGGCGAGGCCCGGGCGTCATGCCCTCGTACCGATTCCCGGGCCTCCCGGAGGATGACGGGCACCCCGCCCGACTACTCCCCTGGGTGGAGACGCGGTCCTAGGACCTGGGGTCTTCCCGGAGGGGATCCTCCGGGGAGTCGTCCCTGGGCACCGGCTGCTCGACCAGAGCCAGCACCCGGTTCGCCATGAACCGCGCCGTCCGCACCGGCGTCCCGGTCCGGGTGACTTCGCTCACTTCCACGACTCCCCTGCGCACCGCCGTCTCCACCCGGCGCCCCGCCCGGCTTGCCACCACTTCGTACGTACGCGTCGTGTCTCCCGCGTCCACGACTATCTCCACACGATCGCCCTTCATTTCCCAATCCCCCTTCTGCGACGGACCTTTGAGATCTCGCACGGGTGAGGGGAGAGCCGGCCGGCGCTTCCCTGACCACCCCTCAAGTTTCCCACCCGGCACTGACAATCGGCCGAGTGACGAGGGCGCGGCCTCTCCGCACACCGGGCCGATGGTCCGTAAGCTGTGCCACGTCAAACGGACCGGGCAGCGGGGATGGACATGGCGATGATGCGGCTCCGGCGCGAGGACCCGCGTGTCGTCGGCTCGTTCAGGCTTCACCGGCGGCTGGGCGCGGGCGGCATGGGCGTCGTCTACCTCGGTTCCGACCGGCGGGGCCAGCGAGTCGCACTCAAGGTGATCCGGCCGGACCTGGCGGAGGATCAGGAGTTCCGGTCGCGGTTCGCCCGCGAGGTCTCGGCGGCCCGGCGGATCCGCGGCGGCTGTACGGCCCGGCTGGTGGCCGCCGATCTCGAGGCGGACCGGCCGTGGTTCGCGACGCAGTACGTCCCCGGCCCGTCGCTGCACGACAAGGTGGCCGACGAGGGCCCGCTGCCGGCCGCCCAGGTGGCCTCGATCGGCGCGGCCCTCTCCGAGGGCCTGGTGGCCGTCCACGAGGCCGGGGTGGTGCACCGTGACCTCAAGCCCTCGAACATCCTGCTCTCGCCCAAGGGCCCCCGGATCATCGACTTCGGCATCGCCTGGGCCACGGGCGCCAGCACGCTGACCCATGTGGGTACGGCGGTGGGCTCGCCCGGGTTTCTCGCCCCGGAGCAGGTCCGCGGGGCCCTGGTGACCCCGGCCACGGACGTGTTCGCGCTGGGCGCCACCCTCGCGTACGCGGCGACCGCGGACTCGCCCTTCGGGCACGGCAGTTCCGAGGTCATGCTCTACCGGGTCGTGCACGAGGAGCCGCAGCTGTACGGCGTACCGGACGCGCTGGCCCCGCTCGTGCGGGCCTGCCTGGCCAAGGACCCCGAGGAGCGGCCGACCACCCTGCAACTGTCCATGCGGCTCAAGGAGATCGCGGCCCGGGAGGCGCAGGGCCTGTCGGAGACCCGTCCGCCCGCGCAGCGGAGCGAGGCGGACCGGCCGACCGGGCGGCTCGCCGAGCACGCCGACCGGCCCACCCAGCAGAGCGAGCGGCGCACGGCGGGGACCCCCACGCCCCGGGCGTCGCAGCCCCCGCGTCCGTCCTCGTCACGCGCGGCCTCGCCGCGGGCCGCCTCACCTCGCGGCGCGGCCTCGCCCCGCGCGGCATCGCCCCGGCCGTCGTCGTCGCGCCACACCGGCTCCCGCCCGGCGGCGCAGCGCAACGCCACCCGCCCCGGGGCGCGTACGAACGGCCGGCCCGCTCCCCGTACCGCCTCCGGTAGCCGGCGTCCGGCGGGGCCGAACCGGCGCCTGCTGCGCCAGCGGCTGATCGTGTTCGTCGTGGTGACGCTGATCGTGGCGCTGGGGATCGCCGCGGCGCAGCAGCTCTGAGCGCTCCGGCCCTAGGGGATGTCGTCAAAGTCCCGCCTGACCCGCGGCGCTCCCCCAGCTACCGCTGGGAGGTGCCCCCAGGCACGGCACCTCGCTGCGTTGTCGGAGTCATCCAAGTACGTCCAGTACGAGGATGACCCTCCGCCTTGCGATGCACCGCACCAGACGCCGCGGGTCCCGCCCTCCGGGCGGACGGCGCTACTTTGACGACACCCCCTAGGCCCTGTCAGGTTCAGCCCTGCGGGCGGCCGGTCGCCACCGCGTAGAACGCGACGGCCGCGGCCGCCCCCACATTGAGCGAGTCCACGCCGTGCGCCATCGGGATGCGGACCCACTCGTCCGCCGCCATCAGCGCCTGCGTGGACAGCCCGTCGCCCTCCGCGCCGAGCATGAGGGCGACGCGGTCGAGGCTGTGCGGGGCGGCGTCCTCGATGGGTGAGGCCTTCTCGTCCGGCGTGAGGGCGAGGAGCTTGAAGCCCGCTTCCCGGACGGCGTCGAGACCCTTGGGCCATGCTTCGAGGCGCGCGTACGGGACGGAGAAGACCGCGCCCATGGAGACCTTGACCGAACGCCGGTAGAGCGGGTCAGCGCAGTCCGGCGAGAGCAGTACGGCGTCCATGCCGAGGGCGGCCGCGCTGCGGAAGATGGCGCCGATGTTGGTGTGGTCGTTGACCGCCTCCATGACCACCACCCGGCGGGCCGCCGCGAGGAGTTCGGCGGCCGTCGGCAGCGGTTTGCGCTGCATCGAGGCCAGGGCGCCGCGGTGGACGTGGTAGCCGGTGACCCGCTCGGCGAGGTCGGGGCTGACCGCGTACACCGGCGCCGGGACCTCGTCGATGACGTCGCGCATCACGTCGACCCACTTGGCCGAGAGCAGCATCGACCGCATCTCGTAACCGGCGTGCTTGGCCCGTCTGATGACCTTCTCGCCCTCGGCGATGAACAGGCCTTCGGCGGGCTCGCGCTTGCGCCGGAGCTCGACGTCGGTCAGCCCCGTGTAGTCACGCAGGCGCGGGTCGTCGGGGTCTTCGATGGTGATGAGATCGGCCACAGGGTGATACTGCCTTGTCCTGGGTGGGGTGCCAACGGCTGGGGACGAGATCTGTTACCGGCGGTTACTCGCGTGGGTCGTGCCGGTCGGGCCGGTCGGGCCGGTGGGGCGGGTCGCGCCGGTTGCGCTTGCGCTGATCGCGCTACCCCCGCTGATCGCGCCCCGGGCCGACGGCCACGACCTCGCCGATGACGATGACCGCCGGCGGGCGGATCTCCTCGGCCCTGACCGTGTCGGCGACGGTGGCCAGCGTCGCGTCCACCCGGCGCTGCGCGGCGGTCGTGCCCTCCTGGATGACCGCGACGGGTGTCTCGGGCGAGCGGCCGTGCGCGGTCAGCGCCGCGGCGATCGCGCCGATCCGCTCGACCGCCATCAGCAGGACCAGAGTCCCGCGGAGCTTGGCGAGCGCCGTCCAGTCGACCAGCGAGCGCGGGTCGTCGGGCGCGACATGGCCGCTGACGACGGTGAACTCGTGGGCGACGCCCCGGTGGGTGACCGGGATGCCGGCCGCGCCGGGAACGCTGATCGAGCTGGAGATGCCGGGGACCACGGTGCACGGGATGCCGGCCTCGGCGAGCGCCTCCGCCTCCTCCATGCCGCGCCCGAAGACGAACGGGTCGCCGCCCTTGAGGCGGACCACCGCCTTGCCCGCCTTCGCGTGCTCGATGAGCGCGTGGTTGATGGCCTCCTGGGCCATGAAACGGCCGTACGGGATCTTCGCGGCGTCGATCACCTCGACGTGCGGCGGGAGCTCGTCGAGCAGGTCGCGCGGGCCGAGACGGTCCGCGATGACGACGTCCGCCTCGGCGAGCAGGCGGCGACCGCGCACAGTGATCAGGTCCGGGTCGCCCGGCCCGCCGCCGACCAGGGCGACTCCGGGCGTCCGGGTGCGGTGGTGGGGCGCCGAGAGGGTGCCGTCGCGCAGGCCCTCGACGATCGCGTCCCGGACTGCGGCGGAGCGGCGGGGGTCGCGGCCGGTGAGCACGGCGACGGTCACGCCCTCGCTGCGGCCGGTCGCCGGGGTCCAGGCGGTGGCCGCGTCGGCGTCGTCGCTGCGTACGCACCAGGTCCGGGTGCGCTCGGCCTCGGCGGAGGCCCGGGTGTTCGCTTCCGTGTCGCCCGTCGCGACCAGGGCGTACCAGGCGTCGGCGAGGTCGCCCTCCGCGTACGGGCGCCGCTCCCAGCGGATCTCGCCGGCCTCGGCCATCGCTTCGACGGAGGGGGTCGCGGACGGCGATACGAGGACGATGTCGGCGCCGGCCGCGATGAGCGCCGGGAGGCGGCGCTGGGCGACCTGGCCGCCGCCGATCACGACGACGCGCCGGCCGGACAGACGCAGTCCGACGGGGTAGGCGGGGTGCGGGTCGCCTGGGGCGGCGTTCGCGGTCATGACGTGCGGCTCCTCGTGCGGTCTTGCGTGTACGGGGCCGCTGCGTCGGTGGAGCGGCGCTGGTGGGGGCGGTGCGGGGCCCCGCGCCCACCTTACGGGCCGGGGGGCCGGTGTTCACCGGGGGTGGCGGGGCGGTTCGCCTCCGGCGCGATTCGCCTCCGGCGCGGGGCGCGGTGTGTTGTGGTGCGGGGCGCCTCCGGCGTGGGGGGCGGTGCGGTGCCGGTGCCGGGCGCGGTGCGGGGCGCCCCCGGTGCGGGGTGCTGGGTGCGCCTCTGGTGGGGGGTGCCCGGGGTGTTGTGGTGCCGGGGGCCGGGGCCTCCGGGAGCGGCGTTCGGGACTGTACGATTTACGGCGCGTTCAGCCGGGTCGGCTTGGGTGCCCAGGGCCCTGCGCCACAAATCGCACTTCTACGTCCCGAACACCACTCCCTCCGACCCCGTCCCCCTGCGTCTCACTTTTCCGTCACGCCCGCCGAGTCGAACGTCGCCACCTCGTGCATCGCACGCGCCGCGCTCTGGACCACCGGGAGGGCGAGCAGCGCGCCCGTACCCTCGCCGAGGCGCAGGTCGAGGTCGATGAGGGGGCGCAGGCCCAGTTTGTTGAGCGCCGCTACGTGGCCGGGCTCGGCGCTGCGGTGGCCGGCGATGCAGGCGGCGAGGGCTTCCGGGGCGATCGCACGGGCGACCAGGGCTGCCGCGCCGGCGCTGACGCCGTCGAGGACCACCGGGGTGCGCAGCGAGGCGCCGCCGAGGAGGAGGCCGACGATCGCGGCGTGTTCGAGGCCGCCGACCGCTGCCAGGACGCCGATCGGGTCGGCCGGGTCCGGCTGGTGCAGGTCCAGCGCACGGCGTACAACGTCGACCTTGCGGGCGTGCATCTCGTCGTTGATGCCGGTGCCGCGGCCGGTGACCTCGGCCGGGTCCAGGTCGGTGTAGACGGAGATCAGGGCCGCCGACACGGTGGTGTTGGCGATGCCCATCTCGCCGGTGAGCAGGGCCTTGTTCCCGGCGGCCACCAGGTCCCGGGCGGTCTCGATGCCGACCTCGATGGCGGAGAGGACCTCTTCGCGGGTGAGGGCCGGGCCGGTGGTGAAGTCGGAGGTTCCCGGGCGTACCTTGCGCGGGAGAAGGCCCGGGGTGGCGGGCAGGTCGCCCGCGACGCCGACGTCGATGACGCACACCTCGGCGCCGACCTGGTTGGCGAAGGCGTTGCAGACCGCGCCGCCGCCGAGGAAGTTGGCGACCATCTGGGAGGTCACTTCCTGGGGCCAGGCGGTGACTCCCTGGGCGTGCACGCCGTGGTCGCCGGCGAAGATCGCGACGGCGGCGGGCTCGGGGATCGGCGGGGGGCACATCCGGGAGAGCCCGCTGAGCTGCGCGGAGATGATCTCCAGCATGCCGAGCGCGCCGGCCGGCTTGGTCATCCGCTTCTGGCGTTCCCAGGCCTCGCCGAGTGCCTTGGCGTCGAGGGGGCGGATGTTGGAGATGGTCTCCTGGAGCAGGTCGTGCGGCTCCTCGCCGGGCAGGGCGCGGCGGCCGTACGTCTCCTCGTGGACGACCCAGGCCAGCGGGCGGCGCTTGGACCAGCCCGCCTGCATCAGCTCGGGCTCCTCCGGGAACTCGTCGACGTACCCCACGCAGAGGTAGGCGACGACTTCGAGGTGCTCGGGGAGACCGAGCGCGCGGACCATCTCGCGCTCGTCGAAGAAGCTGACCCAGCCGACGCCGAGGCCCTCGGCGCGGGCGGCGAGCCAGAGGTTCTCGACGGCGAGGGCGGAGGAGTACGGCGCCATCTGCGGCTGGGTGTGCCGGCCCAGGGTGTGGCGGCCACCGCGGGTGGGGTCGGCGGTGACGACGATGTTCACGGGGGTGTCGAGGATGGCCTCGATCTTCAGTTCCTTGAACTGCTTGGCACGGCCCTTGGGCAACGACTTGGCGTATGTCTCGCGCTGGCGGGTGGCCAGTTCGTGCATCGTCCGGCGGGTCTCGGCGGAGCGGATGACGACGAAGTCCCAGGGCTGGGAGTGGCCGACGCTGGGTGCGGTGTGGGCCGCCTCCAGCACGCGGAGCAGTACCTCGTGCGGGATGGGGTCGGTACGGAAGCCGTTGCGGATGTCGCGGCGTTCGCGCATCACGCGCAGGACGGCCTCGCGCTCGGCGTCGTCGTAGCCGGGAGCGGCCGCAGCGGGACGCGTCGCCGCCTCGGGGGCGGGGGCGGGGGCTACGACTTCGGGTGCGGGTGCGGGCGTTGCCGCTGCGACGTCGGGGGTGGGAACTGCGGCTTCCGGCCTGGCGAGGGGCTCCGCCTCGGGCACGGCCACTGCCGCTTCCGGGCCGGTGGCGGCCTGCGGCTCGGCTACGGGAACCGCGGCTTCCGGACCGGCATCGGGCTGCCCCTCGGGCACGGAAACTGCGATCTCTGGCCCGGTGACGGCCTGCGGTTCGGATACGGCGACCGCGGCTTCCTGCCCTGCGACGGGCTCCGCCTCGGGGGCCACGGCCTCGGCCCCCGGCGCCGGTACGCCCGCTTCCCGAGCGGGCACGGACTCCGCCTCGGGTGCGACGGGCTCCGCCTCGAGTACGGGAATTGCGGCTTCCGGTCCGACGACGGGCTGCCCCTCGGCTGCCGAGGGCTCGTCCGGCGCCGGTACGACGCCTTCCGGACCGGCCACGGGCTCCGCCTCGGGCACGGCCACAGCCGCTTCCGGACCAGCCACGGGCTGCGGCTCGACTACGGGAACCGCGGCTTCCGGACCGGCAACGGGCTGCCCCTCGGCTGCCGAGGGCTCGTCCGGCGACGGTACGACGCCTTCCGGACCGGGGAAGGGCTCCGCCTCGGGCACGGCCACAGCCGCCTCTGGACCGGCGACGGGCTCCGCCTCGGGGGCCACGGCTTCCGGACCGGGGAGGGGCTCCACCTCGGGTACGGCCGCCTCCGGACCGGCCGCGGGGTGCCCCTCGGCTGCCGAGGGCTCGGCTCCCGGTGCCGGTACGACGGCTTCCGGACCGGGCACGGGCTCCGCCTCGGGCAGGGCCACTGCCGCCTCCGGACCGGCGACCGGCTGTGGCTCGGGTACCGAAGGCTCGGCTTCCGGGCCGGTGGCCGGGTCCGGCGCGGGTACGGCGGCCGGGGCCAGCGCTGCGGCTTCGGGTTCGGTTGCGGCGAGCTCAGGGATCCCGGCCGGCTCCGGGGCCGGCCGGGTCGCCTGCGGTTCCTCGGGCGCCGCCTCGGCAGCCGGGGCCGGCAGCGGGACGACCGTTTCTGCTGAGACCGGCTGCGGGCTCCACGGCGTGCCCGCCTGCGGCGGGATCTCGCCCAGCTGCGGGCCCGGCAGGACGGCCCCGTCACCGCGTGGCACGTCGAGGTACTCGGGGCCCGGCTGCCGCACCGCGGCGGGGCCGCGGTCCGCGAGCGAGCGCACCACGCCGCCGGTGGCCTCGGGTAGCGGCGGGCCCATGTGCAGCGGCCGCCGCGCGGGGGCGGGCGCCGACGCCGGGGGCGCCACGGGCGGCGGGACGCGTACGCCGCCGAGGTCGACCGAGCCGGAGTCGCGGCCACCGGTCTCGTGCGCGTCGGGCTGCGCGGCCGGGGCCGGCGCGGCGATCACCGCCGCGGGCACGGGCTGCGGGTCGCTCCACGCGCCCTGCGCGCTCGGCATCAGCAGCAGGTCGTCGTCCTCGGTGTGGCTCTCCGCCGGGTCGAGGAAGGTGTACGCGCCTGGAGCGGAGATGCCCGGCTGGTCCACCATGCCCGCGTTCTCCGGCATTCCCTCGCCCGGAACCTGGCCGGTGTCAGTCATGCGTACCCCTCGCCCATCGGTTGTGCTCCTTCGACCAGCTCGCCCGGGCGCCCGATCGCGGCACACAAGGTGCCCGTCATGAAGAACGAGCGTGTGCGCCGCGCGGCACGAACCCCCGCCGACATGAGTCATTGTCGCGGCCGTTCGCCGCCGTGGCACCCCTATGTGTCACGGCCCGCTGTGGACTGCGCCACGTCGCGCGTCCTCCGGTCCCGCCGTACCACACAGACACCCAAAACGGGCGCACTATTAGGACATTGGCGAACGAAGCCCCGAACGCCCCCCAGGCGGTACAACGATCGGCCAGCCTACCCCGCGCGGTGCGACGAGAGGATCACGGGGCGCGATCCTGGCGCCGTCCCGAGAGCAGGAAGGCCACCGCGCGCTCGCGTTCGGACCAGGTGCGGGTGTCGAGGTCGACGGACTGCAACAGGGCGCATTCGACGGCGTAGCCGCTCTCGGCGAGGGTCCGGCCGATCGCCTCGGCCTCGTCGCGGGTCGAGGCGTGAGTGACGATCCGCTCGGGGCGGCGGTCCGCGCACGCGGACACCACGGGGACGCCTCCGCCGCCGATGCGTACGACATCGGGTTCGGGCAGGTCCTCCAGGACGTGTGGGGCGCGGCCGTGGACGACCTGGAGCTGGACCTGGGCCTGGCGGGCGGCGGAGGCCATCCAGGAGCAGGCGCCGGAGTCCTGGTCGACCGCGATGACGGCGGCGCCGAACCGGGCCGCCTCCACGGCGAGCGCTCCGCTGCCCGCGCCGATGTCCCAGACGAGGTCGCCGGTGCGCGGGCCGAGGCGGGCGAGTTGGGCCGCGCGCAGCTGGATCGATTCGCCTTCGGCCGGTACGGACTCCCCCGGCTCGGCGGGCAGGGCCCAGCCGCGCTCCGCGGACGGGCCGGCCGCCTCCTGGCCGGCGATCCAGCCGGCATCCCGGTCCACGGCGCTGCCGCCGCCTCCGATGACGATGACGACGTTGGGGTCGCGCCAGGTGTGGTCGGCGGCCTTGTCCGAGGTGAGGACGGTGACCTGCTCCCGTTCGGTGCCGAGTTCCTCGCAGATCACGAAGGTGCGGTGGACGCCTTCGAGCAGCAGGGCGAGCTCGGCGGGGCCGGCGCCCGGCGAGGTGAGGACGGCGACCTTGGTGTGCGCCCGGCAGACGTTCACGGCGCGGCGGAGCGTACGGGGGTGGGCGACGACGATGTGGGCGTCGTCCCATGGCATTCCGGCGCGGGCGAACGCCGCGGCCACGGAGGAGACCGCGGGGACGACCTCGACCTCGAGCCCGTGTTCGGGGGCGCGCAGGGTGCGTACGACACCGAAGAAGCCGGGGTCGCCGTCCGCGAGGACCACGACACTGCCGCGGTGTCCGGCGATCCGGCGGGCGGCCAGGCCCACGCTGCCGAGGCGGATCCGTTCCGCGGAGGCGGGCACTTCGGGGAGCGCGAGGTGGTGGGCGGCGCCGGCCACCAGGGTGGCGGCCGAGAGGGCGGACCTGGCGGCTGCGGTCAGGGGCGAACCGTCCCAGCCGATCACCGTGACCCGGTCGGCCATCGTCGTCAGTCTCCTGGGTGTGTCACACGGGGCAGCCCGCGCGGGCCGCGGGCACGGTGAGACTACCTGGTCATCGGTTCAGTTCCAGTCGGTGTATCCGGCGTACCCGCCGGCGTCCGCCATCTCGTCGGACACGCCGTCGAGGTCCTCGGGGAGCAGGCTCCAGACGATGAGGTCGGTGCGCAGATCGGTCCAGCTGCCGTCCTCCGTCTGCGTACGCGCTATCCAGGCGTTGCGCAGGACGCCCTCGCTGATGCAGCCGATCTTCTGGGCGACCTGCTGGGAGGCGGTGTTGTCGGCGGCGGTGCGCAGTTCCAGGCGCTCGAACCGCTGGTCCCGGAAGAGCCAGTGGGCGACGGCGAGCGCCGATTCGGAGGCGTAACCCTCGCCGCGCGCCCAGGGCGCGGTGACGTAGGAGATCTCGGTGGACCGGCAGCGCCAGTCGGTGTTGCGGAGACGGACGATGCCGACGAGCCGCTGGGTGAGGAACTCGGTCACCGCGAAAACGATTCCCCGCCCCTCGGTGCGTTCGTCGTGGGCGAGCCGGGTGGCCCAGTCGTGGGCGTGCGCCCGGGTGTAGGGGTACGGGACCGAGGTCCAGGCGGTGACGAGTTCGTCGTTCATCATCTCGGCGAGCGCCATGACGTCCGACTCCTCGAAGGGGCGCATCACCAACCGGTCCGTGCTGATGGAGATGTCCGGAAAGGTGGTAGTCATGCGCAGCTCCATGCCAGAGACCGTGTACGGGCCGTAAAGGCACAGCATGCAGCATCGGTCCGCGGATGCGCATGGCCGGGTGGACGCGCGAAGGCCCCGCGCACCGGGCCGGGTGCGCGGGGCCTTCGCCCGTAAGGGCCGTACGGGCGTCAGGACTTGACGGCGCCGAAGGCGGGGATGACAGAGCCGTCACCGAACTTGCTCTCGATGAACTTCTTGACCTCGGCGGAGTTGAGGAGCTTGGCGAGCTTCGCGATCCGCGGGTCGTTCTCGTTCCCCTCCTTGACGGCAAGGAAGTTGGCGTACGGGTTGCCCTCGCCCTTCTCCAGGGCGAGCGCGTCCGTGGAGGGCTTGAGCTGGGCGCCGATGGCGAAGTTGCCGTTGATCACCGCGGCGTCGAAACCGCCGAGGCGGGGGGCGATCTGGGCGGCCTCCAGCTCGGTGAACTTCAGGCCCTTGTCGTCCTTGATGTCGGCGAGGGTGGCGTTGCTGCCGGCGCCTGCCTTCAGCTCGATCACACCGTTGTCGGCGAGCAGCTTGAGCGCGCGGCCCTCGTTCGTGGCGTCGTTGGGGACGGCCACCGTCTGGCCGGACTTCAGCTCGCTGAGCTTGTCGACCTTCTTGGAGTAGAGGCCGAGCGGCTCGATCTCGACATTGACGACCGGCACGATGTGCGTGTTGTTCTTCTTGTTGAAGTCGTCGAGGTACGGCTTGTGCTGGAAGAAGTTGGCGTCGACGTCACCGTGCTCGGTGGCCTTGTTCGGCTGGACGTAGTCGTCGAAGACCTTGACGTCCAGCTTGAGCCCCTCCTTGGCCGCGAGGTTGTCCTTGACGTACTCGAGGATGATGGCGTGCGGGGTGGGGCTGGCGGCGACGGTGAGGGTGGCGGCCGGGTCGGCCTGCTTGCCGGCGGTCGTCTCCTTCTTGGGGTCGGAGGGCGCGCTGCACGCACCGAGGCCGAGGGTCAGGGCGGCGGCGGCCGCGAGGGATGCGTTGATCTTTACCGAGGTACGCACGAAGAGTGCCTTTCTTGCGGGTTGAACTGTCCGGCAAAGGGTCCGGACATGGTGGGTCAGGAGGTCTTGGCGCGCGTCGGCCGGAGGGGCCGCCGGGTCCCGAAGAGCCGGGCCCCCGCTGCCGCGGGGCGGCCGGAGCGGTGGGCCAGGCGCCGGACGACGAGGTCGCCGGCGAGCTGTACGACCGTCACGAGGACGACCAGCAGGAGGATGTTGGCGATCATCCAGCTGCTCTCGAAGCGGAGGTAGCCACGGGTGTACGCGAGGCTGCCGAGGCCGCCGCCGCCGACCGCGCCGGCCATCGCGGAGTACCCGATGAGCGTGATCACGGTGGTGGTGACGCCGGCGATCAGGGAGGGCAGTGACTGGGGCAGCAGCACCTTGAAGACGGTGGTCCACGTCCCGCCGCCCATCGACTGGACGGCTTCGACCAGGCCGTGGTCCACCTCGCGGATGGCGGTCTCGGCGAGCCGGGCGAAGAACGGGACGGCGCCGATGGCCAGCGGCACGACGAAGGCAGTGGGGCCGCTGACCTGGTTGGTGACCCAGGCGGAGAACGGGATCAGGACGATCATCAGGATGAAGAACGGCAGCGAGCGGCCGATGTTCACGATCGCTCCGACGACCTTGTTCACGGCGGTGTTCCGCAGCAGTCCGCCGCGGTCGGTGAGGATCAGCAGGATGCCGAGCGGGAGTCCGCCGAGCACCGCGTAGAAGGTGGACCAGCCGACCATGTAGAGGGTGTCCAGGGTGGCGTTGACCAGTTCGGGCCGCATCTCGGACCAGTTCACTTGGCACCTTCCTTCTCACTGTCGGCGATGTCGACCTGGAGGCCCTGTTCGCGCAGGAAGCCGATCGGCACGACGTTCTCCTCGAAGCGGCCGGGGAGTTCGATCCGCATGCGGCCGACCTGCTTGCCGCCGACGGTGTCCATCGCGGCGCCGAGAATCGATATGTCGATGTTGTAGGTACGGGAGAGCTGCGAGATGACCGGCTGGGTCGCGGCCTCGCCGTGGAAGGTGACGTCGACGACCGTACGGTCGTCGCCGGAGGCCGCTCCGCTGACCGGGAAGAGTGCGTGGGCCAGCTCGGAGCCGGGGGTGCCGAGCAGTTCGGCGACCGTGCCGGACTCGGTGATCCGCCCGTTCCTCATCAGCGCGGCCGAGTCGCAGACCGTCTTGACGACGTCCATCTCGTGCGTGATGAGCAGGACGGTCAGGCCGAGCTGCTGGTTGAGGGCGCGCAGCAGCTGGAGGATCGAGCGGGTGGTCTCGGGGTCGAGGGCGCTGGTCGCCTCGTCGGAGAGCAGCACCTTGGGGTCGCCGGCCAGTGCGCGGGCGATGCCGACCCGCTGCTTCTGGCCGCCGGAGAGTTGTGCCGGGTGGGCCCTGGCCTTGTCGGCGAGACCGACCAGGTCGAGCAGCTCCAGTGCCTTGCGGGTGCGCTCCTTGCCGGAGATGCCGAGGATTTCCAGCGGCAGTTCGACGTTGGCCCGCACGGTGCGCGAGGAGAGCAGGTTGAAGTGCTGGAACACCATGCCGATCCGGCTGCGGGCCTCGCGCAGCTCCTTGCCGGCGCGGCGGCCGCGTCCGGCGAGGGCGGTGAGGTCCTGGCCGTCGACGGTCACGGTGCCGGCGGTCGGGCGCTCCAGGAGGTTGACGCAGCGGATGAGGGAGGACTTGCCGGCGCCGCTCTGGCCGATGACTCCGAAGACCTCGCCCTCGCGGACGTGCAGATCGACGCCGTCCAGGGCGGTGACCTCGCGGCCTCGCGACTGGTAGACCTTTTTCAGGCCCGTTGTGGTGATCACAGGGATTTCCGTCACTGTCGAGTGCGCGGCGAGGTGTCCGCCGGGCACGGGGCATTCGTCAGGGGGCGCGGAACGGCCGAATCGGTGGAAACCGGAAGTCAACGCGTGCGCGGGGCAGGCGCGTTCCGTGGTTCACGGACGCGGCTCGGCCAGGTCTCGCTTCGGGGCGCGAGGCTTGCGGAAGAGGGCCCTCAGAAGGCGCACATTCGACACATACAACGAGCACCGGGCGTCATCGTCGCCTCGGTCGCAAGGGTGCGGCTGCTCGTCGTGGTCATGGGCCCCAGTTAACCAGACGTGCGTCCGGAACCGATCAGCGCTGTCCGCATAGCGGACGTCCGTGGACGGGCTCGGTTCCCCTCGGCGATCTCCGTGTCACCGCCTCTGACCTGCGGGGACATGGCCGGCCCGGTACTCGTCCCACGGGCCGCGACCGGCCGACCGGTAACGCGTTGTGGCCAACGCCACGGCCGCCGTGCGTCGCGACGGGGCCTCTGTGGCGTCCCCCGCGGGGCCGCGCGCACCAGGTCTTTTGGCCCGTAATACCCTCACTGCATGCTTGACGCCCTGACGGTCGCGCTCGGTGGGAGCGCCCTCGCCCTCGCCGCGTGGTGCGGATTCGCCGCGTTCCGCGACCAGCCGACCAAGGACTGGCACTTCATCGGCATGGCCGTGGTCTCGGTGCTCGCCCTGGTCCAGCTGGTCGTCGGAATCGTGCTGCTGGCGGGGGGCGAGAAGCCCGACGAGGGCGGCGTGATCTTCGTGTCGTATCTGCTCGGCGCCTTCGCGGCGATCCCCGCCGCCGGATTCCTGTCGCTGGCCGAGCGGACCCGCTGGGGCTCGGCGACCGTCGCGGCCGGCGCGGTCGTGCTGGCCGTCCTCGAAGTCCGGCTGTACGACATCTGGGGAGGCAGCGGTGCCTGAGCCCGCCACCACCGAGCGACGCACGCCGCGCACTCGGCTGGTCACCGGCCCCGGGCTGCTGCTGGTCTGGGTGTACGGAGTGATCACCGTCGGCGCGGTGTCGCGGTCGGTCTACCAGATCCTCACCGAGTTCGACCGGGCGCCACTGGCCTACTCGCTGTCCGCCTCGGCCGCCCTGGTGTACGCGTTCATCACGTACTCCCTGGTGCGCGGCGGGGAGACGGCCCGCAAGGCGGCGCTGGTGTGCTGCGCCGCCGAGCTGACGGGCGTACTGGCCATCGGCACCTGGACCCTGGTGGAGCCCTCCGCGTTCCCCGATGCCACGGTCTGGTCGGACTTCGGCATGGGGTACCTCTTCATTCCGGTGATCCTGCCGGTGACCGGAATGCTGTGGCTGCGGCGGTCCCGGGAGGGCTAGGGGGTGTCCGGAGGCGTTCTACGCGCTGGCCACGAACGCCCGCGTGTCCGCCTCCTTCTCCAGGGTGACGAGCGTCAGGCCGGGCCCGATGCGGCGGTTGGCCACCGCTGCGTACCCGCGGCTGCGGTACAGGCGCAGGTTGCTCTCACTGCGGTGCCCGGTGAACAGCTGGAACCGCTTGGCGGCCAGCTCGGCGGCGAAGTACGTCTCTATGGCGGCCAGCAGCCGGCCGCCCAGCCCGTGCCGCTGCATCCGCGGGTGGACGATGAGCTTCGCGATCCGCGCGGTGCCCGCCTCGTCCACGCTGCCGCGTACCGAGGCCACCACCTCGTCGCCGAGCCGGGCCACCAGTCCGTAGCCCCGGTCGAGTTCGGCCCTGATGCCGGCGAGCGTCTGGGTGAGCGGCTCGATGGCGTAGTCGCCGTAGAGCTCGGCCTCGCTCTGATAGCACAGGTACTGGAGTTTGAGGATTTGTTCGGCGTCCTGTCCGGTCGCCGCAGAGATGGTCACGCTCATGCCCATGTGTGCATGCCTCCCGCTCACCTGGTTCCCGCCGGTCTACGGCTCCTTTCCCCGGAGTTCGGGAGCCGCAACCTCTGCCCGCAGCATTCTGCGCAGACATCCCAGGCATCGGGAACGCACTGGCCCCAGGCTGCCCTGTGACATACCCAACTCCCCTGCGATCTCCCGGTACGTGAGGTCGTCCGGGCGGAGTATCGCGCCGAGCAGTTCGGGGCACCGGCCGGGCAGCCGCGCCACGGCCGCCCGCAGGACACGGCGCCGTTCGCCGTCGAGGAGGTGGTGCTCCGGAGAGGATTCCCGGCCCGCCGCCGGCTCCGGGCCGGCGGTGTCGTGGTACGCCGCTTCACGCCGCGCCGCGCGCCGGGCGAGGCGCGCCTCGGTACGCACGGCGGAGCGCAGCCAGCGTGCGGGTTCGTCCGGCCCCGTGCCGCGCTCCAGCAGCCGTAGCCATACGGCCTGTTCGAGGTCGGCGGCCTCGATCCCGGCCGCCGGCGCCTCGGCCGCGGCCTCGGCGGCGAGCAGCGGGCGCAGTGCGGCCACCAGCTGTGCGGTACTCGTGGTCATGCCGGGCGGGACGCGGGGGCGGGCCCGGCCGGTTGCCCGTACTGCCGGATGTCACCCCAACCGGTCGGGTACGGAACAGACTTGACGCGGACGAATCCCGGAGCGGTCCGGGCGGTCGGAGCGGCCGGCTCCGGGCCCGCCCGCGTCGCGGCGCGCGAGCCCGGCCGCCGGTCAGTTCCGGTGGAAGTCGGCCGCGGCCAGCAGCCCCGTGTCGGGGTTGTCGGTGAAGATCCCGTCGATGCCCTGCTCGAAGTACGCCCGGTAGGCGCCGAAGGCGTCCCCGTACGCGTTCGGGTCCGTACCGCGCCGGAAGTCCAGCGGCAGGAAGCTGTTCTCGTTGCGCAGGGTGTACGGGTGGAGGATCAGGCCGTGGGCGTGCGCGTCCCGGACCAGGGTGGTCGGGGTGCCCAGCTTGCCGGTGGCGTCCTTGGGGATGACGAGGTCGAGGGTGGGGCCGATGCCCTGGGCGAAGCCGGCGATCCACTTCAGCCCTTCGGGCCTGACCAGGTCCGCGACGGTGCGCGGGTCACCGGCCTGGACGAAGTCCCAGGGCCGCGAGGCGGCGGAGGACAGCAGTACGACGCGCGGCGAGGCGACCAGCTTCGACAGCCGCTGCATGCTGGACGGCTCGAAGGACTGCAGGAAGACCGGCGAGTGCTTCTTGTCCCGGCGGTACGTGCGCAGCAGCCGCGCCAGCGGCTCTTCCAGGCCGAGGCCGAGGCCGCGGAAGTAGGTGGGGTGCTTGGTCTCGACGTGCAGCCACACGGCCTTGCCGCGCCGGCGGCCCTCGTTCTCGGCCCAGCGCAGCACCTCCTCGAAGGTGGGGATCTGCCAGCGGCCGTCATAGAGCGTGTTCTCCTGCCGGACGCCCGGGATGCGCTCCTTGGCGCGCAGGGTCTTGAGCTCGGCGAGCGTGAAGTCCTCGGTGAACCAGCCGGTCTGGGAGACCCCGTCCACGGACTTGGTGGTCCGGCGGCTCGCGAACTCGGGGTGGGCGGCGACATCGGTCGTACCAGTGATGTCGTTCTCGTGGCGGCAGACCAGGTGGCCGTCCTTGGTCGGGACCAGGTCCTGTTCGATGACGTGCGCGCCGAGGTCGAGCGCGAGCTGGTACGAGCCGAGCGTGTGCTCGGGCCGGTAGCCGCTGGCGCCGCGGTGGGCGATGACGGTCGGCACCGGCAGGTCCCGGTAGGAGGAGCGGCCGCTGTGAGACTCCCGGGCGGCCGCCGTTCCGCCGCCGAGGCCGAGTCCCAGTGAGGCACCTCCGATGCCGAGGACCGCGGCCCCCAGCAGGCCGCGCCGGCCGGGGCTCGTACCCGCGGCCTCGTCCCGTCCCGCTGCCTCACCCTGCGTCATGAGCGCTCCCTCGATGTGATGTCCGGCACCTGCCGAATGGCGGACCGATGGTAGGCACCTGGGGGTGATACACGGGAGACCTGGGGCGAAACACCGTGCAAACGCGTGTCAACACTGCGTATCCGTTGGGTGAACCCGATGTGCGATCAGACCCGACCCGCGAGTATCGTCCTCACCTGCACAGACTTCATACTTCTACAGAGACACTCACGCCGCCGGAGGGCCCCGTTGTCCCGATTCGCGCTCATCAAGGCAGTGCTCGGACCGATCATGCGCCTGATGTTCCGCCCGAGGGTGGAAGGCGCCGAGAACATTCCCGGGACCGGTCCTGTGATCCTCGCGGGCAACCATCTCACCTTCATCGACTCGATGATCATGCCGCTGTTCTGTGAGCGTCAGGTCTTCTTCATCGGCAAGGACGAGTACGTCACCGGCAAGGGCCTCAAGGGCCGGCTCATGGCCTGGTTCTTCACGGGCTGCGGCATGATCCCGGTCGACCGCGACGGCGGCCGGGGTGGTGTCGCGGCGCTGATGACCGGCCGCCGGGTGCTGGAGGACGGCAAGGTCTTCAGCATCTATCCGGAGGGCACCCGCTCCCCCGACGGCCGTCTGTACCGGGGCCGTACGGGCATCGCCCGGCTGACGCTGATGACCGGCGCGCCGGTGGTGCCGTTCGCGATGATCGGTACGGACAAGATCCAGCCGGGCGGCGCGGGCCTGCCGCGCCCGGGCCGGGTCACGGTCCGGTTCGGCGAGCCGATGGAGTTCTCGCGCTACGAGGGGATGGACCGCGACCGCTATGTGCTGCGGGCGGTGACCGACTCGGTGATGAGCGAGGTCATGCGGCTGTCCGGCCAGGAGTACGTGGACATGTACGCCACGAAGGCGAAGGCGGCCTGAGCCGGCTGAGCCGGCCCCGCGCACGCGAAGGGCGGTACCCCCGAGGATCCGGGGGTACCGCCCTTCGCGTGTGTCACGGGTGCGCGATGCCGTCCTCGAGCTTCTGGCCGCGCAGCATGAACCAGGCTGCGATCGCCGTGGCGAACAGGACAGCCGCGCCCACCGCGCCCGCCGCGTGGAAGCCGTCGGCGAAGGCCTCCTGAGCCGAGGAGAGCAGGGCCGCTGCCTGGTCCTGCGGCAGTTCCTTCGCGGTCTCCGCCGCGCCGCCGAGGGAATCGCGGGCGGCCTCCGCCGCGCCGGCCGGGACACCCTCCGGGACGGCGAAGCCCCGGTAGACGCCGGTGACGATGGAGCCGAGTACGGCGATACCGAGCGCCGCGCCCAGTTCGTACGCCGTCTCGGACACCGCGGAGGCGGCGCCCGCCTGCTCCTTGGGGACGCTGGACAGGATGACGTCCGCCGTCACCGTGAAGGCGAGTCCCGCGCCCACGCCGCCGAGGAACAGCGCCAGCGCGAGGGCCGGGACGCCGGTCTCGGCGCGCAGCGCCGTACAGGCCGCCAGGGCCAGGCCGACCGCGGTCAGGCCGCCGGTCACCGTGCTGCGCACGGAGGCCCGGCGGGCCAGGTGGCCCGCCATGAGCCCGGCGCCCACGGCGCCGATCGCGGCCGGCAGCTCGATCAGGCCCGCCTCCAGCGGCGAGCGGCCCTGCACCAGCTGCAGGAACTGGGAGAGGAAGAAGACCAGGCCGGACAGGCCGAGGATGGTGAGCAGGTCGGCCAGTACCGCGCCGGAGAAGCCCCGGTGGTGGAAGAGCCGTACGTCGAGCAGCGGTGAGGGCAGCGTCAGCTGCCGCCGGACGAACCAGATCAGGGCCGCGAGGCCGACGACGCCCGCCCCCGCGATGTCCCAGCGGAAGCCGTGCACCGCCGCTTCCTTGATGGCGTACACGACGGCGACCATGCCCACCAGCGACAGGCCGACGCTGACCAGGTCCCACGGGCCGGGGCTGGGATCGCGCGACTCCGGCAGCAGCTTGATGCCGACGAGCACCAGTACCGCCATCACGGGCAGGTTGATCAGGAAGACCGAGCCCCACCAGAAGTGCTCCAGCAGGAAGCCGCCGACGACGGGTCCGACCGCGGCGCCGGCCGAGGCCGCGGCGCCCCAGATGCCGACGGCGAGGCTGCGCTCCTTGGGGTCGTGGAAGATGTTGCGGATCAGCGCGAGCGTCGACGGCATCAGGGTGGCACCCGCGACGCCGAGCAGGGCCCGTGCGAGGATCATCATCTCGGGACTGGTGGCGTACGCGTTGAGCACGGACACCGCGCCGAAGGCGACGGCACCCGTCAGCAGCAGCTTCTTGCGGCCGATGCGGTCGCCGAGGCTGCCCATGGAGACGAGCAGGCCGGCGATGATGAACGAGTAGACGTCGCCGATCCACAGCAGCTGGGTGCCGGTCGGCTTCAGGTCCTCGCTGAGGAACGGAGTGGCGAGGCCGAGTACGGTCGCGTCCACCGCGACCAGCAGTACGGCCAGGACGAGGACGGCGAGCGCGAGCCACCGGCCCGGACTGCGTACGGTCTCCGCCGCCGTCGCTCGCTGGTCGGTACTCGTCATTTCTCCACGCTCCGTCGTGCGCCGCCGAGCAACAACTCGGCGATCATGTACTGGAAGTCCTTTGCCGCGACCCGGCCGTCCTGGATGGCCCAGGCGCAGTTGCCGATGAGGCCGTACAGCGCCTCGGTCAGCCAGGCGGGGCTGAGGTCGATCCGGAACTCGCCCTCCTCCTGACCGCGCCGGAAGAGCGCCGAGACACGGGCGTCGAGCCGCGCCCAGCCCTCGTTGACCTGTTCGCCCTCGAAGAGCTGGTTCTCGGTCACGAGGAAGGCGAGCAGCCCGGCGCCCGGCTCGGTCTCGGCGATGAGCCGGCGCACCGCGTCACTCGCCCCGCCCTCGCTGAGCCGGGCGGCGTCGATTGCCGCCTCGAACTCCCGGATCCCGAGGTCTTCGAGCGCCTTGACGAGAGCGTCCCGCCCGGCGAAGTGCCGGTGCAGGGTGGCCCGCCCGATGCCGGCCGCCTTCGCCACCTCGTCCATGGTCGCGGTCGACTTACGGGAGAGGAGGGCGGCGGCGGTGCGCAGCACCTGGTCGCGATCGACTGTCATGAGACAACCATAGCCCAAATGAGACGTTGATGTCTCACTGTCAAGTAGGTGCGCCTCCCGCCACGGAGTGACCGTTAATGAGTGGCCGACGTTGGCGATGGCCCTGACAATCGCCATGGCCGTGGACAGGTAACCGCCAGGCCGGGGGCGTGATGAATGGGGTGGATGCACTGCTGGCAGCGTATGACGAGCAGGTGCGAGGGCACGTCCCGGAGCGGGCGCCGGTAGGAGCCGTGGTCGAACAGGACTGCCTGGCGATTCGGACTCACTACGGCACACACGGCACGGTTCGGCACTCTCCCTTGCCGGACGGGACCGACCCAACGGAAGTCACCGGGCTGATCAGTCGGCAGCAAGAAGCGTTCGCCGCCCGGTGCGAGCCCGCAGAGTGGCGGGCGTACAGCCACGACCCGATCCAGATGGACGAGCCGCTGCGCACCGCCGGTTTCACGGCCGTCGGACCGACGCGGACGCTGCTCATTGCCGAGCTCGACGATCTGGCAGGCGAGGTGGCACCGGCGCGGGGCATGCAGGTGCGCAGGCTCGGCCACGGCTACCGCCGACTTCGGGAGCTGAACCGTCTGGTCGAGGCCTGCGGTCCGTACGTGCGCGGCCTGGCGGACATCCGCGAGGACCACGGGAACCTGCTGAACTGGGGGCTGAACGTCCAACTCCTGGAGGCGGAGAGCAGAATCGTCGGTGCAGGCTGGGCAGAGGCTGTCGGGGCGACAGAGTTCGCGGCCGTCCGGGGTTTGACCGGCCCCCACGCAGAGTTCCTCCCCCACTGGGCCCGCTGGGCCCGCAACAGCTGGAGCCTCCACATGGGCACAGGCCCGGCGCCGGACCGCCGCTATCTCACGGCCGAGGCGCCGACCGGCCCGGTCTTGGATGCCCTTCTCGGAGTCGGCTTCCGCGCAGTCTCGACCGTACGCGTCTACGCGTGGACTCCGAACGGCACGCTCCCCGCCGGCTCCCGCCCGGTATCCATGCTGCTCGACGATCGGGATCACGACGCGTTGTGCGACGAGTTCCAGTCACTCTTCGCCTTCAATCCCAGCTACACCTACTACCCGGCCATTGAGGAGTCGCCCGACTCCGTCACCTGGCACGTCGGGGACGTCACCGACACGCGTCACGCCTACCGCCTGATGCGAGACCTCCCGGACGACCACCGGGTGGCGCGCCTCCAGGACGTCATCGAACGCGGCCTGCGCGCCCGCGTCCGCCCCGGCGAGCAGCTCTACTCGGTCAGTTGGTGGCACCAGGGTTACCGCTTCGACCCGGCGCGCGTTGGCGGGCCAGGGCAGCCGGCCTGGCCGGGCGCCGCATGCTGGGAAGGCGAGCAACGTCGGCAACGTCTGGACTTACGAATCAGACTCTCGGACCTGGCCCACGTCTCGCCGTACCTGACCGAGCACATCCGTCGCTTCGGCGAGTACTCCACCCACGAACTCGGACTGCAGCCGGGCCCATCCGCCCCGGACGGCTACGGTCAGGCGGCCTGACCGGCCACTTCGCAGTCGTCGAGCGATCCCGCGTGCATCCAGGCAGCCCGGCCCTCGGCCACCATGCAGGCCGTGTACGCGGTGGCGCAGGGCTTGCGCGCTCATAGGTCGCGGCGGCGGACAGCGGCCATGGCGACGACTGCTGCGGCGAGGGGCCAAGCCGCATACACGATCCACGACCCGCTGATGGTCGCCGGGTAGGGGGTAGATCCGAAGGGGTCGCCCATCTGCACCAGTCGTTCCCACGCGCTGCGGGGCAGCGCGTGAAGGATGCCGGATGACCAGCGGTGGCGGTCGCTGAGGAGGAACGGCAGCAGCAGAAGGATGCCGGTGAACGTCACGAGGGTGGTTGCGGTGTGCCGGATGAGGGCACCGAAGCCCATGCCGACGAGTGCGCACACCGGAGCGAGCAGCGCGGATGCGCGACGGCACGGAGCGCGCCGGGGTAGCCGAGGGACAGGCCGATGCCCCGACGGGACAGGATGGCCTGTGTCACGCCGAACGAGGTTCCCGCGACGACCGTGCCGTAGACGAGCATGGCTGCCGTCACGGCGGCCATCTTGGCCGCTACGACCGAGTGGCGGGCCGGCACGGCCGCAAAGGTCGTACGGATCTGTCCGGTGCTGTACTCACCGACGATCGTGAGGGCGCCGATGCTGCCGGTGGCGAGTATCAGGACCATGCAGGCGCCGATGGTGAATGCGTCCCTCATGGCCCACATCGGAACGAAGAGTGCTCGGATCCCTTCGTTGTAGGTCGGCCAGCTGTTGTAGTCCGCGACGGCCGCGCTGATGTTGATCGCGATGATTACCAGCGCGCTGGCCCCGAAAGCCAGGGAGGAGGAGCGCAGCGACCACAGCTTGATCCATTCGGCGGCGAGGAGGTCCCGGAAGCGGGCGCTGGGCTCGGCGGCGCGTACGGCGGTCGAGGAGGCCGTCGCCTGTGGGGCGGTCGGGGTCATCGAGGTGAGCCACTCCTCTGCGCCCGAGTCGTCCGGCTGCACCGAAGCGCCCTCGGCTTTGAGCACAGCTGCCAGCGCGGTGGTGTCGGGCGTCCGCACGGTCACGCTCTGGCGGGTGCCGCGGGCCGCGAACTCCGTCACGCTCTCGTCGGCGATCAGCTCGCCCCGGCCGATGACGATCAGGTGCTCGGCGGTGTTCTGCATCTCGCTCATCAGGTGGCTGGAGACGAACACAGTGCGTCCCTCGGCGGCCAATTGCCTGAACAGGCCGCGTACCCACCGCACGCCCTCCGGGTCCAGGCCGTTGACCGGCTCGTCGAACAGCAGCACCGGGGGGTCGCCGAGCAGTGCCGTTGCGATGCCGAGCCGCTGCTTCATGCCCAGGGAGAACCCGCCGATACGGCGCCGGGCAACGGGAGCCAGTCCCACTTCCTCAAGGACCTCGTCCACCCGGCGCCGCGGAATGCCGTTGCTGCGGGCCAGGGCGGACAGGTAGGCCGCTGCGCTGCGTCCGCCGTGGACGTCATGGGCGTCGAGCAGGGCGCCGACGTGGCGCATGCCGCGCGGGTGGTCCCGGAACAGGTGGCCGTCGATGGTGGCGGTGCCGCTGGTTGGTTCGGTCAGGCCGAGGAACATCCGCAGGTCAGTCGGCGAAGCTTGCCAACCGAAGCGCCGAGGCACGAGTTCTCACTTGCCGTGCCGCTCGCGCGGCGGCGCGGTCGCTGGCAGCTACCACACCGGCCGGTTCACGAACGTGCCCCGGCTCGCGAAGCTGCTGCGGGTGCTGCCCCCTGCCGACCGGGGACCGGGGCAGCCATGGCGGCCCGGCACCCCGCCCCGAGATCGAGCCGGCCCTGATCATCCCGACCGGCAGGCGCAAGGGACAGAGCCCCAGCGTCGCCAGCATCTACCGGGCCCTCGCCGAGCACGAGAAGGCCCAGGCGTTCCCCGAGGCCGTCGAGGCAGCCCACGCCGACTTCGCGGCCCTCCAGTCAACGGGCGATACGGCTGGTGGCCTCCAACGACGTCCGCCACGCCCCCTCGTCGGTTTGCCGAGCGGCCGCACACCACGAGGCTGACCGGGAGCCCGCCTGCGGCGGACCACGTCGCGGGCCGCCGCAGGACAGGCCTTCGGGGCACGGCCGCCCGCGCCGTCACTGGGCGCAGGCCTCGGCGATCGACAGGCTGTTCTCGTAGAGGTGGTGCCGGGTGATCCGGCCGTCCTCGACGGTGAGGTGCAGCGCGAACGGGCCCTCGAAGGACTTTCCCGTCGCGCGTACGGTCCCCGACAGGTGCCCCATCAGGACGGCGTCGGTGCCGTCGACGAGGAAGGTGTCGACGGAGGCGCGCGCGTCCTCGGGCACGGTGTGCTCCATCAACTCCGTGAACTGGGCGGCGCATTCGGCGGCGGTGGACCGTGGGCGGATCCACGGGACGACGGGGTTCTCGGCGAGCAGCCAGTCGACCTCGTCGGCGAAGAGCGCGACGAGCCGCCCGGTGTCCCCGGCCACGCGGGCGGCAAGGAACTCCTGCACGACGGCCCGGGTGGCATCGGCGACGGAACTCGCGGTGGTGGCTGAACTCGCCGTGGTGGCGGTGGACTTGACGGACATGGCGCTCTCCTCGCGGCTGCGGCCGGATCCCGGCGGGGGTTCCCGTCGATGTGCTTGATCCTGCCCGGGGAGGGGAGAGCGGTCGATTACCCCGGGGGTAATGAGCGGCCCATCGTGAGAGGGCGCACCTTCGTCGGCGAAGGTCCGGGGGGTCCGCAACACGCGGACGACAAAGGGCAAGGAGGATTACCCACTCCTTGCCACTCTCAACTTATAGCGCACCGGGGGGCTTGCGGCAAGGCCCCGGTCGTGCCGCAGAATCCTCCGCCGAGGCAGGAATCTGCGGAAACGGGAGTCACGAAGTGCGTGTGTTGTTGTCGACGTATGGGTCGCGCGGGGACGTCGAACCGCTGGTGGGACTCGCGGTGCGGTTGCGGGAACTCGGCGCGGAAGTGCGGGTGTGCGCGCCGCCGGACGAGGAGTTCGCGGAGCTGCTGGCCGGTGTCGGCGTGCCACTGGTGCCGTTCGGCCGGGCGGTGCGCGAGCTGGTGACCGGGGTGACGCCGACGACGCCGGCGGACGCGCCCCGGATCGCGGCCGAGTTGGTCGCCGAACGGTTCGACACGGTCGCCGCTGCGGCCAGGGGATGTGATGCGCTGGTGGCGACCGGCCTGATGCCGGCCGGCGCACGGTCGGTGGCCGAGAAGTTGGGCATCCGCTACGTGTACGCGTGCTTCCATCCGTTCGAACTGCCGTCGCCGCACTACCCGCCGTCGCCACGGCCGGGCCGGCCGTTCCCCTCGGAGGTGACCGAAAACCGGGTGCTGTGGGACCTGGACGCCGAGAAGGTGAACGCGCTGTACGGCGACGCGCTCAACACCCACCGGGCGTCGATTGGTCTGCCACCGGTGGACAACGTCCGCGACCACGTCTTCACCGACCGGCCGTGGCTGGCGGCGGACCCGACCCTGGGGCCGTGGCAGGAGCTGACGGATCTCGACGTGGTGCAGACCGGCGCGTGGATCCTGCCGGACGAACGCCCGCTCCCGGCCGAGTTGGAGGCGTTCCTCAACGCCGGCACACCACCGGTGTACGTGGGCTTCGGCAGCATGCCCATGCGCGCCGCGAAGGACGCGGCCCGGGTGGCCATCGAGGCGATCCGGGCGCAGGGCCGCCGCGCACTCGTCTCGCACGGCTGGGCCGACCTGACCCTGATCGACGACCAGGACGACTGCTTCGCCGTCGGCGAGGTCAACCACCAGGCACTGTTCGGCCGGGTGGCCGCGGTTGTGCACCACGGCGGCGCGGGCACCACGACGACGGCCGCCCGGGCCGGCGCGCCCCAGGTGGTGGTACCTCAGATGGTGGACCAGCCGTACTGGGCCCGCCGGGTTGCCGAGTTGGGCATCGGCGCGGCACACGACGGTCCGGCTCCGACCTTCGAGTCCCTGTCGGCCGCGCTCAAGGCGGCCCTGACCCCCGAGACCCGCGCACGCGCGACCGTCGTGGCCGGCAGCATCCGCACCGACGGGACAACGGTGGCCGCGAAGCTGCTGCTCGACACGGTCAGCCGGGAAAGGCCGCCAGTGTGACAACGGCCGGCGCCAGACGCCTTGCCGCGCACCATGATCACAAGCGACCTCAGATCGGAGCTGATGACGTGAACCCCCTGACCACCAGGGCGTTTGACCTTCCCGACCGCCTCTCTCCCAAGGCCGACCCGACGCTGGTCGCCGGCGATGAGCAGCACTTCGCGGCCATCGCGGAGTGCCTGGAGCAGTCGATCGCCGAACTGTCCGACCGCCTCGATGCCGAGCTCAGGGCGCCCGGCGGCAAAGGCCGGCAGGCGATGGACCGGGACATGGAGATCCACCGGCTGACCGCTCGCCTGCGCGCGTTGCGTCGCTTCGGTCTGGACCTGTGCCTCGGGCACATGGTCGGCGCGGACAACCCCGAGCCCGTGTACGTCGGACGACTCGGTCTCAAGGACAGCGCGGGTCGTCGACTGCTGCTCGACTGGCGCTCCCCCGCGGCGGAGCCGTTCTTCGGAGCCACCCACGCCAACCCGATGGGTCTGGCAAGCCGCCGCAGGTACCGCTGGACCCGAGGCCGGATCAGCGACTACTGGGACGAGGTGTTCACCTCGGACGGGTTTGCCGGGCACGCCGCGCTCGACGACCAGTCCGCCTTCATCGCCAGCCTGGGCAGCAACCGGTCGGCACGGATGCGAGACGTACTCGGCACCATCCAGGCCGACCAGGACGCCATCATCCGCGCGGGATCCCGGGGCGCTCTCGTCGTCGACGGCGGTCCGGGTACGGGGAAGACCGTCGTCGCTCTGCACCGCTCCGCCTACCTCCTCTACTCCGACCCGCGCCTCGGTCACCGCCGGGGCGGCGTGCTGTTCGTCGGTCCGCACCAGCCCTACCTGGGCTACGTCGCCGACGTCCTCCCCAGCCTCGGAGAGGAGGGCGTGCAGACCTGCACCCTGCGGGACCTCGTCGCCGAGGGAGCCGAGGCAGCGATCGAGGCCGACCCGGACGTGGCCCTCCTGAAGTCGTCCGCGAACCTGGTGAAGGCGATCGAGACGGCCGTCAGGTTCTACGAGGAGCCGCCCACCCAGGGGATGACGGTCACGACCCACTGGTCCGACATCCGGCTGAGCGCCGACGACTGGGCCGTGGCGTTCGAAGCAGCGGAACCCGGTACTCCGCACAACGAGGCGCGCGACCAGATCTGGGAGGAGCTGCTCACGATCCTTGTGGACAGGCACGACGGCGACGTCTCGGCCGACCTGCTCCGCAAGTCGCTGCTGCAGAACAGGGAGCTGCTCACGGCCTTCAACCGCGCGTGGCCGCTGCTCGAAGCGGCCGACCTCGTCGGAGACCTGTGGTCGGTACCCGCCTACCTGCGGATGTGCGCTCCCTGGCTCAGCCCCGATGACGTGTCGCAGCTGCAGCGCGGGGACGCCCAGGCCTGGACGGTGTCCGATCTGCCGCTCCTGGACGCGGCACGGCAGCGGCTCGGCGACCCGGAGGCGTCGCGACGTAAGCGACGGTACAACGCCTCTGTCGCCGCCGAACGCGAGCGCATGGCCGGCGTCATCGACGCCGTGCTGGAGGCGGACGACGACGGTGAAGGTGCCGTGACGATGCTGCGCGGAGAGGACCTGCGGAGCACCCTGGTCGACGAGACCGCACCGCCCGGCACCGAACCGGACCTTCCCCCACTGCCCTATGGCGTGGGGGGACCCCCAGTCGGCCCGTTCGCGCACGTCGTCGTGGACGAGGCTCAGGAACTGACCGACGCGGAGTGGCAGATGTTGCTGCTCCGGTGCCCGTCCCGGAGCTTCACCATCGTCGGGGACCGCGCCCAGGCCAGGCACGGGTTCACGGAGTCGTGGCAGGAACGGCTCGAGCGGATCGGGCTCGACCGGATCACCCTGGCCTCCCTGAGCATCAACTACCGGACGCCGGAAGAAATCATGGCGGAAGCCGAGCCGGTCATCCGGGCCGTGCTCCCGGACGCCAACGTGCCGACCTCCATCCGCAGCAGCGGCGTCCCCGTCGTACACGGATCTGCTGCGGATCTGAACGCGATCCTCGACACCTGGCTGGCTGCGCACGCCGAGGGGACCGCCTGCGTCATCGGCACGGGTGACATCGGCGAGGGCACGCTCCGAACGACGTCCCGCGTCCGGTCGCTGACCCCGGAGCTGTCGAAGGGGCTCGAGTTCGACCTGGTCGTCCTCATCGACCCGGAGGAGTTCGGCAAGGGCGTCGAAGGAGCGGTCGACCGCTATGTCGCGATGACCCGGGCGACCCAGCAACTCGTCATCCTCACGAGTTCCTGACGAGCTCCTGACGGACTGGGCGGCGCCGGTGTCCGGGGTTACTGCTTGGCCGTCGCCCAGGCGTGCTGGACCGCCAGGTCCGCCTTGACCTCGGCGAGCTGGACCGCGACCGCGGACGGTGCGGTGCCGCCGCGGCCGTTGCGGGAGGCCAGCGCGCCCGGCACGTCGAGGACCGTACGTACCTCGGGCGTGAGGTGCTCCGAGATCTTGGCGAACTGGTCGTCGGTGAGCTGGTCGAGCTCGATGCCGTGCTGCTCGCACTCCTTGACGCACTCGCCCGCGACCTCGTGCGCCACCCGGAACGGCACGCCCTGCTTCACCAGCCACTCGGCGATGTCGGTGGCGAGCGAGAATCCGGCCGGGGCCAGCTCCTCCATGCGCTCCCGGTTGACGGTGAGCGTGGCCATCATGCCGGTGAAGGCCGGCAGCAGGACCTCCAGCTGGTCGCAGGAGTCGAAGACCGGCTCCTTGTCCTCCTGGAGGTCGCGGTTGTACGCGAGCGGGAGGGCCTTCAGGGTGGCCAGCAGCCCTGTCAGATTGCCGATGAGGCGGCCCGACTTGCCCCGGGCGAGCTCCGCGATGTCCGGGTTCTTCTTCTGCGGCATGATCGACGAGCCGGTGGAGAAGGCGTCGTGGAGGGTGACGAAGGAGAACTCCTTCGTGTTCCAGATGATGATCTCCTCGGCGATCCGGGAGAGGTTGACGCCGATCATGGCGGTGATGAAGGCGAACTCGGCGACGAAGTCGCGGGACGCCGTGCCGTCGATGGAGTTGCCGGCGCTGCCGTGCTCGAAGCCGAGGTCGGCGGCGACCGCCTCCGGGTCCAGGCCGAGGGACGAGCCGGCCAGCGCGCCCGATCCGTACGGGGAGACGGCCGTACGCGCGTCCCACTGGCGCAGCCGCTCCGCGTCGCGGGAGAGCGACTGCACATGGGCCAGGACATGGTGGGCGAACAGCACCGGCTGGGCGTGCTGGAGGTGGGTACGGCCCGGCATCGCGACATCCGGGTGCGCCTCGGCGAGGCCCACCAGGGCGTCCTGAAGTTCGGCGATCAGGGCGCCGATGATCCGGGCGTGATCGCGCAGGTACATCCGGAAGAGGGTGGCGACCTGGTCGTTGCGGGACCGGCCGGCACGCAGTTTGCCGCCGAGGTCGGGGCCGAGGCGCTCCAGCAGCCCGCGCTCCAGCGCGGTGTGCACGTCCTCGTCGGCGATGGTGCCGGTGAAGGTGCCGGCCGCGACATCCGCCTCCAGCAGGTCGAGCCCGGCGATCATGCGCTGGAGCTCGTCGGCGGTGAGCAGCCCCGCCTTGTGCAGCACGCGGGCGTGCGCGCGCGAGCCGGCGATGTCGTACGGAGCGAGCCGCCAGTCGAAGTGCACCGAGGCCGACAACTTGGCCAGGGCCTCGGCCGGGCCGTCGGCGAAGCGGCCGCCCCAGAGCCGGACGTCACCGTTGTTGCTGCTCACAGCTGAAGCTCCTCAGGAGGGTGGATGTGCGGCCGCCTCCCCCACCCGCCACGGCGGTGGGGGGAGGCGGCTGCTGTGCTACGCGTATCGAATCAGGCGAGGTCGCGCCGCGCGGCGATCTTCGACGACAGGCCGAAGATCTCGATGAAGCCCTGCGCCTTGGACTGGTCGAAGGTGTCGCCCGAGTCGTACGTCGCCAGGTTGAAGTCGTACAGCGACTCGTCGGACCTCCGGCCGGTGACAACGGCCCGGCCGCCGTGCAGCGTCATCCGGATGTCGCCGGTGACGTGCTGGTTGGCCTCGTTGATGAAACCGTCCAGGGCGCGCTTGAGCGGGGAGAACCACAGGCCGTCGTAGACCATCTCGCCCCAGCGCTGCTCGACCTGTCGCTTGTACCGGGCCAGCTCGCGCTCGACGGTGACGCTCTCCAGCTCCTGGTGGGCGGTGATCAGCGCGATCGCGCCGGGCGCCTCGTACACCTCACGGGACTTGATGCCGACGAGCCGGTCCTCGACCATGTCGATCCGGCCGATGCCCTGGGCGCCGGCCCGCTCGTTGAGCTGCTGGATGGCCTGCAGGACGGTGACGGGCCGGCCGTCGATGGCGACCGGGACGCCCTCCTTGAAGGAGATGACGACCTCGTCGGCCTCACGGGCGAGGGCCGGGTTCTGGGTGTACTCGTAGATGTCCTCGATCGGCGCGTTCCAGATGTCCTCGAGGAACCCGGTCTCGACGGCCCGGCCGAAGACGTTCTGGTCGATGGAGTACGGGGACTTCTTGGTGGTCGCGATCGGGAGGTTCTTCGCCTCGCAGAACGCGATCGCCTTGTCCCGGGTCATCGCGTAGTCGCGGACCGGAGCGATGCACTTCAGCTCGGGGGCGAGGGCGACGATGCCGGCCTCGAAGCGGACCTGGTCGTTGCCCTTGCCGGTGCAGCCGTGGGCGACGATGCCGGCGTTGTGCTTCTTCGCGGCGGCGACGAGGTGCTTGACGATCGTCGGCCGGGAGAGCGCGGAGACCAGCGGGTAGCGGTCCATGTAGAGGGCGTTCGCCTTGATCGCCGGGAGGCAGTACTCGTCGGCGAACTCGTCCTTGGCATCCGCGACCTCGGCCTCGACGGCACCGCAGGCGAGCGCGCGCTTGCGGATGACGTCCAGGTCCTCGCCGCCCTGGCCGACGTCCACGGCGACGGCGATGACCTCGGCGCCCGTCTCCTCGGCGATCCAGCCGATGGCGACGGAGGTGTCCAGGCCGCCCGAGTAGGCGAGTACGACGCGCTCGGTCACGGGTTTCTCCTTACGGTGCATTCAACGACTGGCATAACTATGCACTACTCCGTATGTTTCGTCAACGCGACGCGATGCGGTCGATAACCAGGGGCGAGAAGGCGCTGGTCACGCCTACGATCGGCGCTTCGGCCAGAGCGCAGGGGGCGGCGATGAGCAGGGGTTACGAGTCCGACTGGGCTGCGGCGGAGCGGCTCGCGCAGGGCGAACCGGTCCCTGCGGTCATCGACATCACCGACGCCGCCGCCTGGACGGGGCTCGACCTCGAGGTACGCGTCCTGGCCGATCACCGGCCGGCCCTGCTCCCCTCCCGCCGGCTGTTCGAGGAACGGCTGCGGTGGCCGACGCTCCACCGGCACAGCAGGCCGGTCGGCGAGAGCGTGCTCGCTCTCGCCCTCTGCCACCCCGACGGCCGGGTCCGTGAGGCTGCACTCGACCGGGCGGCAGACACCTTTCCCGGGCTGCTTCCGCTGGTCGTGATCCGCTGCGCGGACTGGGCGGCCCCGGTGCGGGAACGGGCCCGGACCCTGCTGGCGGACCTGCTGCCCACAGCCGGACCGGACATCAGCACTCTCGCCACCCTGGTCCTGCGGGTCGCAAGCCGCCGCCACGGCGGCTTCGCCCACGAGCTGCTGGACCGCATGCTGCGCGAAGGGCCGCCCGAGGGCGTCGAAGGCCTGCTGGTGAGCGAGGACCGCGCCACCCGCCGGTTCGCCCACCGGATCGCGGTGCGGCGGCAACTGCTCTCGCCCGCGCGGCTTGCCCGTACGGCCGCCGACGACGGCGACGTGGTGATCCAGGACCTCTGCGCGGAGGCCGCCCTCGCCGCGGTACGGGACGGGGCGCGCGAGGCGGACGGCGCGTACGACGAGTACGACGAGGACGGGGCGTACGAAGCCGTGCTCGGCCCGCTGCTGGGCTCCCGGCACCCACGGGTGCGGTCCGCCGGGGTCACCGCGCTGCGCCGGGCGGGCCGAGCCGCGCAGGCGGAACCGTTCCTCGTCGACCGCTCCGGTGTCGTACGGGCGTGCGCGCGCTGGGTGCTCCGGCAGCACGGAACCGATCCGCAGCCCCTCTACCGCGCCCTGTGCGCGGACCCGGCGGCGCGGAGCTTGCCGCCCGGCGCGCCGGTCGGCCTCGCCGAGTGCGGCACGCGCGCCGACGCCGCGCTCCTGGTGCCGCTGCTCGCCCACCCGGTGGGGGCCGTCCGGGCCCGGGCGGTCGCCGGACTGCGTCTGCTGGACGCGGCCGACGCGGAGTTGCTGCGGCCGCTGCTGGACGACCCCGCGCCGGCCGTGGCGCGGGAGACGGCCATGGCGCTCCTGCCGTCGGTGGACCGGCTGGCGGAGGAGTGGCTGGCTCGGCGGCTCCTCCCGGACCGGCCCTCCCACAACCGGCGGGCGGCCTTCCGCCTGCTGCGAGTGAAGGGCCCGGTCGCTCAACTCCGGGCGGCCGTCAGCCTCTTGTCCGACGACGATCCTCGGCTCAGTGCTCTGGCGAGGCCGGCCGTACAGCAGTGGGTGCCGACGGGCGCCGTGCCACGCGGGGACGCGGAGGTGGCGGCGCTCCTGGACCGCTGCTCGCATCTGTTCAGCGACGACGTCCTGCGACAGCTTCGGTGGCGGGCGGGTATCACCAGCTGAAAAACGGCGGCGGTGCGCGGATTCGGTCGCCGATAATCCGTGTCATGGGAAAGCTCTATGAACAGATAGACGGCCGGCTGCGCACCTTCATCGAGGAACAGCACATCTTCTTCACCGCGACCGCCCCGCTCTCCGGCGACGGCACCGTGAACCTCTCCCCCAAGGGACTGACGGGCTCGTTCGCCGTCATCGACGAGCGCACCGTGGCGTACCTCGACTTCGCGGGCAGCCACAACGAGACCATCGCGCACCTGAGGGAGAACGGCCGCATCACCCTGATGTGGTGCGCGTTCCAGGGGCCGCCGACGATCGTGCGGGTGCACGGACGCGGCGAGCCGGTCTTCCGTGACGACCCGCGCTGGAAGGAACTGCTGACGCACTTCCCGGACATCGACACCGGCCCGCACGGGCTGCGCGCCATCATCGTCGTACGGGCCGAACTCATCCGGGACAGCTGCGGGTTCGCCGTCCCCTACATGACGTACGACGACGAGCGCGAGCTGCACGCGCAGCGCTTCTCGCGCGAGGACGACGCGTCGCTCGGCGCGTACTTCGAGCAGAAGCCGGCCATCGCCACCAGCATCGACGGCCTTCCCGGCCTCCCGCTGCCGCTGCCGCCGACCCCCTGAGTCCGGCCGTCACGCGTGGGCGGTTCCGTTAGGGCCTGTCCGGCGGATCTTGGCCGGGGCCACGACGCTCCCCCAGCTACCGCTGGGAGGTGCCCCCAGGCACGGCACCTCGCCGCGTTGCCGAAATGCCCGAATAGCTCCGCTATTAGGACACTCCGGCGCCTTGCGATGCAGCTCCGCATCCAAGGGCCTGGACAAGAGCGGAGACGGAGCGCAGCGCAGTGCACCAGACGCCGCGTCCTATCCAGCCCTGATCCGCCGGACAGGCCCTAGGCCGGACGGCCCAGGCACGCTGCCGCCGCCGGCCCCCGCGCGTACGGTCGCCGGTATGCGCAAGGGTCCTGTTCTGGGTACGGTCCTGTTCGTCGTCGCCGCCACGGCCGCGCTCTCGCCGGGCCGCGCCGCGCCACTGCCCGACCGGATGGCCGACACCGGCGGCGGCCGCCAGCTCATCACCGCCGTCGCCCCGCGCGCCGGTTCCAGCACCGGGCGGCTGACCTGGTGGGACCGGCGGGGCGGCGGATGGGTCCGGGCCGGTTCCGCCGAGGCCAGGTTCGGGGCGAACGGCCTGGCGGACGGGCGGGTACGGAAGCAGGGCACCAGCACCACGCCGACCGGTCTGTACGACCTGCCGTTCGCGTTCGGGATCAAGGCGCCGCCGGCCGGAACGGACTTCTCGTACCGGCGGGTGACGGACGGGTCCTGGTGGTGCCAGGACAACGCCTCGCGGCAGTACAACCGGTGGGTCGAGCCGCGGCCGGCGGACTGCTCGGCCGACGAGTCCGAGCACATGATCACGTACCGGACCCAGTACGCGTACGGGATGGTCATCGGCTTCAACTACGCCGAGCCGGTACGCGGCCGGGGCGCCGGAATTTTCCTGCATGTCAACGGCCGGGGCGCGACGGCTGGTTGCGTGTCCGTGCCCCAGGGGGCGATGAAGAGGATCCTGCGGTGGGCCGATCCGGAGCGCCGCCCGCACATCGCGGTCGGGACCAGCTCGGGCCCGACCGCGATCACGCGCTACTGAAGGGGCGGCTGAGGGGCGGCCGAGAGGTCAGCCCTCCTTCTGCGCGAGGCGCAGCATGTGGTCGGCGAGCGCCTGCCCGCCCGCCGGGTCGCGGCTGATGAGCATCAGCGTGTCGTCACCCGCGATCGTGCCCAGGACGGCGTGCAGTTCGGCCTGGTCGATGGCCGAGGCCAGGAACTGGGCGGCCCCCGGCGGCGTACGCAGCACCACGAGGTTGGCCGACGCCTCGGCGGAGATCAGCAGCTCGCCGGACAGGCGCCGCATCCGCTCCTCCTTGGCCGACTCCCCCAACGGCGCCTGCGGGGTACGGAATCCGCCCTCGCTGGGCACCGCGTAGATCAGCTCGCCGCCGGTGTTGCGGATCTTCACCGCACCCAGTTCGTCCAGGTCGCGGGAGAGCGTCGCCTGAGTGACACTCAGCCCGTCATCGGCGAGCAGTTTCGCCAACTGGCTCTGGGAGCGCACCGGTTGCCGGTTCAGGATGTCCACGATCCGGCGGTGGCGGGCGGTGCGGGTCTGCGGTACGGCCTGGCCGCCGTGCTCGTTGTCCTGCGCCTCGGTCATCGTCGTCTCATTCTCCGGATCGTCCGTCCCCGTAAGCAGCGCCGAGAACGCCGGGCAGGACCCGGAGGAACGCGTCCACCTCGTCGTCCCCGATGATCAGCGGAGGCATCAGCCGGATGACATCGGGCGCGGGCGCGTTCACCAGGAAACCGGCGTCCTGAGCCGCCTGCTGCACCTGCGGCGCGAGGGACTCAGTGAGCACGATACCCAGGAGCAGTCCCGCACCACGGACATGGGAGACCAACGGGTGGGCCAGCGCCTCGATTCCGTTGCGGAGCTTTTCGCCGGTGCTCTTGACCTGGTCGAGGAGTCCGTCGGCCGCGAGTGTGTCCAGTACGGCCAGTCCGGCGGCGCACGCGACGGGGTTCCCGCCGAAGGTCGTGCCGTGCTGGCCCGGCTGAAGCAGCTCGGCGGCCGCGCCGAAGGCGACGGTCGCGCCGATCGGCAGTCCGCCGCCCAGGCCCTTGGCGAGGGTGATGATGTCGGGTTCGACGCCCTCGTGGGCCTGGTACTCGAACCAGTGGCCGGTCCGGCCGATGCCGGTCTGCACCTCGTCGAGGACGAGCAGCGTGCCGGTCGCCCGGGTGATCTCGCGGGCCGCCCGCAGATAGCCCTGGGGCGGGACGACCACGCCGTTCTCGCCCTGGACGGGCTCGATGATCAGCAGCGCGGTGTCGGTCGTGACGGCCGCGCGCAACGCCTCGACGTCTCCGTACGGGACGTGGGTGACGTCACCCGGCAGCGGCAGGAACGGCTGCTGCTTCTTCGGCTGCCCGGTGAGCGCGAGGGCTCCCATGGTCCGGCCGTGGAAGCCGCCCTGCGTGGAGACCATATGGGAGCGTCCGGTGAGCCGGCCGATCTTGAAGGCGGCTTCGACGGCCTCCGCGCCCGAGTTGGCGAAGAAGACCCGGGCCGGCCGGCCGGCGAGCTGGATCAGCCGCTCGGCGAGCGCGACGGGCGGCTCGGCGACGTACAGGTTGGAGATGTGGCCGAGCGAGGCGATCTGCGCCGAGACCGCCTCGACGACGGCGGGGTGGGCGTGGCCGAGCGCGTTCACGGCGATGCCGCCGACGAAGTCGGTGTACTCGGTGCCGTCGGCGTCCCAGACCTTGGCGCCCGCGCCGCGCACCAGCGCCAGCTTCGGGGTGCCGTAGTTGTCCGTCATCACGCTCTGCCAGCGCTGCGTGCACTCCTGGTTGCTCATGATTCCCCCGGTCCCTGTCCCTGGCCCGGTCCCTGTCCCAGTCCCGGTCCCTGTCCTGGCGCGTCGGGCACGACCATCGTGCCGATGCCCTCGTCGGTGAAGATCTCCAGCAGGATCGCGTGCTGGACCCGTCCGTCGATCACGCGCGCGGTGTGGACCCCGTTGCGTACGGCGTGCAGGCAGCCCTCCATCTTGGGCACCATGCCGCTGGACAGCTCGGGCAGCAGTTTCTCCAGCTCGCTCGCGGTGAGCTGGCTGATCACCTCGTCGCTGCTGGGCCAGTCCGCGTACAGACCCTCCACGTCGGTGAGGACCATCAGGGTCTCGGCGTTCAGCGCGGCGGCCAGCGCGGCCGCGGCGGTGTCCGCGTTGACGTTGTAGACGTGTCCGTCGTCGGCGCTGCGGGCGATGGAGGAGATGACCGGGATACGGCCGTCCGCCAGCAGCGCCTCGATGGCACCGGTGTCGATCGCGGTGATCTCGCCGACCCGGCCGATGTCGACCAGCTCGCCGTCGATCTCGGGCCGGTGCTGGATGGCGGTGATGGTGTGCGCGTCCTCGCCGGTCATGCCGACGGCCAGCGGGCCGTGCTGGTTGAGCAGCCCCACCAGCTCGCGCTGGACCTGGCCGGCCAGCACCATCCGTACGACGTCCATCGCCTCCGGGGTCGTCACCCGCAGTCCGGCCTTGAACTCGCTGACCAGGCCGTGCTTGTCGAGCTGGGCGCTGATCTGCGGTCCGCCGCCGTGTACGACGACCGGCTTGAGGCCGGCGTGGCGCAGGAAGACGACGTCCTGGGCGAAGGCCGCCTTCAGGTCCTCGTCGATCATGGCGTTGCCGCCGAACTTGATGACGACGGTCTTGCCGTTGTGGCGGGTCAGCCAGGGCAGCGCCTCGATGAGGATCTGCGCCTTCGGCAGTGCGGTGTGCTTGCGCGCGCTCATGAGCTGTAGGCGCTGTTCTCGTGGACGTAGTCCGCGGTCAGGTCATTGGCCCAGATCACGGCGGACTCGCTGCCCGCGGACAGGTCGGCGGTGATCTTCACCTCGCGGAAGCGCATGTCGACCAGGTCCCGGTCCTCGCCGACCGAACCGTTCTTGCAGACCCAGATGCCGTTGATGGCGACGTTGAGCCGGTCGGGGTCGAAGGCGGCCTTCGTCGTGCCGATGGCGGAGAGCACCCGGCCCCAGTTGGGGTCCTCGCCGTGGATGGCGCACTTGAGCAGGTTGTTCCGGGCGATGGACCGGCCGACCTCGACGGCGTCGTCCTCGGTCGCCGCGTTGATCACCTCGATGCGGATGTCCTTGCTCGCGCCCTCGGCGTCGCCGATCAGCTGGCGGGCGAGGTCGTCACAGACCGCTGTGACGGCCGCGGCGAAGTCGGCGTACGCGGGGGTGACCCCGGAGGCGCCGGAGGCGAGCAGCAGCACGGTGTCGTTGGTGGACATGCAGCCGTCGGAGTCGACCCGGTCGAAGGTGGTCCGGGTGGCGGCGCGCAGCGCCCGGTCCAGTACCTCGGTGCCGAGGTCGGCGTCGGTGGTCAGGACCACGAGCATGGTGGCCAGGCCCGGGGCCAGCATGCCCGCACCCTTGGCCATGCCGCCGACGGTCCAGCCCGCCTGGGTGACCACCGCGGTCTTGTGCACGGTGTCGGTGGTCTTGATGGCGATGGCGGCCTTCTCGCCGCCGTGCGGGGAGAGTTCGGCGGCGGCCTTCTCGATACCGGGCAGCAGCTTGTCCATCGGCAGGGTGACGCCGATGAGCCCGGTGGAGGCGACGGCGATCTCGCCGGCGCTGTGCCCTTCGAGTACCTCGGCGGCCTTCTCTGCGGTGGCGTGGGTGTCCTGGAAGCCCTGGGGGCCGGTACAGGCGTTGGCGCCACCGGAGTTGAGGACCACGGCGCTGACGGTGCCGCCCTTGACGACCTGCTCGGACCAGAGGACCGGGGCGGCCTTGACGCGGTTGGAGGTGAAGACGCCCGCGGCGGCCAGACGCGGCCCGTTGTTGACCACGAGGGCCAGGTCCGGGTTGCCGCTCTCCTTGATCCCGGCGGCGATGCCCGCCGCGGTGAATCCCTGTGCTGCCGTGACGCTCACTGCATCTCCTCGTTCGCTTCTCCGGCCGCGCAGCGCAGCGGCGCGGCCATCGTGCCCGTGTGCAGCCCGGCGGCTGCCCGTCCGTCGCTCACGGAGCCACTCCGATCGTGGAAAGTCCCATGGCCTCGGGAAGTCCGAGGGCGATGTTCATGCTCTGCACCGCGCCGCCGGCGGTGCCCTTGGTGAGGTTGTCGATGGCGCTGATCGCGATCACACGGCCGGCCGACTCGTCGTACGCGACCTGGACGTGCACGGCGTTCGAGCCGTACACGGAAGCGGTCGCGGGCCACTGCCCCTCGGGGAGCAGATGGACGAACGGCTCGTCCTGGAGCGCCTTTTCGTACGCCGCGCGTACGGACTCGGCGGTCGCGCCGGGCTTCGCCTTCGCGCTGCACGTGGCGAGGATGCCGCGGGCCATCGGGGCGAGGGTCGGGGTGAAGGACACGGAGACCGGCTCATCCGCCGCGGCGCTCAGGTTCTGGATCATCTCCGGGGTGTGCCGGTGGCCGCCCCCGACTCCGTACGGGCTCATCGAGCCCATCACCTCGGAGCCGAGCAGATGCGGCTTGAGCGCCTTGCCCGCGCCGGAGGTGCCGGTCGCGGCGACGATCACCGCCTCGGGCTCGGCGAGCACCGCCGCGTACGCCGGGAACAGCGCGAGCGAGACGGCGGTCGGGTAGCAGCCGGGCACCGCGACGCGTTTGGACCCCTCCAGCGCGGCACGGCCGCCCGGCAGTTCGGGGAGCCCGTAGGGCCAGGTCCCGGCATGCGCGGAGGCGTAGAAGCGTTCCCAGTCGGCCGAGTCCTTCAGCCGGAAGTCGGCGCCCATGTCGACGACGAGCACGTCGTCGCCGAGCTGCTCGGCGACGGCCGCGGACTGGCCGTGCGGCAGCGCGAGGAACACGACGTCGTGGCCGGCCAGCACCTCGGGGGTGGTCGCTTCCAGGACGCGGTCCGCCAGCGGCAGCAGGTGCGGCTGCAGGGCGCCGAGCTTCTGGCCGGCGTTGGAGTTGCCGGTCAGGGCGCCGATCTGGACCTCGGGGTGGGCCAGGAGCAGGCGCAGCAGCTCGCCGCCCGCATACCCGCTCGCCCCTGCCACTGCTGCACGTACCGTCATCGAACCCTCCTCATCGATGGCATGACTATACGTATCGCTGCACTTTTATGCAAAGTCTTTCCAGGCGGGCGCGGAGTTGCGGTCGATCCGCAGTTGGCCATCGCCCCGTTTCGACTGCCCAAGACAGGCCGAAGCGTCTGTCGGAGGCTCCGCCGCTCGTCTTGGTTCGGTGACCCGCGTCACACCCGGCTCCTGTCAGCAATCGGGGCGCCGTCTCGTTCAAGGGGCACGCGAACGAGACAGGAGCAACGCCATGAAGCACCGCATCGTCGTACTCGGCGCCGGATACGCCGGGGCCTTCGCCGCCGGAAACCTGGCCCGCCGGCTCTCCCCCGCCGACACCGAGATCACCGTCGTCAACGCCGTGCCCGACTTCGTTGAGCGGATGCGGCTCCACCAGCTCGCGATCGGCCAGGACCTCGCGGTCCGCAAGCTCGCCGACGTATTCGCCGGCACCGGGGTGCGGCTGCGCCTGGCGCGCGTCACCGGCGTCGACCCCGAGCGCAGGACCGTCGCAGTGACCGGCGAGGACGGCGATGGCGAGCTCGCGTACGACACGCTTCTCTACGCGCTCGGCAGCTCTGTAGCACACCATGGCGTCCCCGGCGTGGCCGAGTACGCCTTCGATGTGACCGGCCGGTCCTCGGCGCTGCGTCTGCGCGAACGCCTGGCCGGCCTGGGGGAGGGCGGCACCGTGCTGGTCGTCGGTGAGGGGCTGACCGGCATCGAGACCGCCACCGAGTTCGCCGAGTCCCGGCCCGACCTCTCGGTCGCGCTCGCCGCCCGCGGCGAGCTGGGCGCCTGGCTCTCCCCGAAGGCCCGCCGTCACCTGCGCCAGGCCTTCGACCGGCTCGGCATCACCGTCCACGAGCACACCGGCATCGAAGCCGTCGAGCCGACACGGGCGATCGCCGCCGACGGTACGTCCATCCCGGCCGACGTGACCGTGTGGTCGGCCGGGTTCGCCGTGCACCCCATCGCGGCCGCCAGCGGCCTGGAGGTCGCCGAGACCGGCCAGATCGTCGTCGACCGCACCATGCGCTCGGTCTCGCACCCGGACGTCTACGCCGCCGGTGACTGCGCCTACGCGATCGGCGAGAACGGCCGGCCGCTGCCGATGTCCTGCGCCTCGGCCGGCTTCACCAACATGCAGGCGACCGCCGCGATCATCGCGCGCCTGACGGGCAGTGAGGTCCCGACCACCGGGCTGAAGTACCACGGCAACCACATCAGCCTCGGGCGGCGGGACGCGATCTTCCAGATGGTGGATGGGGACGTCCGGTCGAAGTCCTGGTACCTGGGCGGCCGGACCGCCGCGCGGCTCAAGTCGGGCGTGCTCAAGGGGGCCGGGTGGGGCATCGCCCACCCGACCTTCGGCATGCCGAAGCGCAAGCGCCGCCTGGCCACCGCGCCCGACCGGGCCGGTGTCAGGGTCGCTGCATAGGCTGTTCCGCATGGACAGCGCAGCCATCGATCGGTTCGAGGCCAGCCGGGGTCGGCTGGCCTCGCTCGCGTACCGTCTGCTCGGCTCGGCCGCCGACGCCGAGGACGCCGTGCAGGATACGTTCCTGCGCTGGCAGGCCGCAGACCGCGAACGGGTCGAGGTGCCGGAGGCGTGGCTGACCAAGGTCGTCACCAATCTCTGCCTCGACCGGCTCCGCTCGGCGCAGGCGCGCCACGAGCGAGCGGCCGGTGCCTGGCTGCCCGAGCCACTCCTCGAGGGCGACCCGATGCTCGGCCCTGCCGATACCTTCGAGCAGCGCGAATCGGTGTCCTTGGCCGTACTGACCCTCATGGAGCGCCTCTCGCCGGTCGAGCGGGCCGCTTACATCCTGCGCGAGGCCTTCTCGTACCCCCACGCCGAGATCGCCGGGATCCTCGACATCACCGAGTCCGCGAGCCAGCAGCATGTCCACCGGGCCCGACGCCGGGTCGCTCCCGAGCGCCGCGGCGGCGACGAGGTGGACCCCGCGTCCGCGCGCCGGATCGTCGAGGAGTTCCTCGCCGCCGCCACGTCGGGGCGCACCGAACGGCTGGTGGCGCTGCTCACCGCCGACGCGACCGCGGTCTCGGACGGCGCCGGACTGGCCAGGCGGCTGCTGCGGTACAAGACGCGCGAGCGCATCGCCTCCTATGTGCGGGCCGGCTTCAAGCCCACGCCGGCGAAGCGGCGGCTGGCCGGCGGCTCGCCCGCGATGCACATTGCGCTGGTCAACGGCTCCCCGGCCGTCCTCGCCGTGGTCGAGGACCGGGTCGTGGGCGCCGTGGCGTTCGAAGTCAGCGACGGCAAGGTCGCGTCCCTGCGCGGCATCGCCGCCGCGGACCGGCTCGCGCGCCTCAATGAGGCCTGGCGGCAGCACGAACCCGACGCGCCGGTCATCAGCGCATGGTGACCAGAGCCACCGGAATCCAGTGACCCGAGTCGGAGCGAGGACGGCACCCCTTCGGCCCCCCGCGCTGCACAGCAGCACGGGGGCCCGAAACACGTAGGTCTCCCGCATCAGACTCGGCCATGTAGTTCGGATCCCCGATGGCCAACTAGCGGGTCCAGTCACTCATGCGTTGTGACTGAGCGCTTCAGTTGGCGGGCAGGGCAATACAGCTAGGGCACCAGATCCCGCATCGCGGCAAGCGGCAGCGACGGATTGGCTGCCGCCGCTTCCACCACCTGCCAGTCGGCGTCGGTGAGCAGCTCTACGATGACCGGTGGCGGGAGTGCCGGATGGCCAGCGGCTGTGGGCCTCGCCTGTTTGTCCGCCAAGCAGGCGAGCAGCGCCGAGGCCGTCGCATTGCGAAGCCGGGCGACCTCGCGGAACGCTTTCTGTACCGAGGGTTCGTGCCGGGCCAAGTCCTCCAGCAGCGCCGGAGTCGCGTCCGGGTTGGCCGCCACCTTGGCGACAACCCGGACTCCGTGCCGGTCCACCATGGCGCGCAACTCTGCTTCGGAGAGACCTGGGTGCGGAGCGATGGACGTGACCACTTTCGCATCGGGATCGGTGGCCAGCGCGTCTCGGATCTCGGCCGGCAGATCGCGTCGTTGGGCCAGGAGCATCCGCGCGGCTGGATTCGGCGACTGGGCCAGCTCCTCAACCTCGGTGGGAGAGGCGGTGGCGATCCGCGGCAGCAGGGTGGCGCCGATCTTGGTAGCGCCGGCCAGGTGGATGAGCACGTCAAGCGGCGCGTTCGGGTTGTGTGCGAGCCTGCGCTGCACATCGTGGCCACGGTCGCCGGCCAGTGTGCGGATCAGGGCGCTGTCGATCGCGGGATTCTCGGCGAGGTCGGCTCGGACACCGGGAGTGGGATCTACGGCGAGGCGTCCGCTCACCTCCGAGGGCAGATCCGGGCGGGTGGCGAGTGCTCGGCGCAGCAGCATAGAAGGGTGGTCGGCGAAGCCGACGACGGCTCCGGTGGGTGTGGCCGGGTTCCGCAGCGCCGCCTGCTGCATGTCGTGCACGGTGGACTCATGGGAGCCGTCGCAGGAGGCTCCCGGCAGCAGATCGCAGTCGAGCCTCTGGCATTGCCGGTCATGCACGAAGGGCGGCTCCTCGCGGTCGCAGACCAGGCACCGCCGCGCGGGAGGCAACCCCTCGTCAGTGATCAGCGCCGCCAATACGTCCGGGGGCGTCACCTCGTTGGCCGCCACCGCGCGGCGGACCTCGGCATGCGGATGCCCCGCAAGCCTGGCGGCGACTTCCGGCGTAGTCCACAACGCGAGCTCCGCAACGACCCGTACGTCTGAGTCCGCGGCGAGCGTCTCCACCACATCGGACGGGAGGCCGGAGCAGGCAGCCAGCTTCTCCCGGCGCTCGAAGACCGGATCCGCCGCGAACAGGCGCGCCCACTCCGGGCTGCCGGAACGCCCCTCGAGCAAGGCGAGGGCGGCATGCGGCTGTGCTGCGGGATCAACGTCGACCGCGGTCAGCCGGCCCTCGTACACGAGCCGTACAGCGCTCTCCTCAACGCGTGAGACCAACGCAACCGCCTGCGCGTGGCTGAGGTCCGCGCGACCACCGAGGTCTGCGGCGATGTCCGCGTCCGCGACCGCGATCAGCCGGCCGACCAGCTCGGACGGCAGGGCCGCATTGGCAGCGAGCCCGCACAGGACATGGTTCACAGAGGGCATCCTGCCTGGGCCGTGACCGAATGGCTTGTGTATTTCGAAGTCAACAGCTTGTTGGCGGCCCCCGGGGCACGTCCCGTCCTGAGCGCGGTACTTGGCGAAACGGGCCAACTCAAGCACTCAGTCGCATGCGTACATGCCGGGCGGGCCGGCCAGGGCGGCCTGGACCTGGCCGGTGTCCTCAGCCCTCTCCCAGTACCGCCCCGATCACGTGCCGGGCGTTGTGCGCCATCGCCGGGTTCGTCCTGCGGTAGTACGGCAGCGCGATCAGCGCCTGGGAGAGCGTCCGCGCCCGGCCGCGGTTCCAGGTCGCGTCGTCCACGCCGAGCGCCTCGCGGAAGACCTCCCTCGCATCGGCCGGCAGCAGATTCCACGCCGGGAACAGATCGCAGGCCGGATCGCCCACCCCCATGCACCCGAAGTCGATCACCGACGTCAGTCTGCCGCCGTCCACCAGCAGATTGCCCGGCATCAGATCGGCGTGCAGCCACACCGGCGGCCCGTCCCAGCCCGGGGCGCGCAGCGCGTCCTCCCATACGGCGGCCGCGGCATCGCAGTCGATGTCCTCCTGCGGGATCTCGCGCAGGGCCTCGATCGCGGCACGGGTCTCCGCGTCGAGCGCGGCGACCGGCCCGCCGCGGTGGGCCACCGGCGCCCCGGAGAGGGTGATGCTTCGCATCGCCGCCACGAACCGGGCCAGGTCCCTGGCCAGCAGCACGGGCTCACTCAGCGCCCCCGCCTCGGGGTTCTCGCCCGTCAGCCACCGGTACACCGACCACGGCCACGGATACCCCTCGGCGGGCTCCCCGGCCCCGAGCACCTCGGGGACTGCCGTGGCCAGCCGGGGCGCGAGGCGGGGCAGCCACTCCCGCTCCATCGACACGTCCCCGGCTCCGCCTTCGACCAGCGGCAGCCGTACGACCATGGCGTCGCCCAGCCGGTACATGGCGTTGACCGTGCCGCCGGAGGGAAACCGCTCCACCGCCAGCTCCGCCCACTGCGGGAACTGCCCGGCGATCAGCCGCCGTACGAGGTCGTCGTCGATGGGGTGCTGGCCGGGATGCATCTGCCCTGTGCTCATGGGCCGCCATCCGATCGCCGGACGCCGGCGGGCGTCAAACGCTTTCCGGCTGCGGGCCTGGTGGGCGGCCAGGAGGCGCTAGGAGGACAGGGCGGTGCCGAGGGAGTCGGCGGCGATGAACTTCGGTGCGCCCTTTTCGTAGAAGACCTCGATGTCCGTGATCGTGAACCCCGCGGCCGTCAGCATGTCGGCGATCGGCCGGGTGAGGTGGCACCCGCCGAAGAGCCGTTTGTTGAGCGGCTCGAGGCGTCGTTGCCAGCGGCGCACGCTCTGGTCCGGTTCCGGGGCCAGTCCGTGCTCCACGAAGTGCAGGACTCCCCCGGGCTTGAGGACGCGCCGCACCTCCCGCAGGGCGGCGTCGGCGTCGGGGATGGTGCAGAGGGTCCAGGTGGACAGGGCGGCATCGAAGCTGTTGTCCGCGAACGGAAGCGACTGGCCGTCCAGACCGGCGCGCCGCACCGGGACGGGTGTCGCCCTGAGACGGTCACCGGCGAGCTTCCACCCGAGGTCGGACGGCTCGACGGCGGCCACTCCGGTCACGGTGGCCGGGTAGAAGGGCACGTTGTGTCCTGTTCCGAATCCGATCTCGACCACTTCGCCCCGCAGGCCCGCGCAGACGCGGCGGCGCAGCGGCTCGGCGGTCTTGACCCCACACGCGGCGTTGACGATCCGCGGCAGGACTCGCTCGGCATAGAAACCCATCGTGGACTGCCTCTCCTTCTGAGCATGTTGAGCATGGCACCGGAGCGGCCTGGTCGCACCTGCCCACTACGCTGGCCTGCTGCTGCGCTGCCGCGCCGAAAGGACCTCCACCGTGACCGTCGAACGGATCGGCCCGCCCCTGGTCGCGGGAGAGCGCGAGACGCTGCGCGCCTTTCTCGACTACCACCGTGCGACGCTGGCGATGAAGACCGAGGGCCTCTCCGACGAGGACCTGCGGCGCCGGTCGATGCCGCCCTCGACGCTTTCCCTGCTCGGGCTGGTACGGCACATGGCCGAGGTGGAGCGGGCGTGGTTCCGCCGGGTGATCAACGGGGAGGACATCCCGCTGGTGTGGTCGGACGAGGGCGACTTCCAGGTGGCGTACGACGCGAGCGCGGCCACGCGGTCGGAGGCCTTCGACGCCTGGCAGACGGAGGTCGCGCACGCGCGGCGAATCGAGGCGGCGGCGGAGTCGCTCGACGTGACCGGCTACCGGGCCGGGACTGGCGAGCAGGTCTCGCTCCGGCTGGTGATGCTGCACCTGATGCACGAGTACGCCCGCCACAACGGCCACGCGGACTTCCTGCGCGAGGCGATCGACGGCTCGGTCGGGGCCTGAACGCCTCGTCGCCGGCTGCCGTCGCCACCGGCCGCGGTGATCCGGTCCCACGGCACGCGTAGCAGTCGGACGTGCCGTCCGCGTCCGGGAAGCCGGGTGCGGTCGCGATTCGGGTGGTGGCGGGCGCGAGTTCGGCGTTGCGCCGTACGACCGGGCTGGCCGCCCGGACGGTCGTACGCGGGTTACGCCCCTCCGCCACCACCTCGCCGGCACGTATATCGCGTTGTGGGTCCAGGGGCGCCGCCATAAGGTCACCGGCATGTCTTTACGTCTTCGTATGCGTCAAGCACTGCCGGAAGCCATGCGTGCCCGTGACAAGGCCGCGGTGAGCGCCTTGCGCGCGACACTTGCTGCGCTGGACAACGCTGAGGCGGTGCCCGTGGGTGAAGCTGAGCTCCGCGGCTTGGCCCTTGAGCAGTCGCCGGTCGGTGTCGGTGTCACCGAAGCAGCGCGGCGTGAGCTGAGCGAGCGCACTGTGGTGGATGTCGTGCGCGCCGAGGCCGCCGAGCGACTGGAGGTTGCGGCGCAGTTGACTGCGCCCGCGCACGCTGACCGAGCCGCGCGGCTCCGCGCGGAGGCCGCCGTGCTGCTTCGCTTCCTCGACGGTCCCGGCAGCGCATAGGACACGGCGTCGCATCGCACCCGAAGCGACGCAGGAGCAGGGCTGGGAACAGGTACGGCCACGGCGTGATCATGGCCCGGATCGCGGGCCGGTTCGAGATCACAAGACCGCACGGGAGTACTAGAGCGCCGCCGACTGCAGTCGCAGGCTCCAGCGGCCCGACCAGCCCGCCAGGGTGACCGTCGACAGTGGGCGGACGTCGACGTTCCAGTACGTCGACGGGGGCGCTTTCAGGGCGTACACCAAGGCCGCCCGGACGACCGAGGGCTCGGCGACCGCGACGATCATGCCGCCGTCGTCGGCCGGACGGGTGTCCAGCCAGCCGCCGATCCGGGAGATGAAGGCGAGCAGGGACTCACCGCCGTGCGGGGCCGAGCGCGGGTCGGCCAGCCAGGCGTCGACCGCCTCCGGCTCATGGGCGGTGACCTCACCCAGGGTCAGCCCGCGCCAGCGGCCCATGTCGCACTCGCGCAGCGCGGGCTGGGCCATCGGCGCGAAGCCGAGCGCCTGGCCGGTGGCCCGGCTGCGCGGGGTGGGCGAGCAGTACCGCAGCTCCGCCGCGCCGAGGGGGATCAGCCCGTGCGCGGCGAGCTGCACCTCGTGCCAGCCGGCCTGGTCGAGCGGCCGGTCGTCGTCGAAACGCTCGGCCAGCAGCGCGGCGCTGCGAGCGGCGGCGATCAGCGTGACCCGAACATGCATGCGGCCGATCGTGAGGCCGGAGGCCTCGCAGGTCAAGAAGGAATTCAGGAGTCACGCGAGACTCAGGGCCATCCACTTCGCGGGGTCGTCGATCCGCCGGAAACCGATCTTCTCGTAGACACCGTGCGCGTCGTCCGTGGCGAGCAGGAAGCGGCGCAGGCCGGCCGGGGCGAAGTGGTCCCGTACCGCGGTGACCAGGGCGGTGCCCAGGCCCCGGCCGCGGGCAGCCGGGGCGACGTACACATCGCAGAGGTAGGCGAAGGTCGCGTGATCGGTGACGACCCGGGCGTACGCCAGCTGGGCGCCGGAAGCGGTGTCGTACAGGCCGAAGTTGACCGAGGCGGCGACCGCGGCGTCGTGCTTCTCGCGGGGGCGGCCGAGCGCCCAGTACGCGTCGGTGGAGAGCCAGTGGTGGACGAGGGCGGTGTCCAGCCGGTCCGGGTCCGTGGAGATCTCGTAGTCCTGGGTCATGGTCTCGTCGGTCATGGTCTCTTCGGTCGCGGTGTCGTCGGTGGCGGTGTGGTTCATGAGGGGAAGCTTCCTTGCGGCAGGAGTTCCGTACAAGCCATTTGCAGGCGGCGCACGCCCTCGGTGATCTCCGCCGGCCCGGCCACCCCCGCGAAGCCGAGCCGCAGATGGCCGGCCGGCGGTTCCGCGCTGAAGTACGGCCGGCCCGGGGCGACGGCGACTCCAGCCCGCAGCGCGCCCGCCACGAGGGCCGCCTCGTCGGTGCCGTCGGGGAGGCGGACCCACAGGTGGTGGCCGCCGGACGGGATACGCGGCACGGCGAGCGCGGGGATCTCCAGGCGCAGCGCGGCGGCCAGCGCGTCGCGGCGGTTCTTCAGCTCGGCGGCGACCGTGCGCAGATGGCGGCTCCAGGCCGGCGACCCGACGAGTTCGAGGGCGGTCTCCTGAAGAGGACGGGGGACGAAGAAGCTGTCGACGACCTGGATCGAGCGCAGCCGTTCCAGCACCGGGCCGCGGGCCGCGAGCGCCCCCACCCGCAGGCTGGGTGAGGTGGCCTTGGTGAGCGAGCAGACGTGCACGACGACGCCGTCGGGGTCGTCTGCGGCCAGCGGCCGGGGCAGCGGGCCCGCGTCCTCGTGGGCCAGGCGGCGCGCGAAGTCGTCCTCGACGACGAAGGCGCCGGCCGCGCGCGCGATGCGCACCACCTCCTGCCGGCGGTCCACGGCGAGCGCGACCCCGGTCGGGTTCTGGAAGAGCGGCTGGCAGATGAAGAGCCGGGCACCGGTGGCCCGGAAGGCGGCCGCCAGCAGCTCGGTGCGTACGCCGTCCGCGTCGGCCGGCACCGGCACCGGCCGCAGGCCTGACGCACGGGCGATCGCCAGCATCCCGGGGTACGTCGGGGATTCGACGAGCACCGGCGCACCGGGCGGGGCCAGCGCGCGCAGTGCGGTGGTGAGCGCGCTCTGGCCGCCGGCGGTGACCAGCACCTCGGCGGCGGTGACCGGGCCGCCGATCTCGCGGGCGAACCATTCGCGCAGCTCGGGCAGGCCGTCGACGGGCGGCCGCCCCCAGGCGCCGGGCCGACGGCCGGCCCGGGCCAGGGCGGCGGCCATCGCGCGCTCGGGTTGCAGCGACGGATGCAGGTAGCCGCCGTTGAACTCGATCACGCCGGTGGGCGGTGCGGCGAGGGTGACCAGGACCCCGGCGGCGTCGACCGCGCGCGGGACCAGCTCGCCGGCCGCGTCGGCGCTGAGCGTGACCTCCTGCCACGAGGTGTCTCCGGCGACGGGGGTGTCCGTACGCGGCTGCGCCCGGAAGGCGCCGGCGCCGGGGCGGGTGACGACCAGCCCCTCGGCGGAGAGCTGGGCCAGCGCCCGGGAGACGGTCACCGGACTCACCCGGTACCGCTCCACCAGGGCGCGACTTGACGGGAGCTTTCCACCGGGTGAGTAGCGGTTCAGCTCACTCCGCAGAGAACTCACCAGGTCCGCAACACTGCTACGCTCTTGCATGACAGTACAGGATAGCGCTACTCGCATCACCCCGATAGCAGTCGGCAGCAGCAGTAGCCGCAGCAGCGGAACGCTTCTCGCCGGGCTGGGCGTCGTCGCCTTCTCGCTCACCTTCCCCTCCACCGCCTGGGGGCTGGAGAGCTTTGGCCCGTGGTCGCTCGTCGCCGTACGCAGCGTGCTCGCCGCCCTGCTCGCGGGCGGCTTCCTGCTGGCGCTGCGCGTCCCGGTTCCCGACCGGCGGCACTGGGCCGGACTGGCCGTCGTCGGCGGCGGGGTCGTCGTGGGCTTCCCGCTGCTGACCACCCTCGCGCTGCAGACCTCCACCACCTCGCACGCGGCCGTCGTCGTCGGTCTGCTGCCGCTGACCACGGCCGCCTTGTCGGCGGTACGGACCGGGGCGCGCCCCTCGCGTACGTTCTGGCTCGCCGCCGTGGCCGGAGCCGGCGTGGTCATCGCCTTCACCCTCCAGGAGAGCGGCGGCGCGCTCTCGGCCGGGGACCTGTACCTGTTCGGCGCGCTGCTGGTCTGCGCCGCGGGCTACACCGAGGGCGGCAGGCTGGCGCGGGTGATGCCGGGCTGGCAGGTCATCGGCTGGGCGCTGATTCTCTGCCTGCCGCTCGCCGTGGCCGGGGCGGCGGTCGCCCTGTCGTTCGAGCCGGTACGGCTGTCGGCCCACGGAGTCGTGGGACTGCTGTGGGTGGCCGCCGGATCGACGTTCTTCGGCCTGTACGTGTGGTACCGGGGCATGGCGGAGATCGGCGTCGCCCGGGCCAGCCAGCTCCAGCTCGCCCAGCCGCTGCTGACCCTCGTGTGGTCGGTGCTGCTGCTGGGCGAATCCCTCTCGCCCGCCGCGCCCGTGGCCGCCGTCGCCGTACTGGTCTGCATCGCCGTCACACAGCGAGCCCGCGGCTGACCGTGATGCAGATCACGCCGACGGACCTAGACTCGTGCTGACGGCCGGTTTCACGCACACGTACGCACAGGACAGGGAGGACGTCTCGATGCATGCGGAAAAGGGCGACAAGCTGGTGAGGCACGGCAGGGTCGTGGGACAGCACGACCGCGTCGTGGAGATCGTCGAGGTCCTGGGACCCGACGGCACCCCGCCGTTCAAGGTACGCGCCGAGAACGGCCACGAGTCGATCGTGACTCCCGGACCCGACCAGGTCGTGGATCACCGCAGGAGTGCCGGTTTCAGCGAGTAGCTCAGCTCGGCTCGGCGCTAGGGCCTGTCCGGCGGATCAGGGCCGGATAGGACGCGGCGTCTGGTGCACTGCGCTGCGCTCCGTCTCCGCTCTTGTCCAGGCCCTTGGATGCGGAGCTGCATCGCAAGGCGCCGGAGTGCCCTAATAGCGGAGCTATTCGGGCATTTCGGCAACGCGGCGAGGTGCCGTGCCTGGGGGCACCTCCCTGGGGGCACCCCCGGACGGAGTCTGGGGGAGGTAGCTGGGGGAGCGTCGTGGCCCCGGCCAAGATCCGCCGGACAGGCCCTACGGGCCGGTCGGGGCCCGGTAGTGGTCGGCGACGACCCTGGCCATGGCCCCGATCCGGTCCGCCGCGACCTCCTTCGCCGAGAAGAAGACGTGGCCGGCGACCTCCGGGTAGCGCGTCCCCAGGGTGAGGTGACGCGAGAGCTCGGCCGGGTCCTGCCACGCGGACGGCTGTTTCGGGTCACCCGCCTTGTACAGCGCCTCGCCGATGTAGAGGTCGACGCCCGTGCCGCGCACGGTCCGGGACCACCAGGGCAGCAGCTTGGCGTAGTCGGCGGCCCGGTTGCCGACGTGCCAGTAGAGCTGGGGCACGATGTAGTCGATCCACCCCTCCTTGACCCAGGTGCGGGTGTCGGCGTACAGGGCGTCGTACGCCTGGAGGCTGGTGGTGTCCGAGCCCCTCGGGTCGGAGGCGGCGTTCCGCCAGACCCCGAACGGGCTGATGCCGAAGCGCAGGCCCGGGCGCACGTCCTTGATACGGGCGGAGGTCTCGGAGACCAGCAGATCGGTGTTGTGGCGCCGCCAGGCGGCCCGGCTCGGGAAGCCGCCGCCGTGCAGCGCGTACGCCAGGTCATCGTCGAAGGTCTGGCCCGCGACCGGATACGGATAGAAGTAGTCGTCCCAGTGCACCGCGTCGATCTCGTAGCGCCGCACGGCGTCGAGCATCGCGTCCTGGACGAAGCGCCTGACCTCCGGCAGCCCGGGGTTGTAGAAGAGCTTGCCGCCGTACGGGACCGTCCACCCGTCGTTGACCCGGGCGGGATGCCCGGCGGTCAGCCGCGAGAGGTCGGAGTGGTTCGCGACCCGGTAAGGGTTGAACCAGGCGTGCAGTTCGAGTCCGCGACGGTGGGCCTCGGTCACCGCCGTGCCCAGGGGGTCCCAGCCGGGGTGCACGCCCTGTTTCCCGGTAAGGCACTCGGCCCAGGGCTCGTACCGGGACGGCCAGAGCGCGTCGGCCGACGGCCGCACCTGGAGGATCACGGCGTTCAGCTTGCGGGCAACCGCGGTGTCGAGGTGCGCGAGGAGTTCGGCCCGCTGCTGCGCGGCGCCGAGTCCGGCGCGGGACGGCCAGTCCCGGTTCTGGATACAGGCCAGCCACATCGCCCGGAAGGGGGGCGGCGCCGCCCGTTTCCGGCCGGGGCGCGGGACCGCGGCGGCGGCTGACGCCGTCATCAGGCAGGACAGCGCCGCGGCAGTGATCAGTCCCCTGCGCCCGACGTTGCGAGATTGCGGCATGTGATGCTCCCTGTTCGTACAGTGACGACGACTCTCCTCGGACAGCATGCCCCGCCCCGGCCCGTCCCCCGCCCGGCGGCGCGGAGTAACGTCAAGGGCCGGGGCGGGCGCCGGAATCACACGGGGGACCCGCTGGATGATCAGCGAAAGGCACGATGTGACCGACATCGAACGCGTCGGAGTAGTGGGCTGCGGCCAGATGGGCGCGGGCATCGCGGAGGTCTGCGCCCGCAGCGGCCTGGACGTCAGGGTCGCCGAGACCACCGGCGAGGCCCTGGAGATCGGCCGCACACGGCTCTACAACTCCCTCTCGAAGGCCGCCGAACGGGGCAAGATCACCGAGGAGGAGCGAGACGCGACACTCGGCCGCCTCAGCTTCACCACCGACCTCGGGGAGTTCGCCGACCGCGACCTCGTGATCGAGGCCGTGGTCGAGAACGAGCAGGTCAAGACCGAGATCTTCCAGGTCCTCGACCAGGTGGTGACCAGGCAGGACGCGATCCTCGCCTCGAACACCTCCTCCATCCCGCTGGTCAAGCTGGCGGTGGCGACCTCCCGGCCGGACCAGGTCATCGGCGTCCACTTCTTCAACCCGGCCCCGGTGCAGAAGCTCGTGGAGCTGATCCCCGCGCTGACCACCGGCGAGGAGACCATAAAGCGCTCCGAGGCCCTGGTGCAGAACGTGCTGGGCAAGCACGCGATCCGCGCCCAGGACCGCTCGGGCTTCGTGGTCAACGCGCTGCTGATTCCCTACCTCCTCTCCGCGATCCGGATGTTCGAATCGGGCATCGCGAGCCGCGAGGACATCGACAACGGCATGGAGCTCGGCTGCGCCCACCCCATGGGGCCGCTGAAGCTCGCCGACCTGATCGGCCTGGACACGGTCGCCTCGGTCGCCGACTCGATGTACGCGGAGTTCAAGGAGCCGCTGTACGCCGCCCCGCCGCTGCTGCAGCGGATGGTCGACGCGGGGCGGCTGGGCCGTAAGACGGGCTCGGGCTTCTACCCGTACTCCTGACCGCGCGCCCCGCGCCGCAGGACCCGCCTGGCCCAGCCCCCTGGCCCAGCCGCCCGTACAGGCCCTAGCCCAGCCGCAGATGGTGTAACAGCAGGAGGCCGGCCGCCATGTTGGCGGCCGGTATCTCGCCCCGGGCGACCATGTCGGGGACCAGCTTGAGCGGGACCCACGCGCGCCGGGACGACTCGAAGTCGTCCTCCGGATGTCCGGTGTACGTCGCCTCCTCGGACCAGAACACATGGTGGCGGGCGTCGGTGAGGCCGTTCGACGGCTCGACGGTCAGGAGGTGGTGGAGCGGTCCGGGGCGCCAGCCCGTCTCCTCCTCCATCTCACGGGCGGCCGCGGTCTCGATGTCCTCGCCGTCCTCGACGACGCCGGCGGCGAGCTCCCAGCCCCAGCTGTCGGTGATGAACCGGTGCCGCCAGAGCAGCAGCACCTCGTTGGCCTCGTTGACGGCGGTCGCCACGGCGACGGGGCGCAGCCGGATGAGGAAGTGGTCGAGGTGACGGCCGTCGGGGAGTTCGACGTCCGCGAGATTGACCCGGAACCAGCGGTTCCTATACACGGTTTGTTCGCTCAGGTTCGTCCACTGCACAGTTCTGCCACCTTCCGACACGTAGATGGCAACATGGCAGCAGGAGCACGTTCGCAAGGGAACGGTCACAGGGGAACGGCCACAGGGGAACGGTCACAGGGGAACGCGCAACGCCCCGTCGATCAGCTCGGCCGTCTCCCCGGCCCCGGCGCAGCCGCTGGCCACCAGCTCCTCCCGTACCGCGCGCAGCCGGTCCCGAAGCCGCTGCGACTCCATCCCCCTGGCCCTTTCGGCCATTTCGGCCGCGGTCTCCCTCGCACGGTCGGCCTCTCCCTGACGCAGCTCGATCCGGGACAGCACGGCCAGCCGGTGGACCCGGCCCCGTTCGTGCGCCGGAAAGTCCACCGCCGCCGTCGCGTGCTCACGGGCGGCCGGCAGGTCCCCGAGGCTCAGCAGGGCCTCGGCCACCTGCACATTGACCAGCCCCGGCTGTACATAACCGGTCTCGTCCGGCTCGTCGCCGCGCAGGATCCGCTCCGCCGCGGCCTCCGCGTTCCGGATGCAGGTCAGCGCGCTGCCGCCGTCGCCGAGATGCGCGTACGCCTTGGCCTGCATCGCGTACAGGTCGGAGGCCAGGGCCGGGGTGATCTGCTGCCGCGCCGTCCGTAGCGCGGCCTCCGCGAAGGCCACCGCCTGCCGGTACTCGCGCATGAAGAGCGCCTGGTTGACCAGCAGGGCGATGGCGTACGCGCCGAGGCCCCGGTCGCCGCTCGCCTTGGCCAGCCGCAGCGCCTGGTGGAAGTAGCACTGGGCCAGTCCGTGCGCGTCCGAGTCGTACGCGCAGATACCGGCCACCGCGACCAGCCCGCCCGTCGCCCGGTGCAGTTGACGGCCCGTCCGGTCGGTGTAGCTGCCGCGCAGCAGGGGCGCGGTCTCCGCGTTGAGGAAGCGGACGATCCGCGAGCGCGTCGCCATGCCGCCCGCCCTGCGGTACATCAGCTCGTAGTGCGCCCGGGCCGCGCGGAGCATCTCGATGTCCGCCATGCTCACCCGCGTCTGCCCGGACCGGGAGACGTCCGTGTCCTCCGGCGGGTTCTCCCACTCCCACACAGGCATGACCGCAGGCGTCCCGGTGACGGCCGGTGCGCCGAGTACGTGCGGGCGCCGCTGCTCGTCGGAGCGCCACAGGGCGGTGGCCCGGTCCACGAAGCCCTGCAGCGGAGAGCCGTGCGGTTCGGCCGGCCGGTCCGGCACGCCGAGGCCGATGTCGTCCAGCGTCACCGGGCGGTGCAGCCGGGCCGCGAGGACCTCGCAGATGAGGTCCGGCACCTGGCCGCGCGGCCGCTGGCCCTTGATCCAGCGCGCGACGGCCGTGTGTTCGTACCGCAGGACGAGCCCTCGCGCGCGGCCCGCCTGGTTCACATGGGCAGCGAGGCCCGCCCGCGAGATGCCCGCCTCGTCGAGCAGGGCGTCGAGCAGGGTGTTGGGCAGCATGGGCCCCTCCGATGGCTCGGTGGCCACAGCGTAGTGGAGCGCGATTCGCACGGGGTGTGAACGCAGTACCCGGAGGAATGCCCCGCGCGCTCTGCCGCGACGGGGCGCGGGCCGGTTGACTGAAACGCCTCGAAAGAGGTGGCCGGGCCGCCGGCTCCCCCTCGTACAGTGCGGCGGCCCGCTTCCGCGTCGTCTGTCCTGCTGTCTGCCCGACACTCCGCGGCAGGGCGGACGACGCCCGTCAGGCCGTCGCTGTTCAGGCTCCGTGCGGAGTCGGTGTCCGGCGCACTGCCGGCCCACCCGGCTGCGCGGGCACCCGGCGGCGGTCGTTGCGCAGGACCAGCAGGGCGACATCGTCGGCGAGCCGCCCGCCGGTGTGACGCAGCAGCGCGGCGTGCACGTCTGCGACCAGGCCCGCAGGCGATACCGGGCCGAGAGCGGCCTCGGCCAGCGCGCCGCGCAACGGGAAGTACTCCCCCGCGCGGTTGCGGGCGTCCTCCGCACCGTCGGTGTGCAGGAACAGCGCCTCGCCCGGCAGCAGCCGTGCGCGCAGCTGTACGGGGATGTCGTCCGGCAGCGGGAAGGCACCCAGCGGCGGCAACGGGTCGGCGCCCGCCAGCAGTTCGGCGCTCCCCCGCACGCCCGATGGCGGTTCCGCGATCCCCCGCACGCCCGCCGGCGGTTCCGCGCTCCCCCGCAGCAGATACGGCCAGGGGTGCCCGCAGTTCACGGCCGCGATGCCGCCGTCCGGACCGATCTCCAGCAGCAGTACGGTCACGAACTCCTCGGCGACCGGACTCTCCGGCTCCGCACCGCCGGCCGCCGGATGCTCGGCCAGCGCCCGCTCCCGCAGATGCCGGTGCAGGGCGCGCTCCATCCGGCCCAGCACGCCGGGCAGTTCGGGCTCGTCGTGCGCGGCCTCGCGGAAGCTGCCGAGTACGGCGGCGACCGCGCCCAGGGCGCCGAGGCCGTGCCCGCGGACGTCCCCGATGACGACGCGGACGCCGTGCGGTGTCGCGACCGCCTCGTAGAGGTCCCCGCCGACCGCCGCGCCACGGCTCACGGAGAGCTGGGCCGCGGCGACGGAGAGCCCTTCGAGCCGGGCCGGCAGCGGACGCAGCAGGACCCGCTGCACGGCGTGGGAGATTTCCCTGGTCCGCCGCAACTCGGCCAGCAGGCAGTGCCTGATGCACAGCCCCACCCCGGTGGCGATGGCCAGGAACGCCACACAGGTGGCGATCCTCGGCAGCATCCGGTCGTGCAGGGCCGACGGGCAGGTCAGCTCCCAGGTGACGACTGTGGCGGCCCAGGCGAGGATGCACGTGCGGCGCAACCACGGCGCATCCGTGCAAGGAGCGCGCCACGCCCTGAAACGGATCATGCCGTCGGCCCCCTCGGTCCTGTTCGGCGGATCCCCCACGGCCCCCGTGGCCGGTTCGATTCTGTCGATCGATCGTGGCTGTTCAGCAAGCCGTCTGCTTTTGTCACTCGAATGAGTGAGATGGGGGTCGCCCGCGCCGCCCGCACGCGCGCAAGGGGCGCACTCGGTCTCCCGAATGCGCCCCTCAACAGGTGTTTCGCGGGTCCGCTACGCGCCGCGCAGCACCGCCCCGGTGCGCTCGGCGGCCAGCGCCACCGCCGCGTCGCGCGCGGCCGAGGCCTCCTCGACCGTCAGCGTGCGGTCCGCGGCCCGGAAACGCAGCGCGTACGCCAGGGACTTGTGTCCCGCACCGATCTGCTCCCCGGTGAAGACGTCGAACAGCCGCAGCGATTCGAGGAGTTCACCGGCGCCCTCGCGCAGCGCGGCCTCCACGTCGGCGGCCGGCGTTGCGGCGTCGACGACGAGCGCGACGTCCTGGGTCGCCACCGGGAAGGTGGAGATCCGCGGCGCCTGGAGCGCTCCGGCACCGGCCCGCTCCAGGCGGTCCAGGTCCAGCTCCATCGCGCTGGTGCGCGCGGGCAGGTGCAGCGCCTTGACGACGCGCGGGTGCAGCTCGCCGGCGAAGCCGATGACCTGCTCCTCCCCGTCGGTCACGACGGCCAGCTCGGCGCAGCGGCCCGGGTGCCACGGCCCGTACTGCCCCTGCCGGACGATCAGTTCGGCGCCGGCCTCACGGGCGAGCGTACGAGCGGCCTGGACGGCGTCCGCCCAGTCCGCCGGACGGCCCGCGCCCCACCAGCCCGCCTGCTCGTGCGCACCGGCCAGCACGACCGCGGCGTGCCGCGGCTGCGCGGGCAGCGCGGCGTCGAGGGTGGCGATCTCCTCGTCCGTGGGACGGCGGTCGACCGGGAGCCGCACCGCGACACCGGCCTCCTCGCCCGCCCGGAAGACCAGGCCGGTCTCGAAGAGCGCGAGGTCGTGGCTGCCACGGCTGTCGTTGCGGTGCAGCGCGCCGAGCAGGCCCGGCAGCAGCGCGGTACGCAGCGCGGGCTCCTCGTGGGAGAGCGGGTTGACCAGCTTGACCACCCGGCGGCAGGTGTCGTCCGCCGGGATGTTCAGCTGGTCGAAGACCTGCTCGCCGATGAACGGGTAGTTCAGCGCCTCGACGTAGCCGGCGCCGGCCAGCGCGCGGCCGACCCGGCGGTACAGCTGCTGCCGGTCGGTGAGCCCGCGGCCGGACGGTGGGGTCGGGAGGGTGGACGGCAGGTTGGCGTAGCCCTCCAGCCGGATGACCTCTTCCGCGAGGTCGTTCGGCTCGCGCAGGTCGGGCCGCCAGGACGGCACGGTCACGACGAGCTCGTCCTGCCCGTAGACGTCGCAGCCGACCTCCTGGAGGCGGCGTACGACGGTCTCGCGGCCGTAGTCGACGCCCGCCACGCGGTCCGGGTGGTCCGCCCGCATGGCGATCGTGTGCGGCGCGGACGTCGCGAGGATCTCGGTGACGCCCGCCTCGGCGGTGCCGCCCGCGAGCAGCACCAGCAGGTCGACCGTCCGCTGCGCGGCGGCGGCCCCGGCCTGCGGGTCGACGCCCCGCTCGAAGCGCTTGGACGCCTCGGAGGACAGCTTGTGGCGGCGCGCGGTACGCGAGATCGACAGCGCGTCGAAGTGCGCGGCCTCGATGACGACGTCGGTGGTGCCCCGGACCTCGCCGGTCTCAGGGTCGGTGACGGAGTCGGCGATCTCGGTGTTGGCACCGCCCATGACACCGGCCAGGCCGATCGGCCCGCGGTTGTCGGTGATCACCAGGTCGCCGGCGTCCAGCACCCGCTTGACGCCGTCCAGGGTGGTGAACTTCTCGCCCTGCTCGGCCCTGCGCACACCGATCGTCCCGTCGAGCCGGGACCGGTCGTAGGCGTGCAGCGGCTGGCCGAGTTCGAGCATCACGTAGTTGGTGACGTCGACCGCGAGCGAGATCGGGCGCATGCCGGCCTTCTGCAGACGGCGCCGCAGCCAGATCGGGGAGTGCGCCTCCGGGTCGAGGCCCGTGACCGTACGGGCGGTGAAGCGGTCGCAGCCCTGCGGGTCGGAGACGCTCACCGGGTAGCCGTACGAGTTCGGCGCCGGGACGTCCAGCAGCGCCGGGTCGCGCAGCGGCAGCCCGTACGCGGTGGCGGTCTCGCGGGCCACCCCGCGCAGGGAGAGGCAGTAGCCGCGGTCGGGGGTGACGGCGATGTCGAGCACCTCGTCGATCAGCTCCAGGAGCTCGATCGCGTCGGTGCCCGGCTCGTACTCCGGCGGCAGCACGATGATGCCGCCACTGCCATCATCGCCCATGCCCAGCTCGTCGCCGGAGCAGATCATGCCGTGCGAGGTCCTGCCGTACGTCTCGCGCGCGGCGATCGCGAAGTCGCCCGGCAGCACCGCGCCGGGCAGCACCACGACGACCTTGTCGCCGACGGAGAAGTTGCGGGCGCCGCAGACGATCTCCTGCGGCTCACCGGTGCCGTTGGCCGTGCCGACGTCGACGGTGCAGAAACGGATCGGCTTGCGGAACTCCGTCAGCTCCTCGATGGTCAGCACCTGGCCGACCACCAGGGGGCCCTTGAGGCCCGCGCCGAGCTGCTCGACCCTCTCGACCTCCAGGCCGGCGTCAACAAGCTTGGCCTGCACGTCGCGACCGGTCTCACCGGCCGGCAGGTCGACGTACTCCCGCAGCCAGGAAAGCGGGACCCGCATCAGATCTCCATCCCGAACGGCCGGGTGAACCGGACGTCACCCTCGACCATGTCTCGCATGTCATCGACGTTGTGGCGGAACATCAGCATCCGCTCGATGCCGAACCCGAAGGCGAATCCGCTGTACTTCTCGGGGTCCACCCCACAGGCGATGAGCACCTTCGGGTTGACCATGCCGCAGCCGCCGAGCTCGATCCAGCCCTCGCTGGAGCAGGTACGGCACGGGCGGTCGGGATTGCCCACCGACTCACCGCGGCACACGTAGCACTGCATGTCCATCTCGGCGGACGGCTCGGTGAAGGGGAAGAAGTTCGGACGCAGCCGGGTGGTCATGTCCTTGCCGAAGAGCGCCTGGACCATGTGGTCCAGGGTGCCCTTGAGGTCGGCCATGGTCAGGCCCTCGTCCACGGCGAGCAGCTCGATCTGGTGGAAGACCGGGGTGTGCGTCGCGTCCAGCTCGTCGGTGCGGTAGACCCGCCCCGGGCAGACGACGTAGACGGGCGGCTCCCGGTCGAGCAGGGAGCGGGCCTGGACCGGCGAGGTGTGCGTACGCAGCACGACACCGGACTCGTCGCCCTCGGTCCCGGCCGGGCCCTGGACGAAGAAGGTGTCCTGCATCTGGCGCGCCGGGTGGTCGGGGGTGAAGTTGAGCGCGTCGAAGTTGAACCACTCCGCCTCGACCTCGGGGCCCTCCGCGACCTCGTACCCCATGGCGACGAAGATGTCCGCGATGCGGTCCATCAGCGTCGTCAGCGGGTGGCGGGCGCCGGCGGGCGTGCGGTCGTACGGCAGCGTGACGTCCACCGCCTCCTCGACCAGTACGCGCTCGTCGCGCTCCGCCTCGAGCTCTGCCTGACGGACCGCGAACGCCTTGTTCACGGCGCCGCGGGCCTGGCCGACGCGCTTGCCGGCGTCTGCCTTGGCGTGCGGCGGCAGGGCGCCGATCTCGCGGTTGGCGAGCGCCAGCGGCGAGCGGTCGCCCATGTGCGCGGGCTTGGCCTCGCGGAGCGCGTCGAGGTCGCCGGCGGCGGTGAAGGCGGCGAGCGCCTCGTCCCGCATGCGCTCGATCTGTTCCGGTTTCAGTGCCTCGACCTCAACAGGGTCGTACGACTTGTTCGGTGCCGACATCTCTTCCCGTACTTCCGATGGGCTGGCTGGAGGTCCCCGCTCGACGACAAGGACGCAAAGGTGCCAAAGGTCGAGTCTAAATGGCGCGGGGGGTCGAATGGGCCCGCGGACCGCCTGGCGAGACTCAGGTGAGATACGCCGGCGCGCCCACGGGCAGGGTAAACCGGAACTGGGCGCCGCCGCCGGGCCCCCGCTCGACGGTGATCGTGCCGCCGTGCGCCTCGACGATGCCCTTGACGATGTACAGGCCGAGTCCGGTGCCGCCGCGCTTGCTTCCCCGCCAGAAGCGGGTGAAGACACGGCCCATCGACTCCTCGGGAATGCCGGGGCCTTCGTCGCTCACGGTGACGGCCGTTCCCTTCGCTGAGTTCTCGGCGTTCCTCGTGTTCGCGGGCGCCACCTCGATGGTGACCGTTCCCTCGCCGTGCCGCACGGCATTTTCCAGCAGGTTCCCCAGCACCTGGTCGACCTTGTCCGGGTCCGCCCACAGATCGGGCAGCGGCTGGAGAATCCGGACCAGGAAGCGGTCCGGGGACTGGCCGCTCGCGGTGAGGGCCTGCACGTGCCGGCCGACGGCCGTGGGGACGTCGACGGGCTGGCGGCGCAGCTCCAGCCGGCCGGAGTCGATCCGGGAGATGTCGAGCAGTTCGGCGATCAGCCGGGTGACCCGGTTGGCGTCCGCGTCGACGGTCTCCAGCATCAGCCGCTTCTGGTCGTCGGTGAACCGCTCCCACTTGGCCAGCAGGGTCGCCGTGAAGCCCTTCACCGAGGTCAGCGGGGAGCGCAGCTCATGGGCCACGGTGGCGATGAGCTCGGCATGGCTGCGCTCGGTACGGCGCCGGGCCTCGGTGCCGCGCAGCGAGACCACCAGCCGGCGCACCGGCCCGGTGGGGTGCTCCCGTACGTACCGGGCGGCCACCAGGACCTCACGGCCGCCCGGCAGCAGCAGATTGCGCTCGGGCTGCCCTGCCCGGATGGCGAGACCACCGTACGGGTCGGTCAGCGTCCACCAGCGGCGTCCTTCGAGGTCCTCCAACGGCAGGGCGCGCTCGATGGGGGCCCCGAGCGCGTCGCCCGGGGCGACGGCGGTGATCCGGGCCGCGGCGGCGTTGAAGCAGATCACGTGCCCGGTCTCGTCCGCGACGACCAGGCCGTCGGGGAGATCGTCGGGGTCGATGCCACTGTTGGTGCCGACCGTCATGTCCCCGTACCCCACCTCTCCGAATACCGCAGGGGGCCCTCGAGCCCGTCACATTACTAGCTGTTGGTGACGGAGCGGCACCCTCCGGAAGCGCGCTGCGCACGGGCGGACGCGTAGAGGCACACGGCGGCGGCCGTGGCGAGGTTGAGGCTCTCCGCCTTGCCGTGGATCGGTACCCGCACCACCGCGTCGGCGAGCGCGCGGGTCTCCTCCGGCAGGCCCCAGGCCTCGTTGCCGAAGATCCACGCGCTCGGACCGCCCATGGTGCCCGCGTCGAGTTCGGCGTCGAGGTCGTCCCGGCCCGCGCCGTCGGCGGCGAGGATCCGCACCCCGGCCGCCCGCAGGCCCTGGACGGCCTGCTCGACCGGTACGCCGACGGCCACCGGGAGGTGGAAGAGCGAACCGACCGACGCCCGCACCGACTTGGGGTTGTAGAGGTCGACCGAGGCGTCGGTCAGGACGACGGCGTCGGCGCCCGCGGCGTCCGCGCAGCGCAGTACGGTGCCGGCGTTGCCGGGGTCGCGGACGTGCGCGAGCACGGCCACCAGCTTGGGCCGCGCTTGGAGGATCGACTCGAACGAGGAGTCCAGGAAGCGGCAGACGCCGACCAGGCCCTGCGGGGTGACGGTCTGCGAGACCTCGGCGAGGACCTCGTCGGCGGCCAGGTGCACCCGGACCCCGGCGGCGCGTGCCGCGTCGACGATCTCCGCGTACCGCTCGGCGGCCTCGGCGGTGGCGAACAGCTCGATCAGGGTGGGCTCGCCGTCGGCGCGGTGCTCCACCGCCTCGCGCACGGCCTGCGGACCCTCGGCGATGAACCGGCGCTCCTTGGTGCGGAAGTTGCGCCGCGCGAGGCGCTTGGCGGCGGCCACCCGCGGGGAACGCGGGGAGATCAGCTCGGCGGGGGTGCCCATGGGCGGCGGCTCACTTCGGTAGGTGCGTAAAGGGTCGTGCAACGCGCCGGACCCGCAGGCGCGATGCCTGCGGGTCCGGGCAGATGCCTCGTCGAAGAGCGGCCTGGATCAGGCGGCGGTCTTCGGGGCGTTGACGTCGCTCGGCAGCGCCTTCTGGGCCACCTCGACCAGCGCGGCGAACGCGTTGGCGTCGTTGACCGCGAGCTCGGCCAGGATCTTGCGGTCCACCTCGATGTTGGCGGCCTTCAGACCCTGGATGAGGCGGTTGTACGTCATGCCGTTCTGGCGGGCAGCGGCGTTGATGCGCTGGATCCACAGCTGACGGAAGTCGCCCTTGCGCTTCTTGCGGTCGTTGTAGTTGTAGACCAGGGAGTGGGTGACCTGCTCCTTGGCCTTGCGGTACAGGCGGGAGCGCTGGCCCCGGTAACCGCTGGCCTGCTCGAGAATCGCCCGGCGCTTCTTGTGGGCGTTGACTGCCCGCTTGACGCGTGCCACTTGTTTAACTCCTTGTAGCGGGGCCGCGGTGTGGAGTCACACGGCCCGGAAACGAATAGGTCCCGGTCTCGGCGTCCCGTCCCCGGTCACCGGGGACGGAGGACGTCACTTGCCGAGAAGCTTCTTGATCTTCGCGGCGTCGCCCGGGGCCATCTCGGCGTTGCCGGTGAGGCGACGCGTCAGCTTGGACGACTTGTGCTCGAGCAGGTGGCGCTTGCCGGCGCGCTCGCGGAGCACCTTGCCGGAGCCGGTGATCTTGAAGCGCTTCTTGGCACCGCTGTGCGTCTTGTTCTTCGGCATCGCGCCGTTCTCTCCTCGTCAGTGGCGCTCCCGCCGGTCCGTGGACCGGCATACGGGAGCGTCAGATGTGTCGGTTGATGTCCGGGGCAGGCTTGCTCCGGAATCAGGCCTCGGCCGACTCCTCGGAGGAAGCCTCCGGAGCGGAGTCCTCCACCTGGGCGGGCTGGCCCTGGCGCTCGGCCTTGCGGGCGGCCTGCGCCTCGCGGGCCTCGGCCATCGCCTCGGTCTTCTTCTTGTGCGGACCGAGAACCATGATCATGTTTCGGCCGTCCTGCTTCGGGTTCGACTCGATGAACCCGAGCTCCTGGACGTCCTCGGCGAGGCGCTGCAGCAGCCGGTAGCCGAGCTCCGGCCGGGACTGCTCGCGACCACGGAACATGATCGTGATCTTGACCTTGTCGCCCTGCTTGAGGAACCGGACGACGTGACCCTTCTTGGTGTCATAGTCGTGCGGGTCGATCTTCGGCCGGAGCTTCATCTCCTTGATGACCGTGTGCGCCTGGTTCTTGCGCGCCTCACGGGCCTTCATGGCCGACTCGTACTTGAACTTCCCGTAGTCCATGAGCTTGCACACGGGCGGACGGGCGGTCGCCGCGACCTCGACCAGGTCGAGGTCGTACTCCTGCGCAAGCTCCAGGGCCTTGGCAAGCGGGACAATCCCGACCTGCTCGCCGCTGGGACCGACAAGTCGCACCTCGGGAACGCGAATCCGGTCGTTGATGCGGGGCTCGGCGCTGATGGATCCTCCTCAGTAGCACCACACGACCGCCTGGCAGACAGCCGCGTAACGTCTGTTTCGTCAGACCAACCGAGCGGGAACGTGAAGAATGCCCCGGACGGGACACAGGCGGGAGCTCCTTGAATACCGGAGCACCGCCGCGTACCACCGCGGGGCGCACATCGGGCGGCTCCATCGTCCGTACGGAACGATGGTGGCCGCCTGACCGGTGACCCGCCGCCCTTCAGGACGGCCAGGTGGGAGATCGGAGCCTCCACTTGTGGGCCGGACACATGCGTGTCCAGCCGGTCGTGCACCCAGCATACCAGTGACCGGGGGCGCGTCCCACTCGGGCGGATACGGGTCATAGGCTGGAGCGCACCCGTCCACCGGCAAGAAGAAGCGAGCACGATGACTACCGCAGGCGACGCCACCCCCTCCGAGCCGGACCAGCCGGCTGCGGCCTCCGAGGCCCCCGACTACGAGGAGCTGACCCGCGACATCGCGGACGTGCCCGCGGTCGAGGTGATCACCACGGTCGCGGTGCATCTGCTGAGCGCGGCGGCGGTCAACCTGGGCCTCGACAAGCCGGACTCCGAGCACAAGGACCTGGACGAGGCGCGGAAGCTGATCACGGCCCTGGCCGGCCTGGTCACGGCGAGCGCGACCGAGATCAGCTCGTTCCACGCGGCGCCTCTGCGCGACGGCCTGAAGTCGCTGCAGCTCGCGTTCCGTGAGGCGTCACTGGTCCCGGACGAGCCGGGCCAGGGCCCGGGCGAGAAGTTCACGGGCCCGGTCTTCGGCTGAGCCGGTCGCCGCGTGGAGTCCGCGCCGCGGCGGGTACTCACGCGGGATCTGCGGCGGGAGCGGCGGCCTTCCTCCTGCGGAGCACGGTCCGGTATCCGCGCCACGCCGGCGGCGAGAGGCGTGCACGCTGCCCGCCGCTGGTGATCAGCGCGTTCACCGGCGTCAGCGGGTCCGCGGCCATCGCCCTGGCCAGCAGTACGCCGACCACCAGCGGGAGCAGGGCGGCGGCCAGGGCTGTACCGGCGGTGGTGACGTGCTGCATGCGGGCATACCGCGGGGCGTCGGGGATCATGATGCTCATTCGACCAGCGAACGCGCGGCGACGAATCCGGCGACGTACTCATCTCGTGCGTCGTCACGTACTCATCCTCGGCGGTGAGGCGCTCGGCGGTGGGGAGACGCCCCTCGCCGGGCCGGCTACTGCTGGTCTCGTACGTACAGGGGCTCGCCCGGGGGTGTGGCCTCCGCCGGCAGCAGGGCCAGGTCGAGGCCGTGGACCAGGCGGGCGCGCAGTACCTCGTCCGCCGCCAGCGTTCCGGCCACCCGCCGGGCCGCCCCGGCCGCGTCCGCCCCTGCGGCGAGGACCAGCGCGAGGGTCCCGTCCGCCCGGCCGGGGCCGAGGTGGGCGCGGAGTACCGCCGGTTCGGCGGCGACCGCGGACCGTACCGCCGACGTAACGGCGGGATCGTCGAGTGGGTCCGCGCTCGTGCGGCCCTCCGCCAGCGCGAGCAGCGCGGACCCGGTGAGCTGGAACGGGACCGGGCCCGCCAGGTCGAGCACCACCGTGTCCGCGCGCTCATGGGCTGCGGCCTGCAGCGCCTGGTGCAGCGGTACGGCGACCGGGCGGGCCTGCGGGTCCCAGCGGGCCAGCGACTCGGTGGAGGTGAAGGCGGGAAGCGCCCGCCTGTCCCCGGCCCGCAGGGTCGGAACCGCCATGTCGCTGGTCTTCTCCCGGCGCAGTCCGTCGGGCCCCTCCTCGACCTCGCCGAGCACCGCCACGACCGGTACCAGGAGACGTGCTCCGGCCAGCGCCCGGAGAACCTCCGGCTCGGCCGTTCTGTCCGCGGCCCAGGCGGCGAGAGCCGCGCTCAGCCGGGGGTCGGCGGAGCCGTCGTCGTCGGAGAAACCGGGGTCGGGAATGTTCTTCTGCGCCACAATGACCCGACCCTATAGGGAGGCCACGGTGGACCACGAAGGGGTGTCGGGCTGGGCCGGGGTGCCGCCCGTACCGGACGGCGTGCGCGTGTCGGTGGCCGTGGGGGGCCTCGACTCGGGGACCACGGTGGCGTACGGCGCGGGCTCCTTCGTCACCGCGAGCCTCGTGAAGGTGGACATCCTCGCCGCGCTGCTGATGCGGGCGCAGGACGCCGGGCGCGAGCTCACCGCGCGGGAGCGGGCGTGCGCGGACGCGATGATCCGGGTCAGCGACAACGACGCGGCGACGGAACTCTGGCAGGCGATCGGCGGCGCCGACGGTCTCGCCGCCGCCCATGCGCGGCTCGGCCTCGTCGCGACCGAGCCGGCCGCGAGCGGGGCGTGGGGGCTCACCCGGACCACGGCCCGGAACCGGCTGGCCCTGCTGGCGGCGGTGTTCGGTACGGGGCCGGTGCTGGGGGCGTCCTCCCGTACCTACCTCCAGGGCCTCATGGCAGGCGTCAGGGGGGGCAGGACTGGGGGGTGTCCGCCGCCGGGACGTCGTACGCGCTGAAGAACGGCTGGCTGCCGCGTACCGCCACCGGGTTGTGGGTGGTACACAGCACCGGCCGGGTCACGACGGAGGACGGCCGGGTGTTGCTGGTCGCGGTGCTGTCCGACGGCCACGCGGACCAGGCGGCGGGGATCTCGGTGGTGGAGGCGGCGGCGCGAGCCGCGGCGGGCGCGGGCAGCGTGGGCGGCTCGGGCGGCGCGGCCAGCTCGGCCGGCGCCTGCGGATCGACCGGCTTGGCCAGCGCGGGCGGCGTGGGCGGCGCGAGCGGCGCGAGCGGCGCAGCCGGATCGGCCACCTCGGCCGGCTCGTTCAGGGCGGTCGGATCGGGCGGATCGACCGCCTCGGTCACCGCGGCCAGCGCGGTCAGCTCGGCCGGCGCGGGCGGATCGGCCGGCATCGGTGGCGCGGGCGGCGCGGGTGGCGCCTGCGGATCGACCGGCTTGGCCGGGGGCGGATCGGTCAGCGCTGGGGGCGCGGGCGGCCCGGCGGGCTGACGCCACCGCGCCACAGCAGCACCGCCCCCGCGAGCAGCACCGCGCCGAGGCCGCCCGCCGTGGGGGCGAGCCAGGCCGCCGGCTCGTCGGCTTCCCGGGCCGCGGCCGGGCCGGGCCCGAAGTACTCCCGGCCGTACGCGGCGGAGGCGGGCTTCAGGCCGGCCCGCTTCAGCTTCGCGCCCGCCTCGATCGCGGCCGCCGGGTCGACCAGACCGTGGCCGCGGGCGTCGTCACGGCCGCCCTGCGGGGAGTTGCGGGCGGTGTCCGCGAGGAGCTTCTTGACCTGAGCGGGGGTCAGGTCCGGGTGCGCGGAGCGGACGAGCGCGACGGCGCCGGAGACGAACGCGGCGGCGGCGCTGGTGCCCCAGCCCTCGTAGTAGCGGCGGTCGGGGTCCGCGATGATCACGTCCACGCCGGGCGCGCTGACGGTGGCGTACCAGCGGCGGGTGGAGAAGGCCGCCTTGGTGCCGTAGCGGTCGACCGCGGTCACCGCGATCACGCCGGGGTAGGCGGCCGGGTAGGAGATGTGGTCGCCGTCCTCGCCGCCGTTGCCGGCCGAGGCGACGACGACCGCGCCCTTGCTCAGGGCGTACTGGACGGCCGCGTCCTCCGCGGGCTCGGGGTGGGCGGACTTGCTGTCGTCGCCGAGGGACAGGTTGATCACGTCGGCGCCGTTGTCGGCCGCCCAGCGGATGCCTTCGGCGAGCGCGCCGCCCTTGGAGTTGCGGGCCTTCGTGCGGGCCGGATCGCCCTCCTCGAGGATCACCCGTACCGGAAGGATCTTCGCCTCGGGGGCGATCCCGAGGACTCCGTCGGTCCGGCCGGGGCCGTGTCCGTGGGCGGCGATGATGCCGGCCATGGCGGTGCCGTGCCGTGCCCAGGGGCGGTCGCCGCGGCCGGCCCCGAAGCCGATGAGGTCCTTGCCGGGGAGCACCTGTCCGGCGAGGTCCGGGTGGAGGTCGTCCACGCCGGTGTCGAGTACCGCGACCGTGATGCCCGCGCCCTTGGTGGTACGCCAGGCCTGCTCGGTGTGCATGGCGTCGAGCCCCCACTGCCGGGAGCGGATGCCATCCGCGTGGGCGGGGGTGCCGGCCAGCAGCACGAGCCCGGCGGCGAGGGCCGCGGCTAGGCGGCGGGAACGGCGAGGGGTCATCGGGGCTCCCGGGTGGGCGCGCTGACGGTCTTGCGGAGGGCGCGCTCGACGCGGTCCGCGATGCCCTTGGCCTCGTGGCCGAGGCCGGCCTGGGCGGCGGCGGTCGTCGCGCCCGGCGTCATGGCCCGGGCGGCCGGCTGCGGGTCCGCGACGGTACGGCCATCGGCGAAGCCGGAGACGGCGAAAACGACCACCGGGGCGTCGGTGAGGACGCTCACGGTCCAGCTCGCGCGCTGTGGGTCGCCGAAGCCGGCGGCGACGGTGCCCTTCGCCGGGTACGGGCGGGGCATGAGGTCCGTACGGTCGCCGAGCTTCTCCCGCGCGAAGCGGGTGCGCAGGGCGGACATGCCCGTCACGTCGGCCTTGGTGAAGACCATGCCCACGGTGGTGACGCTGCTGCTGGACGCGTCGGTGTACGTGGCGCGCAGCAGGCGGGCGCAGCCGACGGACTCGAGGGCGGTGAGGAGGAGCGGGTCGAGCGCGGCGGCGCAGCCGCTGTCCGGGGCCACGGCCACCCGCGTCCAGGCCCGGTCCGCGCGGCCGGGACCGGCGCCGGCGCCGGCGAGGGTGGGCGGGAACAGGGTGTCGACGGGGGCGCTGTGCCAGAGGGAGGCGGCGCGCTGGTAACCGGCGCCGGCGGCGGGCTCAGCCGCGGAGTCGCCGGTGAGCCAGCTGCCGGTGACGGCACCGCCGATGAGCCCGAGCCCGAGCACGACGCACACGGCGGCGGTAGCGGCCCTGGCGGGATGCCGGGTCCGGACGGGCCGCAGCCGGGTGGTGGTCTCGACGGGTGTCTCGGGGGGTGGCTGCGGGGCGCGGACGTGGGGCGGCCCGCCGCTCCCCGGCCGGGGCGTGAGGTCGACGGCCCCAACGGCCCGCCGCCGAGCGGATGGCACCCCCGCAACGGGCCGCAGCCGGGCGGTGGTCTCGACGGGGCGCTCGTCGTCACCGGGCGGGCCGGTGAAGCGCGGAGCGCGCACCGGCGGCTGCGCGCCGCGAGCCGCCGCGCGCCCGGCCGCGGGGGCCGTCGGAACCGGCGGACTGCCCGCATCCGCGGTGCGGCGGGGAGCCGGCGGCCGGTTGCCGGACGCGCCTGAGTCGCGGGGCGTGCCAGGGTGCGCAACGGCGGGCACGGGTGACCCGCGGCCGGCTGGCGGGGACGCCGGCACCGGCGAAGGGCCCGCAGCCGTGCCGGCGGCGAAGCCGCGGGGGGCCGACGGGCTCTCGGTCACCGCGGGGCCGCGGCGAGCCGACGGTCGGTTGCCGGACGCGGCGGAGTCGGCCAGGGGCCGGAACGCCGGCATCGGCGGACTGCCCGCAGCCGTGCCCGCCGCGGAGCCAACCGGCGCCGCCGGGCGGTTGCCGGACGCGGCCGGGGGCCGGGACGCCGGCAGCGGCGGGCTGTCCGCGACCGCGGGGCCGCGGGGGGCCGGCGGGTGGTTGCCGGACGCGGCGGAGTCGGCCAGGGGCCGGAACGCCGGCATCGGCGGACTGCCCGCGACCGCGGAGTCGGCCGGGGGCCGGGGGTGGTTGGCCGGCGGTGGGGCGGCTTGGGGCGGCTGGGCGGGGACCGAGGGGCGGGCGGCGTGCGTTGTGGTCCATTCCGGGGGGAGTTTGGGGCTTGGGCGTCGCGCTTCGGTGCTCATCCCGCCCCCGTTCCGTTGCTCGCCGTACCGCCCGATCCCCTTGCGGGGCGGGTTCGTTCGCGCGTCACTCTACGGGTTTGGGCAGGCCGGGCGGGAACTCCCCGGCACCGTCGGGGGATCTGCCCGGATCGTCCCCTTACTCTTCGGTAATCGCTCTGGCAGGCTGCGCCCATGACTCCCCGAGCTGCCGACCGTGACCGGTACGACCGCGCCACCGCCCACCTCGACGCACCCCTCGCCGTCGTCGATCTGGAGGCCTTCGACGCCAACGCGGACGACCTCGTGCGGCGGGCGGGCGGGAAGCCGGTCCGGGTGGCGAGCAAGTCCGTACGCTGCCGTGCGCTGCTCGAACGGGTGCTGGCGCGGGACGGGTTCGCCGGGATCATGTCGTTCACGCTGGCCGAGTCGCTGTGGCTGGCCCGGTCCGGCTTCGAGGACGTACTGCTGGCCTATCCGTCCGCCGACCGGGCCGGATTTGCCGAACTGGCCGGCGACCCCAAGCTCGCCGCCGCGGTGACCGTGACCGTCGACGATCAGGCGCAGCTGGACCTGATCGACCGGGCCCGCGACGGCGGCAAGGAGGAGGTGCGGGTCTGTCTGGAGCTGGACACGTCCCTGCGGCTGCTCGGCGGGCGCGTACGAATAGGCGCACGCCGCTCGCCGCTGCGCACCCCCGTCCAGCTCGCGGAGCTGGCCCGCTCGGTCGCGCGGCGTCCCGGCTTCCGGCTGGTCGGGATCATGGCGTACGAGGGGCATGTGGCCGGTGTGGGCGACGCCGTCGCGGGCCGGCCGCTGCGTTCCCGCGCCGTCCGGCTGATGCAGGCCGCCGCCCGCAGGGAGCTGGCGGTGCGCAGGGCGGAGGCCGTGCGGGCGGTCCGGGCGGTCGCGCCGGACCTGGCGTTCGTCAACGGCGGCGGTACCGGCAGCGTTCAGCACACGGCGGCCGAGGACGCGGTGACGGAGATCGCGGCCGGCTCCGGGCTGTACGTGCCACGCCTGTTCGACAACTACACGTCGTTCACCGGCCGTCCGGCGGCCCTGTTCGCCCAGCCCGTCGTACGCCGGCCGGGCGTGGGGACGGTGACGGTGCTCGGCGGCGGCTACCCGGCGTCCGGCGCGGCCGGCTGCGACCGGCTGCCGGTGCCCTGGCTGCCCGAGGGCCTGTGCTACGACCCGCAGGAGGGGGCCGGCGAGGTGCAGACCCCGCTGCTGGGGTCCGCCGCCGACGACCTGCTCATCGGCGACCGGGTCTGGTTCCGGCACGCCAAGGCCGGGGAGCTGTGCGAACGGTTCGAGCAGCTGCACCTGATCGAGGGCGACCGGGTGGCGGCGACCGTACCGACGTACCGCGGCGAGGGGTGCACCTTCCTCTGACCGGGTGACCAGGTGACCGGGCTCGCTCGGAAGACTCCTCAGACCTTGCTGCCGACGCCTCCGCCGCCGCTGTCCCCCGCCTGCCGGATGCCCTGGGTGATCCGGTCCATGAGGGAGAGTTCCGGCCCGTCCGGTCCGGCGTCGAACGCGAAGCGGACGAGGATCATCGCCTCGGTCCCCGCGGCCGACGGGAAGGCCAGGGACTGGACGTAACCGCCCGGTCCCGCCCCGGTGTCGACCCGCCAGCGCACCAGATGGCCGGTGCGCCCGGCGACGACGACCGGCGCCGAGCTGAGCTGCCGGTGGGAGGTGATGCCGCCGTGTACCTGCCGGTCGAGTGCGTCGGGGCCGTACGCCGCGTCCGCGTGGTCGGAGATGTCCTTCTCGGCGATGGCCTTCGCCGTGGTCTCGTCGCCGGTCGGCGCGGTACGGGAGGTCACCCTGCCGTGCCAGCAGAACGCCGAGGAGTGCCCGGGGCATTCGTACTGACCGATCGCCATGGCGGTGGAGTCCTCGCCGATGCCGTCCGGCTTCTCCCAGCCCTCGGGGACGGGCAGGGTGATCTTGTTGAGCTGGTCGACGAGCACGTCGGGGTCTTCGGAGGGGCCGGGGGCCGGTGCGTCCGGGGTGCTCGGACCGGTCGGGTTCTTCCCGTCGGACGGGGTCGCGGAACCGCTCGGCCCGGCCGCCGTCTTCCTGCCGCCGTCACCGTCGTCGCCGCCCTCGCCGAGTATCACCACGCCCAGCACGACCGCGGTGACCAGCACGACGCCCGCCGCGGTGAGCGCCACGAGCTTCCCGCCGCCCCCGCCGCGGCCAGGCGGCGACGGATCCGGCGCCGGCCCGGCCGGTACCCGGCTGTGCGCGGTCCAGGCGGCGCCGTCCCACCAGCGTTCGGTGCCCGGCACGCCGGGGTCGGGGTACCAGCCGGGTGGCGTCGTCATGCTCATCCGGACACCCTAGGGTGTCGGATTCCGCTCAGCACACCGAGTCCTGCTGGTCCGGGACCACTTGCCGTCGGACCTGCGCACCGGACCGGGCGCCGTACGACACGACGCCCGGCTGTGCGTGGGGATGTTAGAGCGGGGTGACGTACGCCCCCGAGATTCCGCCGTCGACCAGGAAGTCGGTGGCGTTGATGAAGGACGAGTCGTCGCTGGCCAGGAAGGCGACGGCGGCCGCGATCTCCTCCGCCTCGGCGAACCGGCCCACCGGGATGTGGACCAGCCGGCGCGCGGCCCGCTCGGGGTCCTTGGCGAACAGTTCCCGCAGGAGCAGGGTGTTGACCGGCCCCGGGCACAGGGCGTTGACCCGGATGCCCTCGCGGGCGAACTGCACGCCCAGTTCACGGGACATCGCGAGGACGCCGCCCTTGGACGCGGTGTACGAGATCTGGCTGGTGGCCGCGCCCATGACGGCCACGAACGAAGCGGTGTTGATGATCGAGCCGCGGCCCTGGCGCTGCATATAGGGGAGGGCGGCCTTGCAGCACAGGTAGACGGAGGTGAGGTTGACGTCCTGGACGCGCTTCCAGGCGTCGAGCCCGGTGGTGAGGATGGAGTCGTCGTCGGGCGGCGAGATGCCGGCGTTGTTGAAGGCGACGTCCACCGAGCCGTAGGTGTCGAACGCGGTCTTGAACAACGCCTCGACCTGCTCGGGGTCGGTGACGTCGACGCGTACGAAGGTGCCGCCGACCTCGTCGGCCGCGGCCTTGCCCGCGACCTCGTCGATGTCGCCGCAGACGACGTTCGCTCCTTCGGAGGCGAGGCGGCGGGCGGTGGCCAGGCCGATGCCGCTGCCCGCTCCGGTGATGACGGCGGTACGGCCGACCAGGCGGCGGCAGAGGGGAGTCTCTACGGTCATGTGTTCAGGCCTCCGTGCTGATGAAGACGTTCTTGGTCTCGGTGAAAGAGGTGAGGGCGTCGGGACCGAGTTCACGGCCGAGTCCGGACTGCTTGTAGCCGCCGAACGGGGTCGAGTACCGGACGCTGCTGTGGGAGTTGACGGACAGGTTCCCGGCGGCGACGGCGCGCGAGACGCGGATGGCCCGCCCCACGTCGCGGGTCCAGATCGAGCCGGACAGGCCGTACTCGGTGGCGTTGGCCAGCCGCACGGCATCGGCCTCGTCGTCGAAGGGCAGGACGACGGCGACCGGGCCGAAGATCTCCTCGGTGGCGGCCGGGGCGGCCGGGCCGATGTCGGTGAGGACGGTCGGCGGGAACCAGAAGCCGGGGCCTTCGGGGGCGCTGCCCCGGATGCCCTTCTCGCCGTCGGGGACGTAGGAGCGTACGCGCTCCAGCTGGGCCGCCGAGATCAGCGGCCCCATCTGGGTCCGCTCGTCGGACGGGTCGCCGACGACGACCGACTCGACCGCGGGCGCCAGGAGTTCCAGGAACCGGTCGTGGACACTGCGCTGGACCAGGATGCGGGTCCGGGCGCAGCAGTCCTGGCCGCTGTTGTCCAGGAAGGACATGGGGGCGGCAGCGGCGGCGGCTTCGAGGTCGGAGTCGGCGAAGACGATGTTGGGGCTCTTGCCGCCGAGTTCGAGGGTCACTCGCTTCACGCGCTCGGCGCACAGCGACATGATCTGTTTGCCGATCCGCGTCGAGCCGGTGAACACGATCTTCGCGACGCCCGGGTGACGTACGAGCGCATCGCCGGCGATGTCGCCCCGGCCCGGCAGGACCTGGAACAGATGCTCCGGAAGCCCCGCCTCCAGGGCGAGTTCGGCCAGCCGCAGGGCCGTCAGCGGAGTGGTCTCGGCGGGCTTGAGGACGACCGCGTTCCCGGCCGCGAGGGCGGGGGCCGTGCCCCAGGCCGCGATGGGCATGGGGAAGTTCCAGGGCGCGATGACGCCGATGACGCCAAGCGGTTCGAGGATCGTGATGTCCAGGCCGCCGGCGACGGGGATCTGGCGGCCGCTGAGCCGCTCCACTCCCCCGGCCGCGAAGTCGAGGAGGTCGCGGACGTTGCCGGCCTCCCAGCGGGCGTTGCCGATGGTGTGACCGGCTTCGCGCACCTCCAGCCGGGCCAGTTCCTCGGTATGCGCGTCGACGACGGCGGCGAAGCGGCGCAGCAGCCGCGCGCGGTCGGCGGGGGCGGCGGCGGCCCATGCCCGCTGGGCCGCGGCGGCCCGTACGACCGCGGCATCGGCCTCGGCGGTGGTCGTGGCCGGGACGGTGGCGATGACCTCCTCGGTCGCCGGGTTCAGGACGTCCAGTGTGTGCTGGTGCGACAGGACCTGGTGTGACAAGGCGTTCCTCACATGCGTTCGAAGGAGCGGCGCAGCTCCCAGTCGGTGACCGCGGCGTCGAACGCGGCCAGCTCGACGCGCGCCATGTTGCGGTAGTGGGCGACGACTTCGTCCCCGAAGGCCGCCTTGGCGATGGGGCTGTTCTCCCAGAGTTCGGCGGCCTCCCGGAGCGTGGTGGGCACGTGCTCGTACTCGCCGGTGTAGGCGTTGCCCGCGCAGGCGTCGGGGAGTTCGAGCTGCTGCTCGATGCCGTACAGGCCGGCCGCGACGAGTCCCGCGACCGCGAGGTGCGGGTTGACGTCACCGCCGGGGAGGCGGTTCTCGAAGCGCATCGAGCGGCCGTGGCCGACCACGCGCAGCGAACAGGTGCGGTTGTCGTAGCCCCAGGCGACGGCGGTCGGGGCGAAGGAGCCGGGCTGGAAGCGCTTGTACGAGTTGATGTTCGGCGCATAGAGGAGGGAGAAGTCGCGCAGCGCGGCGAGCTGTCCGGCGAGGAAGTGGCGCATCACCGGGGACATTCCGCCGGGGCCGTCGCCCGCCATGACGTTGTGTCCCGCGTGGTCGAGGGACTGCAGGGACAGATGGATGTGGCAGGAGTTGCCCTCGCGCTCGTTGTACTTGGCCATGAAGGTGAGCGAGACGCCCTCCTGGGCGGCGATCTCCTTGGCGCCGGTCTTGTAGACCGCGTGCTGGTCGCAGGTGACCAGCGCCTCGTCGTACTTGAAGGCGATCTCGTGCTGGCCGGGGTTGCACTCCCCCTTCGCCGACTCCACGGTCAGGCCGGCCGCCGCCATCTCGTTGCGGATGCGGCGCAGCAGGGGCTCGATACGGCCGGTGCCGAGGACGGAGTAGTCGATGTTGTACTGGTTGGCCGGGGTGAGGCCGCGGTAGTCGCTGTCCCAGGCCTGTTCGTAGGTGTCCTTGAAGACGATGAATTCGAGCTCGGTGCCGACGTGGGCGGTGTATCCGTGCTCGGCCAGCCGTTCGAGCTGGCGGCGCAGGATCTGCCGGGGCGCGGCCACGACGGGCGATCCGTCGTTCCAGGCGAGGTCGGCGATGAGTAGGGCCGTGCCCGCGTTCCACGGAACGCGGCGCAGGGTGGCCAGGTCGGGGTGCATGGCGAAGTCGCCGTAGCCCCGGTCCCAGGAGGACATGTCATAGCCGTCGACGGTGTTCATGTCGGTGTCGACGGCGAGCAGGTAGTTGCAGCCCTCGGTGCCGTGGTCGAGCACGTCGTCGAGGAAGAAGGGTGCGGCGAACCGCTTGCCCTGGAGCCGCCCTTGCATATCGGGGAAGGCCAGGACGACAGTGTCGATCTCACCGCTCGCGACGAGGGCACGGAGCTCCTCGATCCCGAGCGGGGGTGTGCGGTCTGCCACGGGATTTTTCCTCCTTCGGTCAGCCGGGAGCCATAAGGTATTGCCGAAGACCATTGCTTGGGAAGGGGAAAACGCGACGTGGCGAACGAGAGTGACACCGCCGACCGGCTCGCGCCCGTGCTGCGGCCGGTCCGGGCGGGCAACGGCTTCGAGGAAGCGCTGGAGCAGATCCTCCAGGTTCTGCGGCTGGGACTGGTGGCCGGCGGCGAGCGGCTGCCCGCCGAGCGGGAGCTGGCGGACCGGCTGCGGATCAGCCGGGTCACGCTGCGCGAGGTGCTGAAGGTCCTCCAGGACCAGGGGCTGGTGGAGAGCCGCCGCGGCCGGTACGGAGGAACGTTCGTGCGGGCGCGTCCGGACACCCCTGCCGGGGGCGCCGAGGAGGAGCTGCGCCGCCGGGTCGCGGGCGTCGACATCGAGGACATCCTGCGTTTCCGGGAGGTACTGGAGGTCGGTGCGGCCGGTCTGTGCGCGGCGCACGGGCTCTCCGGGGAGCAGGCGGAGCGGCTGCGCGGGGCGCTCGCGGCGACTCATGACGCGCCGCTGGCGGACTACCGCCGGCTCGACACGCTGCTGCATCTGACCCTGGCGGAGCTGTCCGGTTCGGCCACGCTGACCGCGCAGTACGCCGCCGTACGGGCGACGGTGAACGACCTGCTCGACTGCATCCCGCTGCTGGTCCGCAACCTGGAGCACTCCCAGCAGCAGCACACCGCCCTCGTCGAAGCGGTGCTGGAGGGGGACGCGGACGCGGCGCGCGAGGTGATGCGCGAGCACTGCGGCGGCACGGCGGCGCTGCTGCGGGGCTTCCTGACCTGAGATCCGTTACATCCGTTTAACGCACAGGTCTTGCGCAGCGGCCGATGCGGCCGCAAAGGTGTGGCCCCACACCATTACCCCGCAGCACTGACCGAGGGCAGGAGCGGCTCATGGCCGACGGCACCGAAGCGCGCACCGCACCACCATCACCGGCCGGCTCCGTGGCGGCCGACTCCGACAGCACCTACCTCCAGCGGCGCGCGCTGCGCCGGGGCAGCGCGGGCCGGCTGCTGCTCACCGGTCTCGGCGTCGCCTACGTCGTCTCCGGCGACTTCTCGGGCTGGAACATCGGTCTGGCCGAGGGCGGCTTCGGCGGGCTGGCGATCGCCACCCTGCTGATGGGCGTGATGTACGCCTGTCTGGTCTTCGCCCTCGCCGAACTGTCGGCCATCCTCCCCACCGCGGGCGGCGGCTACGGCTTCGCCCGGCGGGCGCTCGGCACCTGGGGCGGCTTCCTGACCGGCACCGCGATCCTCATCGAGTACATCCTGGCACCGGCGGCCATCTCCATCTTCATCGGCGACTACGTCGAATCGCTGGGGCTCTTCGGCCTGACCTCCGGCTGGCCGGTCTATCTCGCCTGCTTCGCGATCTTCATCGGGATCCACCTGTGGGGCGTCGGCGAGGCGCTGCGCTTCAGCCTCGTGGTGACCGCCATCGCGGTGGCGGCGCTGCTGATCTTCGCGGTCGGGGCGTTCACCGAGTTCAGCGCGGCCGGGCTCAACGACATCCCGGTCGACGAGGAGGCGTTCGGCTCGGGCTCCTGGCTGCCCTTCGGTCTGCTGGGCATCTGGGCCGCGTTCCCGTTCGGCATGTGGTTCTTCCTGGGTGTCGAGGGCGTGCCGCTGGCGGCCGAGGAGGCCAAGGACCCGGTCCGCTCGATGCCGCGGGCGCTGGCGATCTCGATGGGCATCCTGGCGCTGCTGGCTCTGATCACCTTCTTCGCCGCGACCGGGGCGCAGGGTTCGGACGCCATCAAGGAGGCGGGCAACCCGCTGGTCGTCGCGCTGGAGGGCGACGGCGAACCGACGGCGCTCAGCCGGTTCGTGAACTACGCGGGTCTGGCCGGTCTCGTCGCCTCGTTCTTCTCCCTCATCTACGCCGGCTCCCGGCAGCTGTTCGCGCTCTCCCGGGCCGGCTACCTGCCCCGTTTCCTCTCCCTGACCAGCCGCCGCAAGGCCCCCTATCTGGGGCTCCTGATCCCGGGCGCCCTCGGCTTCGCCCTCGCCGCCGGCAGCGGCAACGGCGGCCGGATGCTCAACATCGCCGTCTTCGGCGCCACCATCAGTTACGCCCTGATGGCCCTCTCGCACATCGTGCTGCGGCGGCGCGAGCCGGGGCTGGAGCGGCCGTACCGCACGCCGGGCGGCATCCTGACCTCCTCGGTGGCGTTCGTGCTGGCGCTGTCCGCACTGGTGGCCACCTTCCTGGTGGACAAGGACGCGGCGTTCATCGCGCTCGGCGTCTATGCCGTCGCTCTGGCCTACTTCGCCTTCTACAGTCGGCACCGGCTGGTCGCCGCCGCGCCCGAGGAGGAGTTCGCCGCCCTGGCCGAGGCCGAGGCCGAGCTCGAACGCGGCTGACCGTCCGCCGTCCGCACGACCGTATGACCGTATGACCGGAGGAACCACCCGTGACCGAGCCGCTGATCGGTGTCAGCACCTACCTGGAGTCCTCCGCGCGGTGGGGCGTGTGGGACCTGCCCGCCGCCCTGCTGCCCGCGGGTTACCCCCGGCTGGTCCAGGCGGCCGGCGGGCTCGCCGCGATGCTGCCGCCGGACGAACCGGCCGCGGCGGCGCGGGTGGTGGCCCGGCTGGACGGACTGGTCATCGCCGGTGGTCCCGATGTGGATCCGGGCCGGTACGGGGCCGAGCGCGAGCCCCGGACCGGTCCGCCCGCCGAGGAGCGGGACGCGTGGGAACTCGCCCTGATCGCGGCCGCGCTGGAGTCCGGAACACCACTGCTGGGTGTCTGCCGGGGCATGCAGCTGCTGAATGTGGCGCTGGGCGGCACGCTCGTCCAGCACCTGGAGGGGCACACGGAGGCGGTCGGCGCGTTCGGCGCGCACCCGGTGAAGCCCGTCCACGGCACGCGCTACGCGGGGATCGTGACCGAGGAGGCCGACGTACCCACGTACCACCACCAGGCCGTGGACCGGCTCGGCCACGGCCTGGTGGTCTCCGCGCACGCCGCGGACGGGACGGTGGAGGCCGTCGAACTGCCCGGCGACCCCTGGGTGCTGGGCGTCCAGTGGCACCCGGAGATGGGCCAGGACCTCCGGGTGATGAAGGCCCTGGTGACCGCGGCGGCGGCCCGTTCCACGTCCTGAACGGACATGCTCGGGCCCCCGCCGGGCCTACGGTGTGCGGCGGGTCAGGGTGAGGAGGTCCCTGGCCGGGCCGGCCGGGCGGGTGCCCGTGGGCCAGACCGCCCGCAGGTCGCGGCGCAGGGAAACGCCCTCCACCGGGATCTCGGCCAGCCGGTGGGACGAGAGCTCCTCCCCGACCGCGAGTTCGCTCAGGACGCAGGGCCCGTGGCCGCTCACCGCCGCCGCCTTCACCGCCGTCGTGGAGGCGAGTTCGAGGAGGGGCTCGGCGAGGCCGCCGTACGCGGCGAGCGCGGCGTCCAGGACCTGACGGGTGCCGGAGCCCCTCTCGCGCAGGATGAGCGGGGTCGCCGCGAGTTCGGCGGGGTCCAGCGGCTTGCGGCGGCGGCCCCAGGGGTGGGTGGGGGCGGCGACGACGAGCAGCCGGTCGCGGCCGATGACGGCGGAGTCGAGGCCCTCGGGCGTGGCCAGCCCCTCCACGAAGCCGAGGTCCGCCTCATGGGCGAGGAGCCGTTCGGCGACGGCTGCCGAGTTGCCGGCCTGCAGGGACACGGCCGTGCCGGGGCGCTCGCCGCGCAGCGCGATCAGCCAGCCGGGCAGCAGGTACTCGGCGATCGTCATGCTGGCCGCGACGCGCAGCCGCGAGTCGCGGCGGTCGCGCAGCGCCTGCGCCCCGGCGTCGAAGGCTTCCGCCGCCTCGACGACCCGCCCCGCCCAGTCCGTGACGAGCGCCCCGGACTCGGTGAGCCGGGAGCCGCGCGGCGAGCGGTCGACCAGGGCCACGCCGAGCTGCCGTTCCATGGCCCGGATCCGGCTGCTGGCGGCGGGCTGGGTGATGCCGAGTTCGCGGGCCGCCCGGCCGAGGCTGCCGAGCCGGGCGACGGCGAGCAGCAGCTCCAGCGCGCCGAGGTCGGGCACGCGGTGGGAGAGGGGGACGGCCGGTTGTGCAGCGCTGCTCATAAATGCAGATTATGCCCCCATAGAGATGTCGTCCCTGGTGGGAGGGGTCCCTCCACCGCGAGGGTGGACGCATGGCCACCGTCGCTCAGCCCCGCACCAGTCCGCTAACCCTGCCGGAGACCGGCCCGGAGACCGGCCCCGCGCCCGTCCGTCCGCCGGTACTGCGGTACTTCGGCCCGAACTGGTACGCCACCGTCATGGGCACCGCGATCGTGGCGAGCGCCGGCTCGGCCCTGCCGTACGCCATACCGGGGCTGCGCGGGCTCTGCGTCGCCTTCTGGGCGCTGTCCGCCGTGCTGCTGGCCGTCGTCCTGCTCGCCCGCGCCGGGCACTGGTGGCACCACCGCGACCAGGCCATGGCCCATCTGCTCGACCCCTCGATGGCGCCGTTCCACGGGTGCCTGGCGATGGCCCTGCTGGCGGTCGGTGGCGGCACGCTCCTGGTGGGCCGGGACCTGATCGGCACGGGGGCCGCCGTCGCCGTGGACGTGGTGCTGTTCACCGCGGGCACGGCCGTCGGTCTGGCGGCCGCGGTGGCCATCCCGTACCTGATGGTCGTACGGCACCAGGCCGGGCCCGGCAGCGCCTCGCCCGTCTGGCTGCTGCCGGTGGTCGCGCCGATGGTGTCCGCCGCGCTCGGCCCGCTGCTGGTCCCGTACCTGCCGGCGGGCCAGCCGCGGGAGGCCATGCTGCTCGCCTGCTACGCGATGTTCGGGCTGAGCCTGCTGGCCACCCTGCTCATCCTGCCGCTGGTGTTCGCCCGGCTCGTCCACGGCGGGCCGCTGCCGCTCGCGCTGACGCCCGTGCTCTTCCTCGTCCTCGGGCCGCTCGGCCAGTCCACCACCGCGGTCAACCAGCTCGCGGACGTGGCGCCGGGCGCGATCGGCGAGCCGTACGCCGGTGCGCTCGGCGCGTTCGCCGTCGTCTACGGGGTGCCGGTGATGGGCTTCGCGCTGCTGTGGCTGGCGCTCGCCGGGGCGATGGTGGTGCGGGCGGCCCGGAACGGGATGCCGTTCGCGATGACCTGGTGGGCGTTCACCTTCCCGGTCGGTACGTGCGTCACGGGCGCCGCCGGGCTGGCCCGGCACACCGGGCTCGCCGCCCTCGGGTGGCTGGCGGCCGGGCTGTTCGTGTTCCTGCTGGCCGCGTGGTCGGTCGCCGGCTTCCGTACGCTGCGGGGGCTGCTCAGCGGTGCGCTGCTCGCAGCTCCGCGCTGAGCACCTCGGGCGCCGCGCCCAGTGAGGGCCCGTACCAGGTGAGGTGGCGGCCGCTGACCAGCGCGGCGGGCAGCCCGGGGAACGCCTCGGGGCCGTCCTCCGCGGTGAACCGGTAGGGCTCGTCCGGCAGGACCACGAGATCGGCGTCCACCCTGGTCAGCTCGTCCACCGGAATGCGGGGGTAGCGGTCGGCGTGGGCGGCGTACACGTTCTCCACCCCGAGCCTCGCCAGCAGGTCCCCGGCGAAGGTGTCCCGGCCCAGCACCATCCAGGGCCGCCGCCAGACGGGTACGACGGCCCGCCGCTGCGCGGCCGGGACGACGGCCGCCCACGCGGCCTCGGCCTCGTCCAGCCAGCGGGGCCTGCTCAGTCCGCAGCCCGTCACCAGGACGCGTTCCAGCTCGCGGAAGGCGCCGGGGAGGTCGCGGATCTCGGTGACCATGACGTCGAGCCCGGCGGCCCGCAGGTCGGCCAGGTCGGGTGCGCGGTTCTCCTCCTCGTTGGCGATCACCAGGTCCGGGCGGAGCCGGACGACCGCCTCCACATCCGGGTTCTTGGTGCCCCCGACGCGTGCGGCGGCGAGGTCCGCCGGATGGGTGCACCAGTCGGTGACCCCGACCAGCAGGCCCGGGGCGGTGACGGCCACGGCCTCGGTGAGGGAAGGGACCAGCGAGACGACGCGCACGGCAGCGCTCCCTTCGGCGAATCAGCGGCGGGGGTCGCCGGTCCCGTCGACGTGACCGGCGACCGCGACGACCAGGATCCGGGTACCAGGGGCGGTGGCGCGCCAGCGGTGCCGTACCCCGCCGGAGAGGAACAGGGTGTCACCCCGCTCCAGGCGGTACGCCCGGCCTTCGGCCTCCACCTCGGCGGCGCCGTCCGCGACGTACATCAGCTCGTCGTTGCGGTGCTGGAACTCCCGCCCGGTTTCCTGCTCGCCGGTGAACTCCACGGCGCGCAGCTGGTGCCGGCCGCGGACGAGCGAGCGGACCCGGGCCTCGAGCCCGGGGTCGGCACCGGCGCGCACGACATCGACCGTACGGGCGGAGTCGGAGGCGGCGCGCAGCTGCCCGGCCGTGGTCTCCAGGGCGTCCGCGACCCGTTGCAGCGAGCGCATGCTGGGGCGGGCCCGCTCGTTCTCTATCTGGCTGAGGAACGGGATGGACAGACCGCTGCGGGCCGCGACCGTGGCAAGGGTGAGGCCCAGGGCCCGGCGCCGCCTGCGTACGGCGGCACCGACCCGAAGGGGTTCCTTGTCCTTGTCCTTCATGTCGCTCTTCGCGGTCATTCGCCCGGTCTCCCCTCCTCGTCCAGTCGGCGCTGCGGTGTACTGACAGCACCTTACGCAGCTTCGGCCCGCGGCCGTACTGGAGAGAACGGTTCAGCGGCGGGCGGCGAACGACTCCGGGGTGAGGAAGGCCAGCCGGGCCCGCTTCTCGGGCAGGTAGACCTCGGGCAGGTCGATCTCGGGGAGGACGACCTCGGGTCCGAGGGCGAAGCCGGTGCGCTGCAGGCGTGCGATCGCCTTCTCGTTGCGCGCGTCCGGTTCGGCGACGATGCGCCGCCGGCCGGGGCCCGAGAGCACATGGCCGACGAAGACCGAGAGGAGCGCGGCGGTGTAGCCGGGCCGCGGCCCGCCGGTGGCGGGGCCGAGCAGGAGGTGGACGCCGATGTCGCCCGGTTCGACGTCGTAGCACTCGCTGACCCGGTCGGCCTCCGGCTCGTACGTCTGGAACAGCGCGACCGGCTCGTCACCCAGATGGACCAGGTACGCGTGGTGCGTGGTCAGGGAGTCCAGATGGGTGTAGATCTCCTCGACCTGCTCTCGGGTGGTGTCGCCCATGCCCCAGAACCGGGCCCGCTCCTCGGTGACCCAGCGGTGGATCACCGCGGCGTCGGCGGGCGGGTCCACCGGGACGATACGGACCGTTCCCAAGCCGTCGACGAGCTGCTCGTGGACGGCCGCGCGGGGTGCGGGCACGGCAGGGGCGGACACGGCAGGGGCGGACACGGCGGTGGACTCAGACGTCATGGTGCTCCTCGGTGAGGGTCAGGTGGTTCCAGTCGGTGATCACGGGGACGAGTTCGCCCCGTACCCACAGGGGCAGCTGGTCGCGGTGGTGAGCGTCGCCCGGGATCCCGCAGGCACCGAGCGGGACCACCCAGAGGCTGTCCTCGCGCCGGGCGAGGTCCCACACGTAGCGCGCCGCCGAGGCGCGGGCGCTCAGGTCGGTCAGCCCGGGCACGCTGGAGGTGGACAGGACGCAGTCGTGGTCGCCGGAGAGCCCCGGCCACTCCTCGGGGACGGCCGGGGGCACCGCCTGCCAGGGTGCGAGCCGGTGCGTCTGCCCCCACGGCACCGGCGTCCCGCGCCGGGCGGCGACGTCCTCGGCGGCCGCCCTGACGAGCTCGGACCGGTCGATGCCGGGCAGCAGCGCGGTCGTGAGCAGCCCCTCCAAGGCGAAGGCGACCCTGGTGACGAGGGCGAGCCAGGGTTGGAACGTGTCCGGGTACGCCGCTGGCTCGGCCAGCCCCGCCAGCTCGGGACGGGCGGCCAGCCGGCGCACCACCGCCGAGCGCAGCGCGGCGAACGCGCCGGCGGCGGTGCTCGCTGCGTCCATCCGGCGGTCCCAGCCGAGGAGCGCCTCCCGCAGCCTTACGGCGTCCGGGCCGAGTCCGTCGAGGCCGGCCAGCAGGTCCAGCAGGGGCTCGGCGGAGGCGAGGCGGGTGTCGGTGTGGACCGTTGCCATGCGCTTGGCGGACCAGGCCGCCGAGTCGTCCAGCAGCTGCCGGATCCGGTCGGCCCGGTGGGGGGCCGCGAACTCGACGCCGAGCGGGCCGGCCAGGCCCCGCTGGTTGGCCATCACGGCGACGCCGTCGACGTCCTCGCGGGGCAGCGGTTCGTGCCAGCCGCGCCACTCGTGGCCGGCCTCCCAGGCGGGTACGACGCGCAGCTGGTTGTCCCGGTGGCGCAGCGGCACGGCCCCGGCGATCCGGTGCAGCAGGCCGCCCGCGGTGTCGGCCGCCTGTACGACGTTGACGGGCTCGGCCCAGCGGTCGAAGGCGCGGTCCACGTCCGCGACCGTCGTCGCCCTGAGCAGCGCGGGCAGGGCGCCGAAGCCGAGGTCCTCGCGCACCCGCGGGGGGCAGCGCAGGCTGATCGCGTGGGCCTCGTCCGGTCCGCCGATGATGACGGGTCCGCGCGCGGTCTCGATCACCTCCACGTCGACGGCGGGGGCCCCCGCGACCTCGATGGTCTCGGTGTGCACGGCGGCCGGCCGCCAGCCGTCCGGGCCGAGTGCCTCGACCTGCGCCCCGGTGCGCCGCAGTTGTTCGCGGTAGAGGTCCTGGTAGTCGGCCATGGCGTTGGTGATCGCCCAGGCGACCGACCCGGTGTGCCCGAAGTGGCCGATGCCGGGGACGCCCGGTACGGCCAGGCCCACCACGTCGAACTCCGGGCAGGCCAGGTGGATCTGCTGGTACACGCCGGGGTCCTCGATGAACCGGTGCGGGTCGCCCGCGATGAGCGGCGCCCCGGTGACGGTCCGTCCGCCGGTGACGAGCCAGCCGTTGCTGCCCGAGGTGCCCGGTCCGTCGGTGGCGAACAGCTCGATGGACGCGTCACCGAGGACGCGGGCGACCTCCTCGCGCCACAGTTTGGTGGGGAAGCCGGCGAACAGGATGTGCGTGGACAGCCAGATCGCCAGCGGGGTCCACGGCTGCCACTGGCCGGGCATCAACCCCGTGGCCGCGAACTCCGGTGCGCGGGGCCCCGCTTCGCGCAGGCCCGCGTTGACCCCGTCGACGTAACTCCTGACCCATGCGTCGGTGTCCGCGTCGAGCCGGGCGAAGCAGCGCCGGGCGGTGTCCTCCAGCCGGGCCCGGCGGACGAACCGGTCCCAGGAGACGGCCTCGGCGCCGAGGAAGGCGGCCGTGGTGCCCTGCGCGCGGTGCCGTTCGACCTCGATCTGCCAGGCACGGTCGGTGGCGGCGTTGCGGCCCTGCGCGTAGCTGAGTTCGCGCGCACTGCCGGCCCGGAGATGGGGAATCCCCCAGGCGTCCCGGTAGACCTCGATGCTCACACTGATCCCCATCTGCTTTAGGTTAGGCTGACCTAACCTAAGTGACGGTGGCAGGGAAGAACAATCGTGCAGGGGGGCGGCCGGCCCCGTGCCGAGGGGGAGGAGACCGTGGTGGGACATGGCTGGGAGGGCGTGGTCCTCAAGCTCATGCGGGGCAAGGACTTCGTGTTCACTGTGACGGGCTCCGAGCAGGTGACCGAACACTTCCGGCGGGTCCGTCTCACCGACGGCGGCATGCTCGGCGCGACCGGCGTGCATCCGACCATGTGGGTACGGCTGTGGTTCGACAACGGCGGCAAGCCGCACCAGCGCGCCTACACCCTGGTGGACGCCGACCCCGAAGCCGGCACCTTCAGCCTGGAGTTCGCCCTGCACGACGGCTGCGCGAGCGACTGGGCACGCAAGGCGCAGCCGGGCGACACGATCGAGGCGACGCTCCAGGGCACCGGCTTCGCCGCGCCCGACCCGCTGCCGTCGCGGCTGTTCGTGGTCGGCGACCCCGCCTCGCTGCCGGCGATCAACTCGCTGCTGGACGCGATCGGGCAGGTGCCGGCGACGATCTGGTTCGAGACCACGCACGACTCGGACGACGAGCTGCCCGTACGGCTGGACCCGGCGCACCGCGAGCTGCGCCGGGTTCCCCGGCGCGAGGCCGGCGCCCACCTGGTGGACGAGGTACGGGCGGCGCTGCCCGGGCTGCTCGGGGACCCGGCCTCCGCCTATGTGTGGATCGCCTGCGACACGGCCACGACCCGGTCCCTCACCACGTACGCATGTAAGGAACTGGCCGTTCCGAAGCACCGCGTCAACGCGCTGGGGTACTGGCGCCCGGACAGGCCCTAGCTACGCCCGGGCCGCCACTTCGTCTCCTGCGGCTGCTACCGCTCGGACAGCGGGGACGGCGCCTCCTGGAGCAGCCAGCCGTTGCCGTCCGGGTCGTCGAAGAAGGCGAAGGAGTTCCAGGTCTCGCCGGTTCCCTCTTCCCAGCCCGCGGGCCCCACATGCTGTACGGGACTGATGTCGACGCCGCGTCCCGACAGTTCGGCGCGCGCGGCGGCGATGTCGGTCACGCAGATCTGCACGCCGCGCAGGGTGCCGGGCTTCATCTCCGACTGGAACGGGGAGGCCGGCATGCCCTCGGACAGCGCGATCGAACACCGCGAGCCCGGCGGCGTGATCTGCACGATGCGGATGCCCGGCGCCACCTCGGTGTCGAGGTCGACGCGGAAGCCGCACTTGTCCGCGTAGAACTCCTTGGCCCGGTCGATATCGGTCACGGGGATGCTGATGACCTCGATCGTGTAGTCCATGGTGGCGCCCTCTTCTCTTCCTGCACGGTCCTGGTCCGGACTGTTCCGCGGTACCCAGAAGACTCTGCCACTCCCCACTGACAATCGCTCCCGATACGACTCCCGATACGAAAGGGGTGGGGCCGCCGGTGCGGCCCCACCCCTTGTTCCCTTCGCTGGACCGCCGGTCAGCCGCCCACCGGGGCCAGCTTGTCGGCGAGGCCGGGAGTCGCCTCGAGCCAGTCCTCGACGGCCTGCTGCTCGTTGCCCTTGCCGGCCTGCTGGATCTTCGCTTCGAGACCGGTGAGCTGCTTCTCGGTCATCTTGAAGCCCGCCAGCCACTTGCCGACTTCGGGGTGGTCGGCGGCGAAGCCCTTGCGGGCCAGGGTGTGCACGCCGTCGCCCTTGCCCCAGCTGCCCTCGGGGTCCTTGAGCTTCTTCAGGTCGTACGTGCTGTACGCCCAGTGCGGGGACCACAGCGTGGTGACGATCGGCTCCTGCTTCGCGTACGCACGCTTCAGCTCGGCCAGCATGCCGGGCGTGGAGCCGTCGACGACCTTGTACTCGCCGTCCAGGCCGTAATCCTTGAGGACCTTGTCCTTGAGCATGCCCATCATTCCGGCGCTCGGCTCGATACCGATGATCCGGCCCTTGAACGTGCCGCTCTTGCCCTTCAGGTCCGCCAGCGAGTCGACGCCCTTGACGTAGGACGGAACGCTCAGCTCCAGCGAGGTCGGGCCGTACCAGGAGCCCATGTCCTCGAGCTTGTCCTTGTAGTTCGCCCAGTACTTCTCGTGGGTGACGGGCAGCCAGGCGTCGGTCTGGAAGTCGATCTGGCCGTTGGCCATACCGGTGTAGAGCGCGCCCGCCTCGTACTGCTTCGCGGTCACCTCGAAGCCGCGCCGCTCCAGCAGTTCCTTCCAGAGGAAGGTGGACGCGACGCCCTCGTCCCACGGGATGTAGCCGAGCTCGATGTGCTTGCCCTTTCCGACGTTCTGCGCGCCCGACGCGGTCACGGACGTGGCGGGACTGCCGAACATGCTCATGCCGCCCGCGACGAGCGCGAGGACGACCACGCCGGCGAGCGCGACGGCGGGCTGTGGGCGGTGGTTCCAGATCTTCATGCCCTGCAGCGCATTCGCCTTGGCGGCAGCGCGGCGGCCGAGCGGGGAGACCTGGCGGCCGAGTGCGCCGGTGATCCGGTCCAGGTACATGGCGAGGACGACGATGGAGACGCCCGCCTCGAAGCCGAGGCCGATGTCGACATTGCCGATGGCGCGGTAGACCGCGCCGCCGAGGCCGCCGCCGCCGACCATGCCGGCGATGACCACCATGGACAGGCCCAGCATGATCACCTGGTTGACGCCGGCCATGATGGTCGGCAGTGCGAGCGGCAGCTGGACGCGGAGCAGGGTGTTCCGCGGGGTGGTACCGAACGCCTCGGCCGCCTCGACGAGTTCCTTGTCGACCTGGCGGATGCCGAGCTCGGTCATCCGTACGCCCGGAGGCATCGCGAAGATGATCGTCGCGATGATGCCGGGGACGACGCCCACGCCGAAGAAGATGATGCCGGGGATCAGATAGACCATGGCCGGCATGGTCTGCATGAAGTCCAGGACGGGCCGCAGCACGGCGCTGACCGTGCGCGACCGGGCCGCCCAGATGCCGAGCGGCACGGCGAGCGCGAGGGTCACCAGCGTGGCGACGAGGACCAGCGACAGCGTGGCCATCGCGTCGTCCCACAGCTCGATCGAGTCGATCAGCGCGAAGCCCGCGAAGGCGAGTCCGCCGGCCAGCAGACCGCGCAGCCACCAGGCGAGCACGGCGAGGATTCCGGCGAACAGCAGCGGCTCGGGCGCGGACAGCGCGGCGTCGATGCCGTCGTACATGCCGGTGACCAGCGAGCTGATCGCGTCGAACAGCCAGGAGAAGTGGAGCTGGAGGAAGTCGACACCGCTGTCGACCCAGTCGCCCATGGGGAGCCTAGGCACCGGCGGTCACCTCCTGACGGGTCTGGGCCGGGACCCGCGTGGCGGCGTCCTGCGGGGCCGGCTCGCCGAGCACGGCGAGCAACCGGGCGCGCGGCACGACGCCGATGAGCCTGCCCTCGGCGTCGGTCACCGCCACGTCCGCGTCGCTGGTGGAACAAGGCGTGAAGAGCTCGATGACCGGGGTGTCGGCGCCGACGGTGGCGGGCGCGGCGTTGAGGACGTCCTGCGCGGTACGGAGCACCTTGCCGCCGTCGGTCCGGGTGCCCAGGACCGTGTCCGGGCCGGCCATGACGGCGCCCGCGGTGAGCACCCGGGAGCGGTCGACGTCCTGGGTGAAGGAGGCCACGTAGTCGTTGGCCGGGGTGACGAGGATGTCCTCGGCGCTGCCGATCTGGACGATCTTTCCGTCGCGCATGACGGCGATCCGGTCGCCGAGGCGCATGGCCTCGTTGAGGTCGTGGGTGATGAAGACGATCGTCTTCTTCAGCCGGCTCTGCAGCTCCAGCAGCTGATCCTGCATGTCACGGCGGATCAGCGGGTCGAGCGCGCTGAACGACTCGTCCATGAGGAGCAGGTCGGCGTCGGTGGCCAGCGCGCGGGCCAGGCCCACGCGCTGCTGCATCCCGCCGGACAGCTCGTCCGGCCAGGAGTTCTCCCAGCCGGCAAGTCCGGCGAGTTCGAGCGCCTCGGTGGCCCGCTTCTCCCGCTCGGCGCGGGCGACTCCCTGCACCTCGAGTCCGTAGGCCGCGTTCTCCAGAACGCTGCGGTGCGGGAAGAGCGCGAAGTGCTGGAAGACCATGCTGATCTTCTTGGAGCGGACCTCGCGCAGGGCCCGGGGGCTGAGGGCCGTCAGGTCCTCGCCGTCGAAGAGCACGTGCCCCGAGGTGGGCTCCAGCAGTCCGTTCAGCATGCGCAGCAGGGTGGACTTGCCGGATCCGGAGAGACCCATGACGACGAAGATCTGGCCCGGTTCGACGCTGAAGGACGCGTCGATCACCGCGGCTGTCGTTCCTTCGCCGCGCAGCTCGTCGCGGCCGGCGCCGGCTTCGAGCCTGCGCACCGCCTCGTCGGGTCGTCTGCCGAACACCTTGTACAGGTGGTCGGCCTGCAGCCTGGACACATACACCTCACGCGTTGAACGGAAAAACGACCTGCCTCCCCCGTCGGCAGGTCGTGGAGCGGCGCGGATTCGGCCCGCGTGCCGGACAACTGGTTGAATCTGTTACCGGTTCCGCTCCGGGCCCGCGCCTGCCCATGCTTGGCAGGTGCAAACGCATAGGTGATCCACCTCACGCGCGACCGCTGTCAGTGGGGTGCGGCATCATCGGGGATGTGACGCGACGCCTGATGCTCCTCGACACCGCTTCCCTCTACTTCCGGGCCTACTTCGGCGTCCCGGACTCCGTCCGGGCCCCGGACGGCACGCCGGTGAACGCCGTCCGCGGCCTGCTCGACTTCATCGGCCGGCTCGTCCAGGACCACCGCCCGGACGAGCTGGTGGCCTGCATGGACGCCGACTGGCGGCCGCAGTGGCGGGTGGAGCTGATTCCGTCGTACAAGGCGCACCGGGTCGCCGTGGAGGCGGAGGTGGGCCCGGACGAGGAGGAGATCCCCGACACGCTCGCCCCGCAGGTCCCGATCATCGAGGCGGTCCTGGACGCGGTCGGCATCGCCCGGGTCGGCGTCGCGGGGTACGAGGCGGACGACGTGATCGGCACGCTCGCGACCCACGCCAAGGGCCCGGTGGACATCGTCACGGGTGACCGGGACCTGTACCAGCTGGTGAGTGACGCCCGGCAGGCGCGGGTGCTCTACCCGCTGAAGGGCGTCGGCACGCTCGCGGTCACCGACGAGGCGGTACTGCGCGAGAAGTACGGCGTGGACGGACCGGGGTACGTCGATCTGGCGCTGCTGCGCGGCGACCCGAGCGACGGGCTGCCCGGCGTGCCCGGCATCGGCGAGAAGACCGCTGCGAAGCTGATCGACGCGTACGGCGACCTGGCCGGGATCATGGCCGCGGTCGACGACCCCCGGTCGAAGCTGACCCCCTCGCAGCGCAAGCGGCTGGACGAGTCGCGGCCGTATATCGCCGTCGCGCCTAAGGTCGTCCGGGTCGCGACGGACGTACCGCTGCCGGACTTCGACCCGGCGCTTCCCGCCGGGCCACGCGACCCGGCGGCGCTCGACGCGCTCGCGGCGCGGTGGGGGCTCGGTGGAGCGCTGCAGCGGCTGCTCGCCGTCCTGGGCACCTGAGGTGTTAACTTGGGCAGGCCGACTTAGGCAAGCCTAAGAAGACCATCAGGGAGACCCACCGTGGCAGAAGCACCCGCCCGCAAGCAGCCGAAGGTGACCGAGGCGCAGGTGGTGCGCACCGAGCGGCTGACGCCGCACATGGTGCGGGTGGTCCTGGGCGGTGCGGGACTGGCCGGTCTCGGCGCGGACGAGTTCACCGACCACTACGTCAAGCTGCTGTTCCCGGCCGAGGGCGTCAGCTACCCGGAGCCGTTCGACCTTGAGCGCATCCGTGCCGAGTTCCCGCGCGAGCACTGGCCCCGCACCCGCGCGTACACCGTGCGCGCATGGGACCCGGCCCACCTCGAGATGACGGTCGACTTCGTCGTCCACGGCGACGAGGGGGTGGCAGGCCCCTGGGCCGCCCGCGTCCAGCCCGGCGAGCCGGTGCGCTTCCTGGGGCCCGGCGGCGCCTACGCGCCGGACCCGGCCGCCGGCTGGCATCTGCTCGTCGGTGACGAGAGCGCGCTGCCCGCGATCGCCGCGTCGCTGGAGCGGCTGCCGTCCGGTGCCGTGGTGCACGCGCTCGTGGAGGTCGCGGGCGCGGAGGACGAGCAGAAGACCGTCTCGCCGGACGGCGTGGAGGTCACCTGGCTGCACCGCGGGGAGCGGCCGGTGGGCGAGGCCCTGGTGGCCGCGGTGCGTGCGCTCGACTTCCCCTCGGCCGACGTGCACGCCTTCGTCCACGGCGAGGCCGGATTCGTGAAGGAACTCCGCCGCCACCTGCGCCGGGACCGGGCCGTCCCGCGCGAGCGCCTGTCGATCTCCGGCTACTGGCGCCTGGGCCAGACCGACGAGGCCTGGCGGGCCGCCAAGCGCCAGTGGAACGAGCAGGTGGAAGCGGAACAGGAAACGCCGGCGGCGTAGGGCCTGTCCGGCGGATCAGCGCCGTGGCCCCGGCCTCCCTGACGTGATCCGCCCAACAGGGGCCGCGCCGCACCAATCCGCCGGGGCGCCTGCTACGAATGTCGGATGAGGCCCGCTCCTGGCGGCCTGCCTGTCCGCATCGTGGAGGAAAGCCGCGTGAACGAACCCGTGCACCTCGGGAGAACCGCCCCGGCGGGCCCCGATCTGCAGGAACTGCTCGTCCTGGTCGCCCGTGGCGACCAGGACGCCTTTGCCCGGGTCTACGACGCGGTGTGTGGGCCCGTACTGGGCCTGATCCGTTCCGTACTGCGGGACCCGGCCCAGTCGGAGGAAGTGACCCAAGAGGTCCTGATCGAGGTCTGGCGCAGCGCCGCCCGCTACCAGCCGGCCCGCGGCAGCGCCATGACCTGGGTGCTCACCCTCGCCCACCGGCGGGCCGTGGACCGGGTGCGTTCGGCACAGGCGTCGAGCGACCGCGAACACCGGGCCGCCCTGCTGGACCAGACACCCGCGTTCGACCAGGTCACCGAGCAGGTGGAGGCCCGCCTCGAACGCGAGCAGGTGCGCCGCTGTCTGCGGACCCTCACCGAGCTGCAGCGGCAGTCGGTGACGCTCGCGTACTACCGGGGGCTCGCCTACCGGGAAGTGGCCGAGCTGCTCTCCGTGCCCCTGGGCACCGTCAAGACTCGACTGCGCGACGGGCTGATCCGGCTGCGCGACTGCCTGGGGGTCAGCGTATGAACTCCGCCGATCTGCACACCCTGACCGGTGCCTACGCGCTGCACGCGCTGGCACCCGACGAGCGCGCGGAGTTCCAGCGTCACCTCGAGGACTGCCCGCCCTGCACCCAGGAGGTACGGGAGCTGACCGCCACCGCGAGCCGGCTCGGGATGGCCATGACCGTGACCCCGCCGCCCGCGCTCAAGGACCACGTGATGCGGCGGATCTCGGCCGAGCGCCAGGATCCGCCCTGGGTCGCGCAGCATGCCCGCCGGCACGGCGGCGCGCGGCGGGGCCGTAGGGTCTCCCGCTTCGCGCTCGCGGCCTGTGTGGCGGCGGCCGCGGCCTTCGGGGGGATGGCCATATGGCAGTACCAGGAGGCAGAGGAAGCCCGGGACCAGGCACGCCAGTCGCGGCAGCAGGTCTCGGAGCTCGCTTCGGTGCTCGCCGCGCCGGACGCCCGTACGACCGCGGGGAAGCTGGGGGACGGGGCCACCGGCACGGTGGTCGTCTCGCACAGCCGGGACAAGGCCGTCTTCCTGGCGTCCGGGCTGCCGCAGCCGCCCAGCGGCAAGGTGTACCAGCTGTGGTTCGACGACGGTGGCACCATGCGGCCCGCCGGGCTCCTGGAGTCCTCGGCCGACTCCCGCGCGGTGCTCATGGACGGCCCGGTCGGCTCCGCCGGGGGCATGGGCATCACGGTCGAACCGGCCGGCGGTTCCCCGCAGCCGACGTCCACTCCGCTGGGGCTGCTCACCTTCCCGGCCTGACGGACCTCGGACGGACCACTGACGGACCGACAACTGACCCGGCCGTCCGCTTCGGCGGACGGCCGGGTCAGTTGGGTCGGCCTTGTGCGCTCGACCGCTCAGCGCTTCTTCGGCGGCCGGGGAAAGAAACCACTGGTGCGGGCCGCGTACTCGGCGTAGCCGGGGCGCCCGGCCATATGACGTTCCAGCAGGGCCTTGCCACTGCCACGGGTGAGCAGCGCGGTCATCACCAGCGGACCGACGGCGGTCGCCGCGGCCACCGTCCAGTCGTCGCAGGCGATCAGGAACAGGCCCCACCAGACGCAGCAGTCACCGAAGTAGTTGGGGTGCCGGGTCCAGCTCCACAACCCGCGGTCCATCACCCGGCCCTTGTTGGCCGGGTCCGACTTGAAGCGGTGCAGCTGCCGGTCCCCGACGGCCTCGAAGAACATGCCGACGGCCCACAGCGCGGCGCCCGCCCAGCCGATCACGGAGACCGGCCCCGGGATGAACTGAGCGGCCTGGACGGGCAGCGACACCAGCCAGACCAGGGCGCCCTGCAACAGATAGACCATGCGCAGCGCGTACAGCTCGCGGTTTCCGCGAGCCTTGGCGAGCAGTTTCTCGTACCGCGGGTCCTCGCCGTGTCCGCGGCCGCGCGCGGCGATGTGCCCGGCCAGCCGCAGGCCCCAGACGGCGGTGAGCAGCGTGACCAGCAGTCGCCGCCCGTCGTCCCCCTCCCCCGCCGACAGGGCGTACGAGACGACGGCGACGGCGGTGAAGGCGATCCCCCACGCCACGTCCACGATCCGGTGCAGCCGCTTGGCGACGGCGAGCGCGAATGTGACGAGCATGACGGCGAACCCGGCCGCCGCGGTGGCGCCGAGGCTCTGCCCGAACGCCCCCCAGGGGTAGCCGTTCACCGCCTGCCGCCTCCCTCGTACCAGGCCCCCGGGGTGTCGGTCATCCCGCTGTCCCCGTTCGCCGTCGGACGGACGGCGAGAATCTGGTCGACGCCCATCCGCCGCTCCTCGAAGGCCAGCCGGCCGCCCACCAGATACAGCCGCCACACCCGGGCGGTCTCCTCACCGACGAGCGCGGTGAACTCGTCCCAGCGCTTCTCCAGCGTGTCGTGCCATGCGCCGACGGTACGGGCGTAGTGCTCGCGCAGCGACTCGACGGCGCGTACTTCCAGCCCGGCGTCCTCCAGCAGGGAAACGGTCGCGCCGACCGGGCGCATATGCATGTCGGGGGCGATGTACGACTCGATGAACGCGCCGCCGCCGGGTGCGACGGCCCCCCGGGACATCTGCTGCACCAGCAGCCGCCCCTGGGGCCTGAGCATCCGGTGCAGCGTGGCGGCGAAGGCCGGGTACTCGGCGTCCCCGACGTGTTCGCCCATCTCGACGGTCGACACCGCCTCGTACCAGCCGCCTTCGATGTCGCGGTAGTCGCAGTGCTGTACGTCGACGAGGCCCTCCAGGTCGCGCTCGCGCACCTGCGCCCGTACGTACTCGGCCTGTTCGCGGGCCAGCGTGACCGCGGTGACCTGCGTCTTGTACTCCTGCGCCGCGTACAGCGTCAGCGAGCCCCAGCCGCAGCCGACGTCGAGCAGGCGCATGCCGGGCTGGAGCCGCAGCTTGCGGCAGATGAGTTCGAGCTTGTCGCGCTGGGCGTCGGCGGGCCCGTAACCGGGGTCCTCGCTGGTCCAGTACCCGCAGGAGTACGCCATCGTCTCGTCGAGGAGCAGCGCATAGAAGTCGTTGGAGAGGTCGTAGTGATGGCTGATCGCGGCGCGGTCACGGGCCTTGCTGTGCACGGCCCCGTTCAGCCGGGCCTGGGAGGAGGGCGCCGGCGGGCGCGGGCCGGCCACGCCCAGGCGCAGCGCGACGCCGGCCGCCCGGCTCCGGTCGCCGAGGGAGAGGCGGGGCGCCCCGAGGCCGCGCGAGCGCACCGCGCTCCAGATCGTGCGCAGCCCTTCGGCCAGATCGCCCTCGATGTCCAGCTCACCGGTGATGTACGCCTGGGCCAGGCCGAGTTCGTCGGGCTGCCACAGCAGCCTGCGCAGGGCACGGCGCGAGCGCAGTACGACGACGGGGGCGCCGGTGTCCTGGGCGGGACCGGCGGTGCTGCCGTCCCAGGCGCGCAGCCGCAGCGGCAGCCGGCCGCCGAGCAGCTGCTCGATCAGCGGGGCGAGCTGCTGGGCCACACCCTGGTGGCTCGGGGTGGGGCTCAGCACGGGGTGCCCTCCTTCGCCAGCAGCAGCTGCTGGACGTCGAGGTAGCCGGAGCGGAAGCCGGCCTCGGAGTAGGCGAGATAGAAGGTCCACATACGGCGGAAGGTCTCGTCGAAGCCGAGCGCCTCGACCTCGGCGGCCCGTTCGGTGAAGCGTTCACGCCACAGCCGCAGCGTCTCGGCGTAGTGCGCCCCGAAGGCGTCCCGCCGGGCCACCCGCAGCCCGGTGCGGGCGGCGGTGACCTGCTCGATCGCCTCGACGGACGGCAGCATCCCGCCGGGGAAGATGTACTTGTGGATCCAGGTGTACGTGGTGCGGGAGGCGAGCAGCCGGTCGTGCGGCATGGTGATCGCCTGGAGGGCGATCCGGCCGCCGGGGGCGAGCAGCCGGTCCAGGGTGATGAAGTAGTCCGGCCAGAACTCCTCGCCCACGGCTTCGATCATCTCGACGCTGACGATGGCGTCGTACTGGCCGAGCACCCGCCGGTAGTCGCGCAGCAGCACGGTCACCCGGTCCTCGAAGCCCTCGGCGCGGATGCGTTCCTGCGCAAGCGCCTGCTGTTCCCGGGAGAGCGTGACGGTCAGGACGCGGGCCCCGCGCCGGGCCGCGCGGATGGCCAGCTCGCCCCAGCCGGTGCCGATTTCGAGCAGCTGGGTGCCGGGGCCGACCTGCGCGAGGTCGAGCAGACGGTCGATCTTGCGGTGCTGGGCGGCGGCCAGCAGCGACTGGTCGGCGGGAAAGCCGCGGAAGAGGGCCGAGGAGTACGACAGCGTCTCGTCGAGGAAGAGCGAGAAGAGGTCGTTCGAGAGGTCGTAGTGGTGGCTGATGTTGTCCCGCGCACCCTCGGGGGTGTTGCGCTGCGCGGACGGTTTCTTCAGCTCCCACACCGAGCGCAGTCGTTGCAGCGAGGCGGGGACGAGCGTGGCGGCGTTGCCGGCAAGTGCGGTCAGCACACCGACGGGGTCCCGGGTTTCCCATTCACCGGCCATGTAGGACTCGCCGAAGCCGATCAGGCCGCCGGCGCCGATCCGGCGGAAGAACGCGTGCGGGTCGTGCACCTCCATCAGGGGGCCGCCCTGACCCAGCGTCTCGCCGCCCCCGAGGCGGACCCGCAGCGGGAGTCCGCCCAGCGCGCGCCGGACGATCAGCTCGGCGACCGCGGTTCTGGTCCGCGAGCTCCGGGGCAGGGAAGCGACGTCGGGCCAGCGCCCCGGATCGACGGCGGTGGCGGCAGCCCGCGCCGCGGGGCGGCGGCGGGACACACGGGTTTCGGGACTGACAGACACGCTCACTTCATGCCCTCCTGGGGCCGGTGACGGGGACGGGGTTGTACGGGCAGCCTGCGCAGGTAGAGCCGGATGCCGTGGAGGCGGATGCCCGCGGAGACGGCCGCGGTGGACAGCGGATGGCGTACGGCGGCGCGCAGCAGGGCGAGGGGGCCCGCCGGGCGCCGTTCGCCGCGTACGGTCGCGGTGAAGGGGCGGGCACCGGCCCGTTCCAGCTGGACGGTCAGGTCCAGGCGCTCGTCCGGTTCGGGCAGCCGCATCCGGTAGCCGCCGTCGACCGGGAAGAACGGCGAGACGTAGAACTCCTTGTCCACCGAGGCCCGGTGGTTCTCGTCGGGCCGCAGCAGATAGCAGTGCCGCTCGCCGTAGGTGTTGTGCACCTCGGCGACGACGCACAGCGGCGACCCGTCGCGGCCGTGGCACCAGAACAGGCTGAGCGGGTTGAAGACATGGCCGAGTACCCGGGCGTGGGCCAGCATCCGTACCGAACCACCGGTCAGGTCCAGGCCGTGGCCCGCGAGGAACTTCTCCAGCCCGGCCCGGATGGTCGGTTCCGTTCCGCCGAAGTGGTCGCGGGCATCGAAGCGGGCCAACAGCCGCAGCGGGCGGGGCAGTTGCGGCGGCCGGTCGGGGTCGATCAGCCACAGGTACGTACGGTGCCGGAAGGCGTGCCGCACCGGGGCGGTCCGGGTGTGGCCCACCGTGCACGTGTAGAGCGCCGGTGCCGCCGGTGTCCCGGTCACCACGCCACCCCCAGGGCAGCGGCAGCCTCGACCCCCGAACGGCAGCCGTCCTCGTGGAAACCCCAGCCGTGATAGGCCCCGGCGAACGCCGTGACCGGGCCGCTCAGGGCTGGCAGGTCACGCTGCGCGGCCACGGACTCCGGGGTGAAGACGGGGTGTTCGTACACCATGCGGGCAATCACCCGGTCCGGGTCGACCAGGTCGGCGCCGTTCAGCGTCACGACGTACGCCTCCGGGGCGTCGAGCCGCTGCAGCCGGTTCATGTCGTAGCTGACCCGCACCCCGTCCGCCGTGGCCCGGCAGGTCGGCATCAGGTAGTTCCAGGAGGCGCGGGCGCCCGGGCTGCGCGGCAGCACGCGCGTGTCCGTGTGCAGCAGCGTGGGGTTGCGGGAGTACGTGAACGCGCCGAGCGCCCGGCGCTCCGCCTCCGTCGGGTCGGCCAGCAGCCGCAGTGCCTGGTCCGGGTGGACGGCGAGGACCACCGAGTCGTACTGCCTGCTGGTGCCGTCCTCGGCGGTGATCTCGGCACCGTCGGCGAGGCGGCGGACGGACCGCACGGGGGTGGCAGTGTGCACGGCGGTGAGCTGCTTGCCGATCCGCTCGACGTACGAGCGGGAGCCGCCGGTGACCGTGCGCCAGACCGGTGAGCCGCCGATGGAGAGCATCCCGTGGTGCTCCAGGAACCGGAACAGGTGCTGGGCGGGATAGCGCATCGCGGTCGCCCCGTCGCACGACCAGACGGCGGAGACGACCGGGGTCATGAAGTGCGCGACGAAGTACCGGGAGTAGCGCCCCCGGACCAGGAACTCGCCCAGCGTGAGCGTCTCGTCGCCGTCGCGGGCCAGCAGCCGGCGGGCCGCCCGGTGGAAGGCCGGGACCTCGGTCAGCATCCGCAGATAGCCGGCACGGAAGGCGTAGCGGGGCCGGGCCAGCAGACCGGCCGGCCCGCGGGCGCCCGCGTACTCGAGTCCGCAGCCCTCGCAGCGCACGGACATGCTCATCTCCGACTCCTGGGTGGCCACGCCGAGTTCGTCGAAGAGGCGGAGCAGGTTCGGGTAGGTGCGCGCGTTGTGGACGATGAACCCGGAGTCGACGCGGTGCACGCGTCCGTCCGAGGAGGGCACGTCGTGCGTGTGCGCGTGGCCGCCGAGGCGGTCGTCCGCCTCGTAGAGCGACACGTCGTGCGCGCGCTGCAGTACGTAGGCGGCCGTCAGTCCGGCGACTCCGCCGCCCACCACCGCTGTCCGCCGGCGTTCCCCACTCATACCGCTCCCTCCGGTCCGCTCCGGGCTCAGCCCCTCGCTGGACTATTCGGGGCCGGGCCGGGCGTGGATTGGTCGGCGGGACGATCATTCTTCAGCCGGTACGACTTCTCATTCCTGCGGGTGAACGACCAATCCGCCGGCCTCCGGGCGCCGAATGGCAGACGTGACCGAGGACCGGGCGGTACCAGGACGGGTCCTCGTCACCGGCCGGGGCGACAGCCGCCACGAATGAGCCGGTTCCGCCTCCCGCGGCTGGGCAGACGGACGGCTTCTTCGGGCGCTGCGACGTGCTGATCGCGGTCCCCCGGCCGCCGGGGCGGCCCCCGCCTGCCCGGGTGCTCTCGGGGACCGGTGCCTCGCCGCCCCGGCCTATAGCCCGGGGCAGCCGGGGCCGCCCTCTCACGGCCGCCTGCCCGCCGCGCGATCCAGGCGCCGCCGTTGACCTCTTAGGCTGGGCGGTGATGAGACGCAGACCGCAGGTGCCCCCGCCGCCCCTTCCCCAGCGGGACGGAATCGATCCGGTCCGGTTGAGGCTTCCGCCCGCCGGGCCGTGGGCGACCGTGCGCGACCATCTGGTCGAGCGGCTTCCGAAGGGGGCCGCGGTGATCGACGCCATGCTGCGCGAGGGCGCCGTCCTCGGGGTCGACGGGCCCCTCTCGCCCGGGGCCCCCTACGCACCCGGGACCTATGTGTGGTTCCACCGCGACCTCCCCGACGAGGTCCCGGTGCCGTTCGGCATCGACGTCGTGTACCGCGACGAGCACCTGGTCGTCGCCGACAAGCCGCACTTCCTGGCCACCACCCCGCGGGGCAGTCACGTGGCCGAGACCGCCCTGGTGCGGCTGCGCCGCGATCTGGCGCTGCCCGCGCTCAGCCCCGCGCACCGGCTGGACCGGCTCACCGCCGGGCTGGTGATGTTCACCGTGCGGCCGCAGGACCGTGGCGCGTACCAGAATCTCTTCCAGCACCGGCGGGTGCGCAAGGAGTACGAGGCGGTCGCGCCCTGCGATCCGCGGCTCTCCCTCCCCCGGACGGTGCGCAGCCGGATCGAGAAGGTGCGCGGGGTCATCGCCGCACGCGAGATCCCCGGCGAGCCGAACAGCGAGAGCCGGATCGAGCAGGTCGAGCAGCGCGGCGGCCTGGCCCGGTACCGGCTCACGCCCGCCACCGGCCGTACGCACCAGCTGCGGGTGCACATGAACGCGCTCGGCATTCCGCTCCTCGGCGACCCGGTCTACCCGGTGGTCACCGACCCCGCCCCGGACGACTTCCGCCGTCCGCTGCAACTGCTCTCCCGCGTGCTGGAGTTCACCGACCCGGTCACCGGCCGCGCGCACCGCTTCGAGAGCGGCCGGACCCTGCGGGCATGGACCGCGTACAAGGAATGGTCAGCCGGCCACTGACCGTCCCCCCGCCGCGGCCCGCCGTCCCCCGCCGCGGCCCGCGGTCAGCCGACCGAGCTGTACGCCACCACGCCGCGCAGCAGCGCGTCCACCGCCCGGCGGGCGTTCCTCGCGACCGTGCTGCCGTCGCCGGAGCCGGGAGCCGCCGCCGCGATCTGGCCCAGTACGTCGATGACCTGCTTGCACCAGCGCACGAAGTCGCCGGCCGGCATCTCCGCCTCGCGCAGCACCTCGTCGAGGCCCTTGTCGGAGGCCCACTGGTACGCCGCCCACGCGAAGCCGAGGTCCGGCTCGCGCTGGCCGACGCCCTCCGCCTGGTTGATCCGGTGGTCCTCCTCCAGCGCGTCGAGACGGCCCCAGATGCGGACCATCTCGCCGAGTGCCACCTGCGCCTTCCCGGCCGGCGTCTTGGGCACGACCGCGTCGTCGGACTGCCGCGCCTCGTAGACCAACGCCGAGACGCAGGCGGCCAGTTCGGCCGGGTTCAGGCCCTCCCAGACCCCCGCCCGCAGGCATTCACTGGCCAGCAGGTCCAGTTCGCCGTACAGCCGGGCCAGCCGCTTGCCGTGCTCGGTGACCTCGTCGCCCCGGAGGTAGTCCAGTTCGGTCAGCAGCGCGTGGATCCGGTCGAAGGTCCGGGCGATGGTGTTGGTCCGGCCCTCGATCCGGCGCTCCAGCTGCTTGGTGTCGCGCTCCAGCCGGTGGTACCGCTCGGCCCAGCGGGCGTGGTCCTCGCGCTCGTCGCACCCGTGGCACGGGTGCGCGCGGATCTCCGTACGCAGCCGGGCGATCTGACGGTCGTCCGCGGCGGCCGCGCGCTGCTTGCGGTGCCGCTCCGGCTCGATGTGGCCGGCCTTGCTCCGCAGCGCCGAGGCCAGGTCACGGCGGGACTGCGGGCTGCGCGCGTTGAAGGACTTGGGAATCCGCATCCGCTCCAGCGGCTCCACGGGCACCGGGAAGTCCATCGACGCGAGCCGCTTGACCTGCCGCTCGGCGGTGAGCACCAACGGGCGTGGCCCGTCGTAGTGTTCGAAGCCACGGTGGCCGTCCGTGCGCCCGGCAGCCAGCCCCGGATCCAGCACCAGCGCCAGCCCGGCGAACTTGCCGGCCGGCACATGGATCACGTCACCGGGCTTGAGCCTCTCCAGGGACGTGGCGGCGGCGGCCCGCCGCTGCGCCACGCCCTGCTTGGCCAGTTCGGTCTCGCGGTCCTTCAGCTCGCGGCGCAGCCGCGCGTACTCCTCGAAGTTCCCCAAGTGGCAGGTCATGCCCTCGCGGTAGCCCTCGAGGCCCTCTTCGTTCCGCTGGACCTGGCGGGAGATCCCGACGACCGACTTGTCGGCCTGGAACTGCGCGAACGACGTCTCCAGCAGCTCGCGCGAGCGGTGCCGGCCGAACTGCTGCACCAGGTTCACGGCCATGTTGTACGACGGCTTGAAGCTGGACCGCAGCGGATACGTACGCGTGCCGGCGAGGCCGGCGAGCGCGCCCGGGTCCATGCCGCGCTGCCAGAGCACCACCGCGTGGCCCTCGATGTCGATGCCGCGCCGGCCGGCCCGTCCGGTGAGCTGGGTGTACTCGCCGGGGGTGATGTCGGCGTGCTGCTCGCCGTTCCACTTGACCAGCTTCTCCAGCACCACGGACCGCGCGGGCATGTTGATGCCGAGGGCGAGGGTCTCGGTCGCGAAGACGGCCTTGACCAGGCCGCGGACGAACAGCTCCTCGACGACCTCCTTGAACGTCGGCAGCATGCCGGCGTGGTGCGCGGCGATGCCCCGCTCCAGCCCTTCCAGCCACTCGTAGTACCCCAGGACGTTCAGGTCCTCACCGGGGATGGAGGCCGTCCGCTCCTCGACGATCTCGCGCACCCGCCGGCGCCGCTCGTCGTCGTTGAGCCGGAGTCCGGCGTACAGGCACTGCTGTACCGCGGCCTCGCAGCCGGCCCGGCTGAAGATGAAGGTGATCGCGGGCAGCAGGTCCGCCGCGTCCAGCCGCTCGATGACCTCGGGCCGGCCCGGGGTCCAGATGCGGCCGCGCTGTCTGCGCTCGCGCTCCCGGTCCGCCTCGCGCACCATCTTGCCGCGGCGCCGGTCGCGCGGGTTGTACGTCCGCTGGTTCTCCATCCGGGCCATGCGGACGAGGTCGGGGTTGACCTCGCGGCGCGCGACACCGCGGCCGCCGTGGTCGGTCTCCTCCTCGAAGAGGTCGTACATCCGGCGGCCCGCCAGCACGTGCTGCCAGAGCGGAACGGGCCGGTCCTCGGAGACGATCACCTCGGTGTCGCCCCGCACGGTGTCGAGCCAGTCACCGAACTCCTCGGCGTTGGACACGGTCGCGGACAGCGACACCAGCGTCACCGATTCGGGAAGGTGGATGATCACCTCTTCCCACACCGCCCCGCGGAAGCGGTCGGACAGGTAATGGACCTCGTCCATCACGACGTATCCGAGGCCGAGCAGCGACTGGGAGCCCGCGTACAGCATGTTGCGGAGCACCTCGGTGGTCATCACGACCACCGGCGCCTCGGAGTTGACGCTGTTGTCGCCGGTGAGCAGGCCGACCTTCTCCGCGCCGTAGCGCCTGACGAGATCGGTGTACTTCTGGTTGGACAGGGCCTTGATGGGCGTGGTGTAGAAGCACTTGCGGCCCTGGGCCAGGGCGAGGTGGACGGCGAACTCGCCGACGATGGTCTTGCCCGAGCCGGTCGGGGCGGCGACGAGCACGCCCTTGCCCGCCTCCAGCGCCCGGCAGGCCTCGATCTGGAACGGGTCGAGATCGAATGCGTACAGCTCGCGGAAGGGGGCCAGGGCAGTGGCCTCCTCGGCGGCGCGGATCCGGGCGGCGGCGTAGCGCTCGGCAGGTGAGAGGTCCTCGGTCATCTTGTTCATGAGCCTACCCGCCCCCTCTGACAGCAGGCGCGATCTTTATATGACCGGGGAGCGGACCTGTGATCCGGTCGCGGATCCGGCCGGTTACCCGGCCGGGGCGAGGACCCGGACCGCGCCCGGCACGCACACGGCCGTGAGCGGAAGCGGCCCGAGCGGTTCGCCGTCCGCGTAGCCGGTGACCCCGGCGGCCTCCAGCGTGATCCGCGAGACCCGGTGGACGGTGACCTTCGGGTGGCTGAGGTGGGTGCCCCGGTAGACCTGCGGGAAGACCCTGAGCAGTGTCCTGCGGGTGCAGTCTCCGACCACGGTGACGTCGAAGAGGCCGTCGTCGGTCCGGGCATCGGCGCAGATCCGCATTCCGCCGCCGTACGACGGTCCGTTGCCCACCGCGATCAGGGTCGCCTCGACCTCCCGGGCGGGCCCGTCGTCCAGCCTGATCCGGTAGGGAACCGGCCGGAACGCGGCCAGTTCGGCGAGCATCGCCAGGTCGTACTTGAACCTTCCGGCCGGCCACCGCATCCGGTTTCCCCGGTCGTTGACCCGCGAGTCGAATCCGGAGGCCAGTACGGTGCCGAACCAGCGCTCCGCGATACGCCCCAGGTCCATGTCCCGGATGGCATCGCCCTTGAGGGCCTCGGCGGCCGCCCGCCCGGCGGCGGCGGGATCCCGTACGGGCAGGCCGAGCGCCCGCGCGAAGTCGTTCCCGGTGCCGACGGCGATCACGCCGAGCGGGGTCCGGGTGCCGGCGACGGCCTGCAGGGCGAGGGAGACCATCCCGTCGCCGCCGACGGCTATCAGGGCCCCGGTTCCGCCGTCGACCGCGCCGCGCGCCCGGTCCAGGGCGTCGGCGGCGTCGGTGCCGACGAGGGTACGTACGGAGAATCCGGCGTCCCGCAGCGCACGAGCGGCCGGCTGCGCGGCGTGCGCGCCCCGGCCGCGTCCCGCGGTGGGATTGACGAACAGGGTGATCTCGCTGGTCACCCGGCGGACCCTACAAGGTCAGGTGACGTCGTCGTAACCGTTCAGCCGCTGCGCGCGGGCGACGTCGGCCTGCTCCGGCAGAGCCGGGGTGGCGGCGACCGGCTCGATCGCTCCGGTGGCGGCCACGGGCTCGATCGCGCCGATCGCCTCGGGCGTGAGGTCGATCGCGGAGGCCTCGTCGTCGGCGGGGCCGGCGGCCTCGCGGCGGGCCCGGCGCCGGTCGTTGATCAGCGAGATGCCCGTGGCGGCGAAGTAGAGCACCCAGATCGGCACGGCCAGGGCGAGCATGGTCAGCGGGTCGGTGCTGGGCGTGGCGAGCGCCGCGAAGAGGGTGATGCCCATGATCATGGCGCGCCACCAGCCGAGCATCCGCTTGCCGGTGATCACGCCGCCGAAGTTGAGCAGCACCAGGAGCAGGGGCATCTCGAAGGAGAGACCGAAGACGACGACCATGCGCGTGACGAGGTCGAGCAGGTCGTCGAGCGGCAGGAGGTTGTCGACGCCGAAGGGCGTGAACTCGATCAGGACCTTCGCGGTGGTCGGAAGCACCGCGTACGCGAAGTAACCGCCGAGGAGGAAGAGGGGGAAACCCGCGGCCACGAAGGCCAGCGCGTACTTCTTCTCGCTGCTGTGCAGGCCGGGGGCGAGGAAGGCCCACAGCTGGTAGAGCCAGATCGGCGAGGCGAGGACGACACCCGCCATGAGTGAGACCTTCAGCGCCAGGGTGAAGGGGGTGAGCAGACCGTTGATGGTGATCTGCGCGCAGCTGGTGCCCTCCGGCTGCTTGGCGAGCTCCGCGAACGAGGAGGGACAGCCCACCGAGTCCAGGACCGGCTTGGTGAAGACGTTGATGATGTCGTTGTAGAAGAAGGCGGCCACGACCGTGACGACGACAATGGCCAGCAGACCCTTGCTGAGCCGGTTGCGCAGCTCACGCAGATGCTCCGCGAGCGGCATCCGCCCCTCGGGATCCTTCTCCTGCTTGCGGGCAGACTTCAGCAACCCACGTCCTCATCTCGTGCGGCAGGCAGGCCGTCACCGGTCTCGGCGCCTGCGTCGGCCCAGGTGTCAGCGCTTGGTCGAGTCGGTCGGCTCGGTGACCGGACGCGAGCTGGTCACATCGCCGGGAGCGGCCTGGATCGTGCGCGGCACTGCCTGGTCCTGGGAGGCGCCGGGGGCAGGCGGGTCGGCGGGAGCCGGCTGCTGGCCGCCCTCGGACTTCATCGCCTTGGCCTCGCTCTTGAGGATGCGCGCGGACTTGCCCAGCGAACGAGCCATGTCCGGAAGCTTCTTCGCGCCGAACAGCAGGATGATGACGACCAGGATAAGAATGATCTCGGGAGCGCCGAGCCTTCCGAACATAAGCTGTACCTTCTCACCGAGGGCGGCTGGTGGGCTGTCGTGTCGGTGGACAGGTGTCCTACCGTCGCGCTGGCAGCGATCGTAACCCGCGGGCACAAACAGGGGGCAACCCCCGCGTGTATTCCCGTTTACGGCCTGCGCCTCGCTTGCAGGGCCGCGATCTTCAGCCTACCGCCCGGCGCCCCGACACAGGAGACCCCGTCGGCTACCGCAATGCTTCGCCGGTGCGCGCCATGTCGTGTGCCGCCCGTTCCAGGTCCTCCGCCGCGCGGTTGATCTTCCCCGCCGTCTCGGAGACCTGCCGGCCGAGCCGCCGCACCTCGATGAAGACCCTGACGGCCAGGGTGCCGAGGACGGCGATTCCGAGGAATCCGAGAGCGATTGCGAGCATCGGCCAGAGCATGCGCAGAGCCTAGACGGTCGTCCGGTGCGGTGTCAGACGGTGGAGTGGAGGCGCAGCGTCCGCACGCCGCCACCCGTCAGCAGCTCGATGATCCGCTCGCCGGCCGGCTTGCGCACCGCCGATCCGCACTCGGGGCAGGTGAAGGAGTAGAACGTGGTACGGCGGCTGGCGCCGATGGCCAGCCTGATCGCCCCCGCGGAGAGTTCGAAGCGCGCGCGGCAGTCCGGGCAGGCGGCCTTGAAGAGAACCGGACCCACCTGGGCGGACAATCCCGGGATTCCAGACATCATGCGCGCATCCCTTCACTCCTGACCGTCGTACGCCGCGAGCGCCTCGCGCGCCGCCTGCTGTGCGCTGGCCGCCAGATCCGGCGGGGACACGATCCGGCCGTCCCGGCCGAGCCGCAGCGCCAGCCGCCGCAGCGACGCCGGATCGGGGGTGCGCAGCGCGATCCGCAGGCCCCCGTCAGGCAGTTCCCCGGCACTGTCGTGCGGGTAGTACTCGGCGACCCAGCGGCCCCCCGGCCCCACCTCGACGACGACCTCGGGATCCTCCGCCGCGGGCTGCACCAGGCCTTCCGAGAGGTCGCGCGGCTCGATGGCCGGCGGCTCGGAGCGCTCGTCCAGCAGCCGGATCTCCGCCACCCGGTCCAGCCGGAAGGTGCGCCGCGCCTCGGAGAGCCGGCACCAGGCCTCCATGTACGTGTGGCCGACCGCGAACAGCCGGATGGGGTCGACCTCGCGCTCGGTCAGCTCGTCCCGGGCGGGCGAGTAGTAGCGCAGCCACAGCCGGCGCCGCTCGGAGATCGCCCGGTCCACCTCGGCGAAGACCCCGCCCTCGGACTCGAAGGTCACCGAGAGCCGGGAGCTGGCACCCGCCACCTCGCCCGCCGCGGCCTCCAGCTTTGCGGTGGCGCGCAGCAGCGCGTCGCGGTCGCTCGCCCGCAGCCCGGGGAGGGTGGCCACCGCGCGGGCGGCCACCAGCAGAGCCGTGGCCTCGTCGGCGGCGAGGCGCAGCGGCTCGGCGACATCGTCGGGGTTGTGCCACCAGATGCGCTCGCCGTCGGTGTCGATGTCGAGGAGGTCGCCGCCGCGGAAGCTCGTCCCGCACATCGGCAGCACATCGAGGTCGGAGATCAGCTCGTCCTCGGTGATACCGAAGGCGCGGGCGACGTCGCCGACGCGCGCGCCGGGGCGCTCGCGCAGGTACGTCACCAGGGAGAGCATCCGGCGGGTCTGGTCGATCGCGTTCGCAGCCATGTCTGTCCCGCTCCCCTCAGCCCTTGGCCACGGCGCGCAGCCGGTCCACGACATCGGCCCGCAGATCCGCGGGCTCCAGTACGACCACGTCCGGCCCGAACTCCACGAGCCAGGCGTCCAGCCCGTGGCCGTACGGAATCTCCAACTCGTCCCACCCGTCGCCGAGTTCCCGGGTGCCGGTGGCCCGCGCGCGCAGCGGGTAGCCGGCGCCCGAGCGCAGCCGGATGACGGCGGTGCGGGTGGCGGTCTCGCCCGCCCAGCTCTCGACGGTCTCGCGTACGGTCGACACGTCCGGCACCGGCGCGGTGAACGCCCCGGCCCGGGAGCGGACCCGGCCGCTGATCCGGGAGAGCCGGAACACCCGCTCGGCACCCCGGTCCCGGTCCCAGCCGGCCAGGTACCAGTGCCCGCGCCAGCACTCCAGTGTCCACGGCTCGACGTGCCGTGACTCCGGGCGAACGGCGTTGGCCTTGCGGTAGTCGAAGACCACCGGCCGGCGGTCGCGGCAGGCCAGCATCAGCGGCTCGAAGGCGGACTCGTGGACGGGAATCCGCGGCTCGATGGCGCTGTGCTGCCCTTCGTAGGGGTCTGCGGCCTCCGGCATCCCGGCCGCGCGCAGCTTCTGCAGCGCGCCACTGGCCGCGCCGGCCAGCCTGGCCTGCTGCCACACCTTGGCGGCGAGGCCGAGGGCCGCGGCCTCCTCGGCGTCCAGGGCAACCGGCGGCAGCCGGTTGCTGTCACGGCGCGCCAGGTACCCGATCTCGCCGTCGAGGTTCTCCACCGTCTCGATGATCAGGCCGAGTTCGCGGAGATCGTCCTTGTCCCGCTCGAACATCCGGTTGAACGAGTCGTCGGAACCGGCCTCCAGGTAGGCCTCGATGGACCCCCGCAACTCGCGCTTGCTGAGCGGGCGCCGGGTCCCGAGCAGGCACAGCGCCAGGTTCATCAGCCGCTCGGCCTTGGCAATGGCCATCGACGCCCTACACCTCTTCTGTTCGTACCTCGTCCGCCTGTTGACCGTACCGCTCCGGGGTGTCGCGGCAAAAGCCGAGGCCCGTGCCCGGGGGCTTCCCCGGGCACGGGCCTCGCCGTACCACGGCACGGCTGCTGCTCGGCTACCGCACAGCTACTGCGCGACAGCTACTGCACGCGGATCAGACGCCGACCAGGTCGCAGACGAAGATCAGGGTCTCGCCCGGCGCGATCTTGCCGCCCGCGCCACGGTCTCCGTACGCGAGGTGGGCGGGGATGATCAGCTGGCGGCGGCCGCCGACCTTCATGCCCTGGACGCCCTGGTCCCAGCCCGGGATGACCTGGCCGACACCGAGCTGGAACTTCAGCGGGGTGCCGCGGTTCCAGCTGGCGTCGAACTCCTCGCCGGTGGAGAAGGCCACACCCACGTAGTGGACGGAGACGGTGTCGCCGGCCTTGGCCTCCGGACCGTCACCCTCCCAGATGTCCTTGATCTCCAGGTCGGCCGGCGGCTCTCCGCCCGGGAAGTCGATCTCGGGCTTGTCGATGCTCACGGAAATTGCTCCTTGTTCACTTACGTACGGGCAACCCGGACAGTCTTACAGAACAGCCAGGATGTCGAGCGAGAAGACCAGCGTGGAGTTGGCCGGAATACCCTGCGACTCCTTGTCGCCGTAACCCAGCTCCGGCGGCACCACGAGCATCACGCGGCTGCCGACCTTCTTGCCCGCCAGGCCCTGCTGCCAGCCCTTGATCAGCTGCTGGAGCGGGAACTCGGCGAGCTCACCGCGCTTGTACGTCGAGTCGAACTCCTTGCCGCCGTCCCACAGGACGCCCTTGTACTGCAGCAGCAGCGTGTCGGTGGGCTTGACCACGGCGCCGTCGCCCTCCAGGACATAGCTGGAGACGAGCTTCTTGGGCGCGGCCTTCTTCGGGACCTCGATCGAGGGGGCCAGGCCGTCCTTGTTGGTGCCGACCTTGGGCAGGTCGATGTTGTCCTGCGCGACCTCCTTGCCGTCGGCCGAGCTCTTGCCGTTGAAGGTGCCCACGACGTCGACCACGAAGACGAGCGTGTCGGTGCCCTTGATCCCGCCCTGCGGGTTGCCCTGGCTGCCGTACCCGAGCGCCGGCGGAACGGCGAGCTCCACCCGGCTGCCGACCTTCTTGCCCACCAGCGCCTGGTCCCAGCCGGGGATGAGCTGGCCGACACCGATGGGGTACAGGGCCACCTTCCCGCGGTCGTAGGAGTTGTCGAAGACCTTCGCGGTGTCCCAGATCTGACCGAGATAGTTGAACTGCAGCTTGTCGCCCTTGGCGACCGTGGCGCCGCTGCCCTCGATCAGCGTCTTGACCGCGAGGTCCGTGGACGGCTTTCCGGGCCCCTTCGCGATGGTCGGCTTCTCACCGAACTTCGTACCGGCCGTGACGGCGGGCAGCGGACCGTCGACGATCTTCCCCGTGGGAGGCGCCGAGGGCGAGGGGCTGGATTCGGTCTTGGCCTTGTCGGACTTGTCGTCGCCGCAGCCCGCGAGCGTGAGCAGCCCGGCGGGCAGGGCGAGGAGGAGGGAGCGACGGCGCACGGAAAGCCTCTATCTGGTTGGGGGGTAGATCTTGCGTGTGGCGTGCGCGCCACTCTACGACGTGCGCGAGGCGCCGTACGTGAAACGTACGGCGCCTCGCGCCCCCTGGTGCCGCCGCCGTCACATGCCGGCGATGAGCTTCTCCACCCGGTCGTCGACCGACCGGAAGGGGTCCTTGCACAGCACGGTGCGCTGCGCCTGGTCGTTGAGCTTGAGGTGCACCCAGTCGACGGTGAAGTCCCGGCGCTGCTCCTGGGCCCGCCGGATGAAGTCACCGCGCAGCCGCGCCCGAGTGGTCTGCGGTGGTACCGACTTGCCCTCGAAGATCTTCAAGTCGTTGCAGATCCGGGCGGCTTGGCCCTTTCGCTCCAACAGGTAGTAGAGCCCGCGACGGCGGTGGATGTCGTGGTACGCGAGGTCTATCTGGGCGACCCGCGGATGCGACATGGTCATGTTGTGCTTGGCCCGGTACCGCTCGATGAGCTTGTACTTCATCACCCAGTCGATCTCGGTGCCGATCCGGTCCAGATCCTCCGCCTCGATGGCGTCGAGCGTGCGGCCCCACAGTTCGAGGACCTGCTCGACCGTCCCCGTACGGATGCCCCGGCGGTCGACGAAGTCGACGGCCTTCTCGTAGTACTCCCGCTGGACCTCGAGCGCGGACGCCTCACGGCCGCTGGCCAGGCGCACCTTGCGCTGCCCGGTGATGTCGTGGCTGACCTCGCGGATCGCCCGGATCGGGTTCTCCAGGGTCAGGTCGCGCATCACCGTGCCCGCCTCGATCATGCGCAGCACCAGGTCGGTGGCGCCGACCTTGAGCAGCATGGTGGTCTCGGACATGTTGGAGTCGCCGACGATCACGTGCAGCCGGCGGTAGCGCTCGGCGTCCGCGTGCGGCTCGTCCCTGGTGTTGATGATCGGCCGGGAGCGGGTGGTGGCCGAGCTGACCCCTTCCCAGATGTGCTCGGCGCGCTGGCTGACGCAGTAGACCGCGCCCCGGGGGGTCTGCAGTACCTTGCCCGCGCCGCACAGCAGCTGCCGGGTGACCAGGAAGGGGATGAGGATGTCCGCGAGCCGGGAGAACTCTCCGTGCCGGGCGACCAGGTAGTTCTCGTGGCAGCCGTAGGAGTTTCCCGCCGAGTCGGTGTTGTTCTTGAAGAGATAGACGTCGCCCGCGATTCCCTCCTCGTGCAGGCGGCGTTCGGCGTCGACGAGCAGGCCTTCGAGGATGCGCTCGCCGGCCTTGTCGTGGGTGACCAGTTCGGTCACGTTGTCGCATTCGGGAGTTGCGTATTCCGGATGCGATCCCACGTCGAGGTACAGGCGGGCGCCGTTCCGCAGGAAGACGTTGCTGCTGCGGCCCCATGACACAACACGGCGGAAGAGGTAGCGCGCCACTTCGTCAGGAGACAGTCGGCGCTGTCCCCTGAACGTGCACGTGACGCCGTACTCGTTCTCCAGCCCGAAAATGCGGCGGTCCATGACTGAACATTACGCCTGATGCCCTGCTCTGAAACCGGGTTCGACGGCACCGTTTCGATCATTTTCCGATGCGTTCTTTTCACCAGCGGGATGCCCGGGAGCTGCGAGGACCTGCTGAGTGGCCATCAGAACCAGCAGGGCGGCCACTCCCCCGGCGCCAGCCACGGCGAAGCCCGCGACGGTCCCGCCGAGTTCCACGGCCGGGCCCGCGGCAGCCGTACCGAGCGCCGCGCCCACACCGAACGTGGTCACCAGCCAGGAGAACGCCTCGGTCACCGTGCCCCTCGGGGCGTGCCGGTCGACCACGATGAAGGCGCACGCGATGGCCGGCGCGAGGAACACACCGGCGACGGCCGCGAGCACGGTCATCACGGCCACACCGGGGGTCAGCATCAGCGGCAGATAGCCCAGCGCGAGCAGCGCGACGATCGCCGTGAGCCGCCGCTCGGGGGCGCCTGCCCACTGCCGGGCCCCGTACACGACGCCGCCGATCAGCGCGCCGAGGCCGAGAGCCGCCATCAGCCAGCCGTAGACCGACTCGCTGCCGTGGTCGTCGGCGTACGCGACGCCGGCGACGGTGATCGAGCCCAGGGCCACCCCCACGAAGAAGAACGCACCCAGCAGGACGAGCAGCCCCGGCGAGCGCAGGGCCCCCAGCCAGTGGGCCTCACGGGGCGCGGAACGCCAGGTGCGGGAGGGTTCCGAGACGACCACGGAAAGTGCGCCGAGTACGCCGATGGCGTTGATGACCAGCAGTGCGGCGCCCGGCGACCAGAGCGAGACGAGCAGCGTGACCAGCAGGGGGCCGACGGTGAACATGATCTCCTGGGCGACCGCGTCCATGGCGTACGCGGCGTGCACCCGGTCCTCGCGCCCCAGGACCCCGGGCCACAGGGCCCGCAGGCCGCCCTCCAGGGGCGGTGTGAAGAGCCCGGCGACGGCGACGGCCCCGTAGGCCGCCGGGAGCGGATCGGTGCCCGCGAGCGCCAGCACCGCCATTCCCAGCCCCGAGACGATCGCCGCGGGCAGCTGGACACGGGGCTGGCCGTAGAGGTCCACGGCCCGGCCGAGCAGCGGCTGGCCGACGGCCGTCGCCAGGCCGTACACCGCGGCCAGCGCCCCGGCGAGGGTGTAGCTGCCGCCCTCGGCCCGGGTGAAGAGCACGATCGCGACATGGGCCGTGGCGCTCGGCAGCCGGCCCACGAGGGTGCCGACGAGCAGCCGCGCCGCGTGCCGGGTCCTGAGGAGTTCCGCGTATCCCGCGGCCATGTACGGTCCCTTCCGCCCCGGCGAGCCGGAGGTTTTACGTATAACGTCGTGGTGCATACGTACCATGTGCCGAGTCCGCAGGTCTACTCGGAAGCAGGCACCGTGACCAGGCCCACCAGCCGTGATGTGGCACAGGCCGCCGGGGTGTCCCAGGCGACCGTCTCGCTGGTTCTCGGCGACAAGTGGCGGGGGCGGGTCTCGGAGCGTACGGCCGGTCTGGTGCGGGACGCTGCACAGGAGCTCGGCTACCGGCCCAATCTCGCCGCCCGCAACCTCCGGCTCGGGCGGACGAGGACCGCGCTGCTGGTCGTGCCGGCGCTCACCAACGAGTTCTTCGCCCGCGTCTACACAGGCGCGGCCCGGGTCGCCGCCGCACACGACTTCGGGGTGGTGCTCTACCCCTCGCCCGAGGGCATCGGCCCGGCCCGCGACCCGTTCGCCTCCGCGCGGGCCGCCCTGGACGGTGTCATCGCCTCCTCGATGGCGGCCGGCGCGCTCGGCGCGATCCGGGGCGCCGATCTGCCGCTCGTGATGCTCGACAGCGATCCGGCGGGCACCGAGGCCGCCGCGCTGGTCAACCTCGACATGGCCGACGGCATGCGGCAGGTGACGGACCATCTGCTGGGCCTCGGCCACCGGCGCTTCCTCCACCTCGCCTCGGCCGTGGACTCCTGGACCTTCGAAGTACGGGCCCGGGCCCTGGCCGGGGCGCTGGGCGGGGTACCCGGCACGGTCGTACGCACCGCCCCCGCGCCGCTCACCGTGGACGGCGGCCGGACGGCGGCCGAGGCGGCCCTGTCCGCACCGGGCACCCGGCCCACGGCGATCATCTGCGACGACGACATCCTGGCCGCGGGCGCGTGCAAAGCGGCCCGGCGGCTCGGCCTGCGGATCCCGGACGACCTCTCGGTGACCGGCTTCGATGACCTGGCCCTCGCCACGGCAGTGGAGCCGGAGCTGACCACGGTCCGGCTGCCCGCGGAACAGGTCGGCGAGCGCGGCATGAACGCGCTGCTCGCGGTCCTCGACGGCCGCCCCCCGCAGACGGGCGACCTGCCGGTCACCCTGATCCCCCGGGCCTCCACGGCACCCCCACGGGCCCGCTGAGCGGCAACGAGCCGGGACCAGGCCGCCCCGGACAGGGCCGTGCCCCGGCTCGCACGGGGCGGGCCGGGGCACGGCAGGGGTGCTGCGGGGCTACTCCTCGGTGTCCGAGGGGAGCTCGGTCGGTTCGGTCGTCGCGCCTTCCGTCTCCAGCAGGCGGGTCAGCTGACGCCCGACGATGCGCTTGAACTTCCGCTGCTGCGGACGAGTCCGGTCCAGGACCGCGACCTCCAGCCGCTCCGCGGGGATCTCCCGCTCACTGCCGTTGGTCTGGTTGGACAGGGCCTGGACGGCCAGCCTGAGCGCCTCGGCCAGCGTCATCCCGTCGCGGTGCCGCTGGTCGAGGAAGGTGCTGATCTGTTCTGCGTTGCCGCCGACCGCGACCGAGCCGTGCTCGTCGACGATCGATCCGTCGTGCGGCAGCCGGTAGATCTGGTCGCCCTCGGGCTCGCTGCCCACCTCGGCGACGACCAGCTCCACCTCGTACGGCTTCTCCGCGGCGCTGGAGAAGATGGTGCCCAGCGTCTGCGCGTAGACGTTGGCCAGCCCACGGGCCGTCACATCGTCACGGTCGTAGGTGTACCCCCGCAGGTCCGCGTAACGGACGCCGCCGATACGGAGGTTCTCGTACTCGTTGTACTTGCCGGCGGCCGCGAAGCCGATGCGGTCATAGATCTCGCTGAACTTGTGCAGCGCACGGGACGGGTTCTCGCCGACGAACACAATGCCGTCGGCGTACTGCATCACAACAAGGCTCCGCCCGCGGGCGATGCCCTTGCGGGCGTACTCCGCCCGGTCGGCCATGGCCTGCTGGGGTGAGACATAGAACGGCGTCGACACCGGCTATCCGTCCCTTTCTGTCAATGGCGAGTGCATCTGGCGGATCCGGGGCCGCGTCAGAGCAACGCGGCGCGCGGACCGTCGGGCTGTTCGAGGCGCCGCTCGGTGATCGCGCGGGCGAGTTCGGAGGATTCCGCCTCGGTCAGCTTCCGGAAGCCCTCGTCGGTGATGACGGTGACGATCGGGTAGATACGGCGGGCCAGGTCCGGACCGCCGGTCGCCGAGTCGTCGTCGGCGGCGTCGTACAGCGCCTGTACGACCAGAGTGGTGGCCTGCTGCTCCGTCAGGTCCTCGCGGTAGAGCTTCTTCATCGAGCCGCGCGCGAAGATCGAGCCGGAACCGGTGGCCGCGAAACCGTGCTCCTCCGACCGGCCGCCCGTGACGTCGTAGGAGAAGATCCGCCCCTTCTCCCGGTCCACGTCCCAGCCCGCGAAGAGCGGGACGACGGCCAGGCCCTGCATCGCCATGCCGAGATTGCTGCGGATCATCGTGGAGAGCCGGTTGGCCTTGCCCTCCAGGGAGAGCGTGGCGCCCTCCACCTTCTCGAAGTGCTCCAGCTCCAGCTGGAAGAGCTTGACCATCTCGACGGCGAGACCGGCCGTACCCGCGATGCCCACCGCGGAGTACTCGTCGGCCGGGAACACCTTCTCGATGTCGCGCTGCGCGATCATGTTGCCCATGGTGGCCCGGCGGTCACCGGCCAGCACGACCCCTCCGGGGAACGTCGCCGCGACGATGGTGGTGCCGTGCGGCGCCTCGATCACGCCCTTGGTGGGCGGCAGCACCCGCTTGCCCGGAAGCATCTCGGGCGACTGGTCGGACAGGAAGTCCATGAACGAGGACGAGCCGGGCGTCAGGAAGGCTGCCGGCAGACGCCCGGTGCTACGAGGGTTGGCTTCCACGCGTTTCCTTCCGGATAGGCGGCGGCCCGCCCCCTCGGGGCCGAGCCGATCGATCTTTCGAACTGTGCACGGACCTTACCCGTGTCCGTGCCGGTCATCCGCCCCGGTGCGACCGGCTTTCACCGGCGGCCGGGACGGACAACCGGAGGTCCCCTCAACAGGGTCGGGGGAGTTACTGGCCGCCCTTTTGCACGAAGGAGCGCACGAAGTCCTCTGCGTTCTCCTCGAGGACGTCGTCGATCTCGTCCAGTACCGAGTCGACGTCGTCCGACAGCTTCTCCTGGCGCTCCTTGAGGTCTTCCGCGGCCTGTGCCTCTGCCGCCTGCTCCTCGACCTCCTCGGTGGAGCGCTGTGCCTTCTGCTGTCCGCCGCCGGTGTCCTTGGTCGCCATCTCTACCTCACCCCGCTCGGGTCGCCCGCTCGATTCGAGATCGATCTCCAAGATCAGACCCTACCCACAGGGTCTGACATCGGTCCCGAAATTCGTACAGTCCGTACAACGTCCGGGAGCCATCTCCATGATTCCCTTCCGCGCCTCGTTTCAGCCCCCGGACAGCACCCGGACCAGGTCCTCCGCCGTGCGGCACCGGTCCAGCAGCTCCTTCACGTGGTTACGCGTTCCGCGAAGCGGTTCCAGCGTGGGTACCCGCTGGAGCGAGTCCCGGCCCGGCAGGTCGAAGATGACCGAGTCCCACGAGGCCGCCGCGACGTCGTCCGCGTACTGCTCGAGGCAGCGGCCGCGGAAGTACGCCCGGGTGTCCTCCGGAGGCTTCGTCTCGGCGCTCTCCACCGCCGGCTCGTCCAGCAGCCGCTTCATCTTGCCGCGGGCCGCCAGCCGGTTGTACAGGCCCTTGTCGGGCCGTACGTCGGCGTACTGGAGGTCGACCAGGTGCAGGCGGGCCGCGTCCCAGTCCAGGCCGTCACGCCGCCGGTAGCCCTCCAGGAGCTCCCGCTTGGCGACCCAGTCCAGCTCGCCCGACAGGCTCATCGGGTCGCTCTCCAGGCGTCCCAGCACGTCCTCCCAGCGGGTCAGGACGTCCTTGGTCTGCTCGTCCGCGTCCACGCCGAACCGCTCTTCGACGTACTTGCGGGCCAGCTCGAAGTACTCCATCTGCAGTTGTACTGCGGTGAGTGTCCGGCCGCTGCGCAGCGTGATCAGGTGCGCCAGCGTCGGGTCGTGCGAAACCTGGTGCAGGGTGCGCACCGGCTGGTCGACGGCGAGGTCGACGGCGATGAAGCCGTCCTCGATCATGGACAGGACCAGGGCGGTGGTGCCCAGCTTCAGGTACGTCGAGATCTCGGAGAGGTTCGCGTCCCCGATGATCACGTGCAGCCTGCGGTACTTCTCGGCGTCCGAGTGCGGCTCGTCCCGCGTGTTGATGATGGGCCGCTTCAGGGTGGTCTCCAGGCCCACCTCGACCTCGAAGTAGTCGGCCCGCTGGCTGATCTGAAAGCCGTGCTCGTGGCCGTCCTGGCCGATGCCGACCCGGCCCGCACCGGTGACGACCTGCCGGGACACGAAGAACGGCGTCAGGTGCCGCACGATGTCCGAGAAGGGGGTCTCCCGCTTCATCAGGTAGTTCTCGTGCGTGCCGTACGAGGCGCCCTTGTTGTCCGTGTTGTTCTTGTACAGGTGGATCGGCTGGGCGCCCGGCAGCTGCGCGGCCCGCTCGGCGGCCTCGGCCATGATCCGTTCGCCGGCCTTGTCCCACAGGACGGCGTCACGCGGATTGGTCACCTCCGGCGAGCTGTATTCGGGGTGCGCGTGGTCCACGTAGAGCCGCGCACCGTTGGTGAGGATGACATTGGCCAGGCCGATGTCCTCGTCGGTGAGCTGGCTGGAGTCGGCGGCCTCGCGGGCGAGGTCGAAGCCGCGGGCGTCCCGCAGCGGGTTCTCCTCCTCGAAGTCCCAGCGGGCGCGGCGCGCCCGGTGCATCGCCGCCGCGTAGGCGTTGACGATCTGGGACGAGGTGAGCATGGCATTGGCGTTCGGGTGGCCGGGGACGGAGATCCCGTACTCCGTCTCGATTCCCATTACTCGCCGTACGGTCATGCGGCCCTCCTTGCCCGGCGGCGCTCCCACCCGGGAGCGGCGCTCAAGTACCGCTGGTGCTCCGGTGCGCGTGCGGTGCCCGTCCCCGCACTGCGCGACTCGGCGGTACCGACGAGCCTAGAACGCCTTTGCGCTGGTGGGGAGATCATTTCAGTCATTGCCCTAGCTCCTGCGGCCTCCTGAAAAGCAGTTGGCTGCGGATGCCCGGGGAGGGCACCCGCAGCCGCCCTGACCTTTACAGGTACTGACCGGTGTTTGCCACCGTGTCGATGGAGCGTCCGGTGTCCGCGCCCTGCTTTCCGGTGACGAGCGTGCGGATGAACACGATCCGCTCGCCCTTCTTTCCGGAGATCCTGGCCCAGTCGTCCGGGTTTGTCGTGTTGGGCAGGTCCTCGTTCTCCTTGAACTCGTCCACGCAAGCCTGGAGGAGATGGGAGACCCGCAGACCCTTCTGGTTGTGGTCGAGGAAGGCCTTGATGGCCATCTTCTTGGCCCGGTCCACGATGTTCTGGATCATCGCGCCGGAGTTGAAGTCCTTGAAGTACAGGACTTCCTTGTCGCCGTTGGCGTACGTGACCTCGAGGAAGCGGTTCTCCTCGGTCTCGGCGTACATCTGCTCCACGACGGACTGGATCATGCCGTGCACCGTGGCGGAGGAGTCCCCGCTGTGCTCGGACAGGTCGTCGCCGTGCAGGGGCAGCGAGGCCTTGAGGTACTTGGCGAAGATGTCCCTCGCCGCCTCGGCGTCCGGACGCTCGATCTTGATCTTCACGTCGAGCCGGCCGGGCCGCAGGATCGCCGGGTCGATCATGTCCTCGCGGTTCGAGGCGCCGATGACGATGACGTTCTCAAGGCCCTCCACTCCGTCGATCTCGGCGAGCAGCTGCGGGACGATGGTGTTCTCCACGTCCGAGCTGACACCGGATCCGCGGGTGCGGAAGAGCGACTCCATCTCGTCGAAGAAGACGATGACGGGGGTGCCCTCGCTCGCCTTCTCCCGGGCACGCTGGAAGACGAGGCGGATGTGCCGCTCGGTCTCACCGACGTACTTGTTGAGGAGCTCGGGGCCCTTGATGTTGAGGAAGTAGCTCTTCCCCGCGGGCTGCCCGGTCACCTCGGCGACCTTCTTGGCAAGGGAGTTGGCCACGGCCTTGGCGATCAGCGTCTTGCCGCAGCCGGGCGGCCCGTACAGCAGCACGCCCTTGGGCGGCCGCAGTTCGTGCTCCTTGAAGAGGTCCGGGTAGAGGTACGGGAGCTCGACCGCGTCGCGGATCATCTCGATCTGGTTGCCCAGACCGCCGATCTTGTCGTAGTCGATGTCCGGGACCTCTTCGAGGACGAGTTCCTCGACCTCGCTCTTCGGTACGACCTCGTAGACGTACCCGGAGCGGGGCTCGAGCAGCAGGGCGTCGCCGGCGCGGATGGTGACGTCCAGCAGGGGCTCGGCGAGCCGCACCACCCTTTCCTCGTCGGTGTGCCCGACCACCAGGGCGCGCTCGCCGTCCTCGAGGATCTCCTTGAGGGTGACGATGTCCCCGGCGCGCTCGAACTCCATGGCCTCGACCACATTGAGCGCTTCGTTGAGCATGACCTCCTGGCCGCGCCTGAGCTCGTCGGGCTCGACGCTGGGGCTGACATTCACCCGGAGCTTGCGGCCCCCGGTGAAGATGTCGACGGTGCCGTCCTCGTTCGACTGCAGGAAGACACCGAAGCCGGCCGGCGGCTGCGCGAGCCGGTCGACCTCTTCCTTGAGGGCCACGATCTGGTCCCGGGCCTCACGGAGCGTATTGGCGAGTCGCTCGTTCTGTGCGGACACGCCGGCCAGGTTCGTCTGCAACTCGACGATCCGCTCTTCGAGAATCCTCGTGTGACGCGGAGAGTCGGCGAGCTTACGTCGCAGGACGGCGATTTCCTGCTCGAGATAGGCAACCTGGCCGGCAGGGTCTTCAGACCCCCGCCCCGGCCGGATGCCGCGGTTGATGTCGTCGTCGTGGGCTGCCACGGTCCTCACCTCCTCCAAGGGGAGCTGGACGCTTCCTGACCCTACCTGGGCAGGTGGCGATTGAAACCCCTAGATCACAAAGACGGTAGGGGTGTGTCCGATCTCGTGTCCGATCTTCACCCTTGCGTACTCCCTCACGCCAGGGGAATACCCACCGTTCAACATCGGAAAGCGGCCGGTTGTATCGTCGAAGCGTTCAACACCCGTCAGGGCTGGCGCGACTTGCGTCAGGTTGGGTCACGCAGCGCAGGGAACGGCAGGAGATATGACCGTGCAGCACGAGGCGCCCAGTGGCAGCGTCGGCGAGGGCCGGGAGCTGCTCGAGGTCTGGATCGACCAGGATCTGTGCACCGGGGACGGCATCTGCGCCCAGTACGCCCCCGAGGTCTTCGAGCTCGACATCGACGGCCTGGCGTACGTGAAAAGCACCGGGGACGAGCTGCTCCAGGACCCGGGCGCCACAACACCCGTGCCGCTGCCGCTTCTCCAGGACGTCGTGGACTCCGCCAAGGAGTGCCCGGGCGACTGCATCCATGTACGGCGGGTCTCGGACCGGGTCGAGGTCTACGGACCTGACGCCGAGTGACGGATCACACACGCGCCGCTTCGGACAGGGCCTCGTCGGCCCGCAGGAACTTGCCGTCCGTCCACTGCCACTTGGCCTGGCGCCGCTCGTCCGGGCAGCAACGCGGCACTGCGTCGGAGGAATAGCCGAGCAGCGTCGCGGTGACCGTTCCGTCACGGACCGCGAGAGCGTCGACGCTCAGCTTCTCAGCCGGATCGACCAGGGTGGCCACGACCCTGGGGGCGGATCCCTGCGCGGCCTGCCGCGCCAGTACGTACAGCCCGCTCGGCGGGGTGCCCGAGCCCGACTCGCAGCGGACCGCGACAACGTTCTCCTGCCGTCCGTCGCCGTCGAGGTCGCCCGCCGCCTGCTGGGTCACCAGCTCCTTCGCGCCCCCGCAGTCCAGCGGGAAGTCAACGCCGGCAGGACCGGGCGCGGGCAGGGCCGGTCCGGGTGCGGTCACCGTTTGCGCGGCGGCCTGGGACGCGGTGGCATCGTCGGGTTGGAGCAGGCCGGCGGCCGCGACGACCGCCGCCATCGCCGTGGCGGTGGCGAGCCAGTGCGCCGGGCGGGTGCGGGTGTGCGCCAGGTCCGGGACGTCCGAGGTCTGCACGCGGAGTGTCTCCTGTGGGGCGGTGGTGCCGGGGGTGGCCAGCATCGTGCCACACGTCACACCGGGGTGGAACGACCGGGTCCGTACTTCCTTCGGACTCGCCCCTTCAACGAAAAGGCGCCGCCGCACAGTTCCCGTCCTGAGCGGGGGAACTGTGCGGCGGCGCTTGTACGTTGGAAGCCTCTGCGGGGTCAGCCGCGGGAGGCGGACCCGCTCTCGCTGCCGGGACCGGTGTAGTCCTCGCCGTACGCGCCCTTGGCGGGCCGGCGGCGGCGCAGCGGGGGCTCCACGCCGTCCGCGAGGCGCCGTGCGGTGACCAGGAAGCCGGTGTGGCCGATCATCCGGTGGTCCGGCCGGACGGCCAGGCCCTCGACGTGCCAGTTGCGGATCATCGACTCCCACGGCTGAGGCTCGGCGAAGCAGCCGATCTCGCGGATCGCCTCGACGGTGCGGGCGAGCTGCGTGGTGGTCGCGACGTACGCGCAGAGGATGCCGCCGGGCACGAGCGCCTTGGAGACGGCCTCCAGGCACTCCCAGGGGGCGAGCATGTCCAGGATCACGCGGTCGACGTCGGTGTCGGACAGGTTGTCCTGGAGGTCACCGACCGTGAGCTGCCACGCGGGGTGGGGGCCGCCGAAGTAACGCTCCACGTTCTGGGTGGCGATCTCGGCGAAGTCCGCCCGGCGCTCGTAGCTGTGCAGCATGCCCTGGTCGCCGATGGCGCGCAGCAGGAAGCTGCTGAGCGATCCGGAGCCCACTCCCGCCTCCACGACGCGGGCGCCGGGGAAGATGTCGGCGAAGGCCAGGATCTGGCCCGCGTCCTTGGGGTAGACCACGGCGGCGCCGCGGGGCATGGACAGGACATAGTCGGGGAGCAGGGGGCGCAGCGCGAGGTAGGCGACGTTTCCCGTGGTACGGACAACACTGCCCTCGGGAGCACCGATCAGCTCGTCGTGCGGGAAGGAACCCTTGTGGGTGTGGAAGTTCTTCCCGGCTTCGAGCGTGAACGTGTAGTGGCGTCCCTTGGGGTCGGTGAGCTGGACCTGGTCCCCGACCTTGAAGGGCCCGCGACGGCGGGCGGCACCGGTCGGTTCGGACATGTGAACAGCCTACCGGCCACCACAGGGTGCTGATTGCCGCGAGTCTCCGGAGGCGAACCCAGCGCCCGGCCGGCCCCGGACAGGGTCTAGGACGCGGGCCGCGCCATGGCCTGGACGAAGGCCTTCTCCACGTCGGCCGTGGACAGTACACCGTAGATCTCGCCCGTCTCCTCGACCACCAGGTACTCGGTGGCCGGGGTGGCGCGCAGGGTGTCGAGGAGTTCCTCGCCGGCCAGTTCGGCCGAGACCCTCATGCCTGCCTTGATGTCCTGGGCGAGGCCGCTCACCGCGACCCAGGGGCGGCGGTGCTGGGGGACGCCCGCGATGGCCGCCTCGCGCACCAGGCCGGTGGGGTCGCCCTGCCCGTCGACGACGACCAGCGCGCGTGCGCCGGCCTCGTTGGCGCGGCGCAGGGCCTCGGAGAGGGGGGTGTGGGACTCGACCGGGACGGCACGCCGGGTGAGAGTGCGGGCACGGAGCCCGGGGAGGTGTTCACGCAGCCGGGCCATGCGCAGGCTGTTGCCCGCCCCGGTCCAGATGATCGCGGCGAGGATGGCGGCGAGGAGCGCGTCGGTGACGGTGTCCATGCCGCCGATCTCCTCGGTGGGGTTACCGAGGAGGCCGGTGTGGGTGAGCAGCGGCAGGCCGAGGAGTACGGCGACGGCGAGGGCCCGTCCCACCCAGGCGGCGGCGACGGTGCCGGCCATCGGCTTGCCGGTGATCTTCCACACGACGGCCCGCAGCATCCGGCCGCCGTCGAGCGGCAGCCCGGGCAGCAGGTTGAACGCGGCCACGATGAGGTTGGAGATCATCAGGCCGGCGAGCAGCACGCCCGGTACGGTGCCGGGCTCGACGGTCTGCATGGCGGCGTAGAACGCGCCGGCCAGGACCAGCGAGAGCAGCGGGCCGACGAAGGCGAGGACGAATTCGCGGCCGGGGGTCTCCGACTCCTTCTCGATCTCGGAGACGCCGCCGAAGAACTGGAGCTGGATCCGGCGCACCGGCAGCTTGAAGCGCAGGGCGGCGACGGTGTGGGCCAGTTCGTGGACGAGTACGGACGCGTAGAAGGCGACGGCGAAGAAGAGGGAGACCAGATAACGGGCGCTGCCGAGTTCGGGCAGGATGCGGTCGAGCTGGCCGCCGAAGACCCAGGTGATGAGCGCGGCCACGAGGAACCAGCTGGGGGCGACGTACACGGGCACGCCGAAGGGGCGGCCCATCAGGAGGCCGCCACCGGGTTCGCGCGTGCGCTGCGGCTTGCCGTCCCCGGGTGAGGAGCCGGGATCCGCTCCCCCGCCGCCGGACCGCGGCCGCCCGCTGTCGCCGCTCTCGTCCACGGTGTCCCCTCTGTCGGAAGCGTCCCTCACTGTTGCATGCTGTGATCCCACGATCATGCAGTGCGAGGGGGTCTGTCGTCGATGGTATGCGGAGCACTGTCAGTGGCGGGCCGTAGGGTCTGAGCCATGAGTACGACCACCGGCACCGAACCGGCCGACGCCGTGCGGCCCTCGTCGTTGTCTCCTTCCCGGGCGAGCGATTTCATGCAGTGCCCGCTGCTCTACCGGTTCCGGGTGATCGACAAGCTGCCGGAGAAGCCGAGTGAGGCGGCGACGCGCGGCACGCTGGTGCACGCGGTGCTGGAGCGGCTCTTCGACGACCCGGCGGGCGAGCGCACGGCGCCGCGGGCGCGGGCGATGGTGCCGGGGCAGTGGGACCGGCTGCTGGAGTCGAGGCCGGAGCTGACGGAGCTGTTCGCCGAGGACACCGGCGGTGAGCGGCTGGGCCGGTGGCTCGGGGAGGCGGAGGAACTCGTCGAGCGGTGGTTCTCGCTGGAGGATCCGACGAGGCTGGAGCCCGCGGAGCGGGAGCTGTTCGTCGAGACGGAGCTGGAGTCGGGGCTGCGGCTGCGCGGGATCATCGACCGGGTGGATGTGGCGCCCACCGGTGAGGTGCGGATCGTCGACTACAAGACGGGCAAGGCCCCGCGTCCGGAGTACGCGGAGGGCGCGCTGTTCCAGATGAAGTTCTACGCCCTGGTGGTGTGGCGGCTGAAGGCGGTGGTCCCGCGCCGGCTGCAGCTGGTCTATCTCGGCAGCGGTGATGTGCTGACGTACGACCCGGTGGTGGCGGATCTGGAGCGGGTGGAGCGCAAGCTGCTCGCGCTGTGGGACGCGATCAGGGAGGCGACGGAGACGGGTGAGTGGCGGCCGCGGCCGACGAAGCTCTGCGGATGGTGCGACCACCGGGCGCTGTGCCCGGAGTTCGGCGGCACACCACCGGTGTACCCCCTGACGATCAGGCCCCGGGACCCGTCGTAGCGGGGGGCGGCTCGCGGGCCCCCGGCCGGGGGTCGGGGGGTTGCCCCCCGGAAGACACAGGCCCCTGACGATCAGGCCCCGGGACCCGTCGTAGCCGGGGTCCGGCGGGGGCGGGGGCGGCGTCAGGGCAGAATGGGCCTGTCTAGCTAAGGAGTTCCCGTGGCCATCCGCGTCCTACTGGTCGACGACCAGCCCCTCCTGCGTACCGGTTTCCGGATGATCCTGGAGGCGGAGCAGGACCTCGCGGTCGTCGGCGAGGCCGGGGACGGACTGCAGGCTCTCGACCAGGTGCGCGCCCTGCAGCCGGATGTGGTGCTGATGGACATCCGGATGCCGCGCATGGACGGGGTGGAGGCGACGCGCCAGATCACCGGTCCCGGCCGGGACGGCCCGGCCAAGGTGCTGGTGCTGACCACGTTCGACCTCGACGAGTACGTCGTGGAGGCGCTGCGCGCCGGGGCCAGCGGGTTCCTGCTGAAGGACGCTCCCGCCAATGAACTGGTGCAGGCGATCCGGGTGGTCGCCTCCGGCGAGGCGATGCTCGCGCCGAGCATCACCCGCCGGCTGCTCGACAAGTACGCGAGTCATCTGCCGTCCGGCGAGGATCCGGTACCGGACACGCTGCACACGCTGACCGAGCGCGAGGTCGAGGTGCTCAAGCTGGTCGCGCGAGGCCTGTCGAACGCCGAGATCGCCGCCGACCTGTTCGTCAGCGAGACGACGGTCAAGACCCATGTCGGGCACGTGCTGACCAAGCTCGGGCTGCGCGACCGGGTGCAGGCCGCGGTGTACGCGTACGAGAGCGGACTGGTGCGCCCCGGCGCGCAGTGACGCCGGGGCGCGGCCATGGCCGGTCAGCCCTCGCTGATCCCCTTGCTGATCTCCCAGAACCGGAAGACGGTCGAGGCGTCCAGCGACCACTGCAGGCCCGTGACGTTCTCGCGGGCCACCGCGTACTGCTTGCCCTGCCACAGGGGGAGGATCGGCAGTTCCTCGGCGACCAGGTCCTGAAGCCTGCCGAAGGCCTGCTCGGTGGCGGCGCGGTCGGACATCGCCGAGGTGGCCGGGATGATCTCCTCGGTGATGGTGTCGTTCTCGTAGTTGTTGGACAGCACGTTCCCCTCGCCGAAGAACGGCTGGGTGAAGTTGTCCGGGTCCGGGTAGTCCGGGATCCAGCCCTTGAGGTACACGCCGTACTTGCCGGCGGCGATGTCCTTCTCGTACTGCTCGAACTCGACGGACTTGACGTCGGCCTCGAAGAGTCCGCTGTCGTTCAGCTGCTTCGCGAGGGCCGTGAACTCCTGGCCCGCGGCCGGCCCGTAACGGGACGGAGTGACCCACAGCGTGAGCTTCACCTTGTCCGTGATGCCCGCCTTGCGCAGGGCCTGCCGGGCCTTGGCCGGCTGCGGGGTGCCGCCGTACCGGTCGAAGAAGGCCGTGTTGTGGGCGGCGATGCCGGCCGGGACGATCGAGTAGAGCGGCGTCGCGGTGCCGTCGTACACCTCGCTGACCAGGGACTCGCGGTCGACGAGGTACGCGATGGCCTGACGCACCCCGAGCTCGCCGGCCACCGGGTGCTCGTGGTTGAAGACGAGGTGCTGCACCTCGGCCCCGGTGCCCTCGACGACGTCGATGCCCGTCTCGCCGCTCTGGCCGTCGAGTCCCGTGATGTCCTGCGCGGTGAGGCCTCGGTAGGCGATGTCCACCTCGCCCTTTTGCAGCGCCTTCTTGAGCGCCGCCTGGTCGTCGTCGAAGAACCGCAGCGTCATGCCGGAGTTCTTGGCCTTCGCCGTGCCCTCGTAGTCGGCGTTGACCGAGAAGGTGGCTTGCTTGTCGTCGAACGAGTCCAGCTTGTAGACGCCCGAGCCGACCGCCTTGTTGTCGGTGCGCAGCTTGTCGAAGCTGTACTCGCGGTGGTCGACGATCGATCCGGCGCCCGATGCGATCTTGCTGGGGAAGGTCGCGTCGGGCACCTTGAGGTGGAAGACGACGGTCTTCTCGTCCGGCGTGTCGATCGCGCCGATCGAGGCGAGCATGACGGCGGGGCCGTTCGCATCGTCGATCTTCAGTGTGCGCTCGAAGGAGTACTTGACGTCCTTGGAGGTGAGGCTGTTGCCGTTGCTGAACTTCAGTCCGTCCCGCAGCGTGCAGCGGTAGACCTTGCTGCCGCCGCCCTCGAAGCCGCACCGCTCGGCCGCCTCGGGCTGCGGCACCGTACTCCCCTTGGGGAAGCTCAGCAGGGACTGGAAGACGTTGTTGAACAACAGCCAGGAGCCGGGGTCGTAACCCGACGCCGGATCCGTGGCCGCAACGTCGTCGGACATTCCCATGACCACCGATTCACCGGTGCCCCCGGAAGCCCCCTCCTGCGCACCGCAACCGCTGAGCAAACCGGCCGCGAGCCCCGCCCCGAGCGGGGCCGCCAACCACTGGTTACGTCTCTTCACGCGAACGTGCCTCACTGTCTCACTGAGTTGCCTCCCGGCGCGTGGTGCCCGCCACCGGGTTCTGCGGATCAGCCGCTCACACCTCGGCCGAGCTCCCACAACTGAAGGTCCGCGGAGGAGTTGACCGACCACTCCACCCCGGTGATGTCGTCGCGCGCGCCGACGTACTGCTTGCCCTGCCACAGGGGCAGCACGGGCACGTCCTCGGCGACGATGTCCTGGATCTTTGCGAAGGTCTTGGCGGCCGCGCCCCGGTCGGTCACCCGTCGCGAGGCCGGGATCAGCTTGTTGCGGACCTCGTCGCTGACGTACGGCGTGTTGAGGAAGTTGTCCTTGTCCAGGAACGGCGCGACGTAGTTGTCGGCGTCCGGGAAGTCGGGGAACCAGCCGAGGCCGTAGACGGCGTACTCGCCGCGCTTCTGGGCGGGACGGAACTTCGACCAGTCGGTGCCCTTGACGGTGACGTCGAAGAGCCTGGTGGAGTTCAGCTGGCTCTTCAGCGCCTCGAACTCCTTGGCCGTGCCGGAGCCGTAGTGGTCCGTCGTGTAGTGCAGCGTCAGCTTCACCGGGGTCTCGATGTCGGCGGCGCGCAGGATGGAGCGGGCGCCGGCGGCGTTGGCGTCGCCGTACTTGTTGAAGAACGAGTTGACGTGGCCCGGGATGCTGGACGGCACCAGCGAGTAGAGCGGCTCGGCCGTCGATCCGTACACGCCCGAGGTGATCTCGTTGCGGTTGACGGCGGAGGCCATCGCCTGCCGGACCGCCTTGTCCTTCACCGACGGGTCCGCGGTGTTGAAGGCCAGGTACCGGATTTCCAGACCCGGCATCTCGACGAGCTCGACGCCCTCGGCCGGCGACGTCGACAGCTTCTCGATCTGCTCGGGCGACATCGTGCGGGACATCATGTGGATGGCACCGGACTCCAGCGCCCGGCCCATCTCGTCGGAGTCGGCGAAGGTACGGAGCTCGACCTTGTCGTTCCGCAGCTTCAAGTCGCCCTTGTAGTGGGGGTTCTTGGAGAAGACGGCGCGGACGAGCCGGCCGTCCTGGACCTCGGGCTTGACCGTGTAGGGACCGGAGCCGTCGACATCGAACCCGGCGCGCAGCTTCTTCGCGTCGTACGTGGCGCTGTTGACGATGCCCGCGGCGGGCGTGGACAGCTTGTACGGGAAGGTGGCGTCCGGGGTCTTGAGGTGGAAGACGACCTCGTCATCACTCTTGGTCTCGACCGTGTCGATGTTGGAGAGCAGCGTGATGGGGCCGTTGTCGTCGTCGATGGTCAGCACGCGGTCGATGGAGAACTTCACGTCCTCGGCGGTGAGCGCGTCTCCGTTGGAGAACTTCAGGCCGCTGCGCAGCGTGCAGCGGTAGCTCTCGTTGCCCCGGTCCGTGAACAGGCACTCCTGAGCGGCTTCGGGCTTGGGGGCGCCGCCGCCGCGCGGCACGTGCATCAGGGTCTGGACGGTCTGGCGGAGTACGTTCCAGGCGCCGGCGTCGTACGCGTACGCGGGGTCGAACGGAGCGGGTGCGTCCTCCGCGGCCTCGAACCGGTCCGTGGTACCGACGACGATCCCGTCGCCGCCCTCTCCCCCGCTGACCGTGCTGCCGCACGCGGCGAGCACGGGGGTGAGCAGGCCGGCCAGAGCCGGCAGCACCAGAGTCTTGCGGTTCATCCTCGAAGTTCTCCCTCATCCGGCACTTGCGTACAGCGGTTGCTTCCACTCCGCGCAGCCGCCCGGGGTAGGGGCGGAGCGATCGGGCCGGGTAGAAAACGATCGGTCCAGTGAGCTCAGTTACGGGGTACGTGCTGAGGACACGAAGGTTGCGGCGGAGTTCTCGCGACGACATTAGTGGGCATCGCCAGGAAAGCTGGAACTGGGCGGACTTGAGGCGTAATCACACGGTGATCGATGAGAACGGCTTGCGGATGCGGAGCCACGGAAGGATTCGTACACCGCTCCATGAATCCGGACACAAGGGAAGCGGACGCACCGCCTCAACCCGCCCGTCAGGGGGCAGAGGGGTGACGAAGCTCACCCCGGAGACCGTGGCCCGCGCCCATTTACTTTCAGCAACCACGCACTCACCGGAAAAGGGCGTGGCGGTGCCGGGATTTCCTTCCGTCCATTCAGTGCTGCACGCAGCGTGAAGGGGTCAGTTCAATCCCGTGATGAGAGTTCTGAGGAATGGGAGATCCACTTCTTCGAGGGACCTGACGACCGTCCGGCCGGGCGCCGCGGCGATGGGCGCGACCGACGGCACCGCCACCACCCGGCAGCCGGCCGCCTCCGCGGCGGCCACCCCGGTGGCCGTGTCCTCGATGACCGCACAGCGCGCGGGGTGGGCGCCGAGCCCCTCTGCGGCGAGGAGATAGGGGTCGGGGTGTGGCTTGGTGCGCGGGACCTCGTCCCCGGCGACGGTCATCGTGAAGCGGTGTGCCCCGAGCGACCCGAGGACGCGGTCGATGATCCGCCGGTGCGAGGCGGACACGAGGGCGGTCGGGACGTTGTGCGCGGCGAGCTCCGTGAGCAGCCGCTCGGCGCCGGGCATCATCGGCAGGCTGCGCCCGATGCGCTCCTCGAAGCGGTCGTTGAGCAGTACGGTCAGCTCGGCGAGGGTGATGTCGGCGCCGGTCGCCTCGATGAGGTAGCCGGCACTGCGGGTCATCGGACCGCCCACCACGATGTCGCGCCAGGTCTCGTCGAGCCGGTGCCCGAGATCGGCGAAGACCTCCACCTCGGCGTCCCACCAGAAGCCTTCGGTGTCCACCAGTGTGCCGTCCATGTCGAGCAGCACGGCCTGGAGTGCCGAGCCGTCGGCCGTACGGGTTACGGGCGCGGGAACCGTACTGGTCATCCGGGCACACCTCCATGAGGGACGAGAAGGCCGGCGGCTCTCCCGGGCGGGAAAGCTGCCGGCCTGCACTGGACCGACCAGTGTACGACGTGTCCGCCCGACGCGCGCTGCGGCCGCCGCGCGAGCCCGGCGCGGCGGGACCGCGCCGGGCCCCGCCGGGCCCCGCCGGACCGCTCTAGCGGGCGTTGAAGTACTTCGCCTCCGGGTGGTGGATGACGATCGCGTCCGTGGACTGCTCGGGGTGGAGCTGGAACTCCTCGGAGAGGTGGACACCGATCCGCTCCGGCTGGAGCAGCTCGGCGATCTTGGCCCGGTCCTCCAGGTCGGGGCAGGCGCCGTAACCGAGGGAGAACCGCGCGCCGCGGTACTTCAGCGCGAACATGTCCTCGACGTCCGCGGGGTCCTCACCGGCGAAGCCCAGCTCGGCCCGGACGCGGGCGTGCCAGTACTCGGCGAGGGCCTCGGCGAGCTGGACGGACAGGCCGTGCAGCTCCAGGTAGTCACGGTAGGCGTTGGCCTCGAACAGCGCGGCAGTGGCCTCGCCGATCCGGGAACCGACGGTGACGACCTGGAGGCCGACGACGTCGGTCTCGCCGGAGTCCTCCGGGCGGAAGAAGTCCGCGAGGCACAGCCGGCGGCCACGCCGCTGGCGGGGGAAGGTGAAGCGGGTGCGCTCCGAGCCGTCCTCGCCCAGCAGGATCAGGTCGTCGCCCTTGGACACGCACGGGAAGTAGCCGTGGACAACGGCTGCTTCCAGCAGGTTGTCGGTGTGCAGCTTGTCGAGCCAGCCGCGCAGCCGGGGCCGGCCCTCGGTCTCCACCAGCTCCTCGTACGTGGGTCCGTCGCCCGTGCGCGCCTGCTTCAGGCCCCACTGACCCTTGAACAGGGCGCCCTCGTCGAGCCAGGAGGCGTACTCCTTGAGGCCGATGCCCTTGACCACCCGGGTGCCCCAGAACGGCGGCGTCGGCACCGGGTTGTCCACGGCCACGTCGGAGCGGGCCGCGCCCTCCTCGGGGCGCTCTTCCACCACGGCGGTGGCGGTGGGCCGCACGCGGCGCTGCCTGAGTTCGGGCAGGGCCGCGCCGGGGACACCGCGCTTGACCGCGATGAGGGCGTCCATCAGCCGCAGGCCTTCGAACGCGTCGCGGGCGTAGCGGACTTCGCCCTCGTAGATCTCGTGCAGGTCCTGCTCGACGTACGCCCGCGTCAGTGCCGCACCGCCGAGGATCACCGGGTAGTCGGCCGCCAGCTTGCGCTGGTTGAGCTCCTCCAGGTTCTCCTTCATGATCACGGTGGACTTGACCAGCAGGCCGGACATGCCGATCACGTCGGCGCGGTGCTCCTCGGCGGCTTCGAGGATCGCGGAGACGGGCTGCTTGATGCCGAGGTTGACGACGTTGTAGCCGTTGTTGGACAGGATGATGTCGACGAGGTTCTTGCCGATGTCGTGGACGTCGCCGCGGACGGTGGCGAGGACGATGGTGCCCTTGCCCTCGGCGTCCGACTTCTCCATGTGCGGTTCGAGGTGGGCGACCGCGGACTTCATGACCTCGGCGGACTGGAGCACGAACGGCAGCTGCATCTGGCCGGAGCCGAACAGCTCGCCGACGACCTTCATGCCCTCCAGCAGCGTGTCGTTGACGATGTCCAGGGCCGGACGCTCCTGGAGGGCCTCGTCCAGGTCGGCTTCCAGGCCGTTCTTCTCGCCGTCGATGATCCGGCGCTGGAGCCGCTCGTCCAGCGGCAGGGCGAGGAGCTCCTCGGCCCGGCCGGCCTTCATCGACTTGGTGTTGACGCCCTCGAAGAGCTCCATCAGCTTCTGCAGCGGGTCGTAGCCCTCGCTGCGCCGGTCGTGGATGAGGTCGAGGGCGACCTGGACCTGCTCCTCCTCCAGCCGGGCGATCGGCAGGATCTTGCTCGCGTGCACGATCGCCGAGTCCAGACCGGCCTTGACGCACTCGTCCAGGAAGACCGAGTTGAGCACCAGCCGGGCGGCCGGGTTGAGACCGAAGGAGATGTTCGACAGACCCAGCGTCGTCTGCACGTCCGGGCGGCGGCGCTTGAGCTCGCGGATCGCCTCGATCGTGGCGATGCCGTCCTTGCGGGACTCCTCCTGACCGGTGCAGATGGTGAACGTCAGACAGTCGATGAGGATGTCGGACTCGTGTACGCCCCAGTTGGTGGTGAGGTCCTCGATCAGCCGCTCGGCGATCGCGACCTTCGTCTCGACGGTACGGGCCTGGCCCTCCTCGTCGATTGTCAGCGCGATGAGCGCGGCGCCGTGTTCCACGGCGAGCGCGGTGACCTTCGCGAACCGGGACTCCGGCCCGTCGCCGTCCTCGTAGTTGACCGAGTTGATGACCGCGCGCCCGCCCAGCTTCTCCAGACCGGCCCGGATCACCTCCAGCTCGGTGGAGTCCAGCACGATCGGCAGCGTCGAGGCGGTCGCGAACCGGCCGGCCAGTTCCTCCATGTCCGCCACACCGTCCCGGCCGACATAGTCGACGCAGAGGTCGAGCATGTGGGCGCCCTCGCGGATCTGGTCGCGGGCCATCTCCACACAGTCGTCCCAGCGGGCCTCCAGCATCGCCTCGCGGAACTTCTTCGACCCGTTGGCGTTCGTGCGCTCACCGATCGCCAGGTAGGAGGTGTCCTGGCGGAACGGCACGGTCTGGTAAAGCGAGGCGGCACCCGGCTCGGGGCGCGGATCCCGCACGGCAGGGGTCATTTCACGGACCCGCTCGACGACCTGCCGCAGGTGCTCCGGCGTCGTACCGCAGCAGCCGCCGACCAGCGACAGGCCGTACTCGCGCACGAAGGTCTCCTGCGCGTCGGCCAGCTCCGGCGCCGTCAGCGGGTAGTGCGCGCCGTCCTTGCCCAGGACCGGCAGTCCGGCGTTGGGCATGCAGGCCAGCGGCACCCGCGAGTGACGGGCGAGGTAGCGCAGGTGCTCGCTCATCTCGGCGGGACCGGTGGCGCAGTTCAGGCCGATCATGTCGATGCCCAGGGGCTCCAGGGCCGTCAGTGCCGCACCGATCTCCGAACCCAGCAGCATCGTGCCGGTGGTCTCCACGGTGACCGAGCAGATCAGCGGAACACTGATGCCGGCGACGTCGAGGGCGCGGCGGGCGCCGAGGATGGCGGCCTTGGTCTGGAGCAGGTCCTGGGTGGTCTCCACCAGCAGCGCGTCCGCGCCGCCGGCGAGCATGCCTTCGGCGTTCTGCTGGTAGGCGTCGCGCAGCTTGTCGTACGGGGCGTGGCCCAGCGTCGGCAGCTTGGTGCCGGGGCCCATGGAGCCGAGCACCCAGCGCTGCTGTCTGGTGGAGGCGGTGAACTCGTCCGCCACCTCGCGGGCGATCCGCGCGCCGGCCTCGGACAGCTCGTACACCCGCTCGGGGATGTCGTACTCGCCCAGGGCGGAGAGGTTCGCGCCGAACGTGTTCGTCTCGACGCAGTCCACGCCGACCGCGAAGTACTCCTGGTGCACCGTGCGCACGATGTCCGGCCGGGTGATGTTCAGGATCTCGTTGCAGCCCTCTAGCTGCTCGAAGTCGTCGAGGGTGGGGTCCTGTGCCTGGAGCATCGTCCCCATGGCTCCGTCGGCGACCACCACGCGGGTGGCCAGCGCCTCACGCAGGGCATCGGCCCTGTTCTGGCTGTCAGCGGATGGGGTGGGCAACGAGGCCATGGATGTGCTCCCTGGAGTGCGACGGCTGTCGGCTTTGCACCTTCTGACGGAAGGCGCACGCGGCCAGCGTAACCGCCAGACTCCTGCCCGGTGCGGCTGTCCCAAAGGCCGGACGGCATGCTGTGGCCGGGGGCACGTCTTGACAGACTCTCTCAATGGTGCACGAGGTCGGCATCGACCGATAGTGTTCAGCATTGTCGAACCGAGGTGGAGGAGGCTGCGCGATGGCTCGTAACATCCAGTCGCTCGAGCGGGCGGCCGCGATGCTGCGGCTGCTCGCCGGTGGCGAGCGCCGGCTGGGACTGTCGGACGTGGCCTCCTCCCTGGGGCTGGCGAAGGGGACGGCGCACGGCATCCTGCGCACCCTCCAGGCGGAGGGCTTCGTCGAGCAGGACGCGGCTTCCGGCCGTTATCAGCTGGGCGCGGAGCTGCTGCGCCTCGGCAACAGCTACCTGGACGTCCACGAGCTGCGGGCGCGCGCCCTGGTGTGGACGGACGACCTGGCCCGGTCCAGCGGGGAGAGCGTCTACGTCGGCGTGCTCCACCAGCAGGGCGTGCTGATCATGCACCACGTCTTCCGGCCGGACGACAGCCGCCAGGTCCTGGAGGTGGGGGCCATGCAGCCCCTGCACTCCACCGCCCTGGGCAAGGTGCTGTCGGCGTACGACCCGGTGGCGCACGGCGAGGCCGTGGAGAGCGAACGTCAGGCCTTCACGCCCCGGACCCTCACGGCCCTGGACGATTTCGAGTCCGTTCTGGACCTCACCCGGGCCCGCGGCTGGGCCGCCGATGTCGAGGAGACGTGGGACGGCGTGGCCTCGGTGGCGGCGCCCATCCACGACCGGCGCCGGATGCCGGTGGGGGCAGTCGCCATAGCGGGCGCCGTCGAGCGGGTCTGCAACGGGGGCGGCGAGCTGCGCTCCGAGCTGATCGCGGCCGTACGGGACTGTGCCCGCGCCGTCTCCCGCGACCTGGGCGCCGGGCGCTTCTGACGCCCCCGCCGAGACGGACGGTAACGATCCGGCTTTCGGCCACCGAACTCTTGACTCGCTGTGAACCGTGGCGGAAAACTGCCGTTCACCGGTCGGCATTGTCGAACAGCTAACGGCAATACACGCTAAGGTGTGCGAAGCCAAGGCCGGTCACCGCACTCACCGAGTGCGCGGACCACCGGAGGGACCCGGGGGTTCGCCTTCCCCTGGACGAAGGAAAAAGGAGTCGCGCGTGTCCAGCTCCGACATCTTCATCGGCGAGATCATTGGTACCGCCGTACTCATCCTGCTCGGCGGTGGCGTGGTAGCCGCCGTCGTACTCAAGCGCTCGAAGGCGCAGAACGCCGGCTGGCTGGCGATCACCTTCGGGTGGGGCTTCGCGGTCATGACCGCCGTCTACATGACGGGCACGCTCTCCGGCGCCCACCTCAACCCCGCGGTCACCCTCGGTATAGCCATCAAGGACGGCGACTGGGGCAATGTCCCGGTCTACTTCGCCGGCCAGCTGCTCGGCGCCATGATCGGTGCCGCCCTCGTCTGGGTCGCGTACTACGGCCAGTTCCGCGCCCACCTCACGGACCCCGAGATCCTCGCCCTGCCGCCGCACGAGGAAGGCCTGGTCAGCGAGCCGGCCGCACCGAAGGCAGGACCGGTGCTCGGCGTCTTCTCCACCGGCCCCGAGATCCGGAACGTGGCCCAGAACCTGGCCACCGAGATCATCGGCACCGTCGTACTCGTGCTCGCCGTCCTGACCATGGGCCTGAACGACAGCGGCAAGGGTCTCGGCACCCTGGGCGCGCTGATCGTCGCCTTCGTCGTCGTCGGCATCGGCCTCTCGCTCGGCGGCCCGACCGGCTATGCCATCAACCCGGCCCGTGACCTGGGCCCGCGCATCGTGCACGCCCTGCTGCCGCTGCCCAACAAGGGTGGCTCGGACTGGGGCTACGCCTGGATCCCCGTCGTCGGCCCGCTGATCGGCGGAGCCATCGCAGCGGGTATCTACAAGCTCGCGTTCGTCTAAGCCGTCCCTTCAAGACTTCGCAGGAGTACTCCGTGACCGACGCACACACCCCCGGCACCCACTCCCACGGCAGCGGCCCGTTCATTGCCGCGATCGACCAGGGCACCACCTCCAGCCGCTGCATCGTCTTCGACCGCGACGGGCGCATCGTCGCCGTCGACCAGAAGGAGCACGAGCAGATCTTCCCCAAGCCCGGCTGGGTCGAGCACGACGGCGCCGAGATCTGGACCAACGTCCAGGAGGTCGTCGACAGCGCGATCGCCAAGGCCGGCCTCACCTCCGCCGACGTCAAGGCGATCGGCATCACCAACCAGCGTGAGACCACGATCCTGTGGGACAAGAACACCGGCGAGCCGGTGCACAACGCCATCGTCTGGCAGGACACCCGCACCGACGCGCTGTGCAAGGAGCTCGGCCGCAACGTCGGCCAGGACCGCTTCCGCCGCGAGACCGGCCTGCCGCTCGCCTCGTACTTCGCCGGCCCGAAGATCCGCTGGATGCTCGACAACGTCGAGGGCCTGCGCGAGCGCGCCGAGCGTGGCGAGATCCTCTTCGGCACCATGGATTCCTGGGTCATCTGGAACCTGACCGGTGGAGTCGACGGCGGTGTGCACGTCACCGACGTCACCAACGCCTCGCGCACCATGCTGATGAACCTGCAGAGCATGCAGTGGGACGAGAAGATCCTCCAGTCGATGGACGTACCGGCCGCGGTGCTCCCGGAGATCCGCTCCTCCGCCGAGGTGTACGGGCACGCCAAGAGCGGCGCCCTCGCCGGCGTCCCGGTCGCATCGGCGCTCGGCGACCAGCAGGCGGCCCTCTTCGGCCAGACCTGTTTCTCCGAGGGCGAGGCCAAGTCCACGTACGGCACCGGCACCTTCATGCTGATGAACACCGGCCACGAGCCCGTCAACTCGTACAACGGCCTGCTGACGACCGTCGGCTACCGCATCGGTGACGAGGCGCCCGTCTACGCCCTCGAAGGCTCGATCGCCGTCACCGGCTCGCTCGTCCAGTGGATGCGCGACCAGATGGGCCTGATCAACAGCGCCGCGGAGATCGAGACGCTGGCCTCCTCCGTCGAGGACAACGGCGGCGCGTACTTCGTGCCGGCCTTCTCCGGCCTCTTCGCCCCGTACTGGCGCTCCGACGCCCGCGGTGTGATCGCCGGCCTGACCCGGTACGTCACCAAGGCGCACATCGCCCGTGCCGTGCTCGAGGCCACCGCCTGGCAGACCCGTGAGATCACCGACGCCATGACGAAGGACTCCGGCGTCGAGCTGACCGCACTCAAGGTCGACGGCGGAATGACCTCCAACAACCTGCTGATGCAGACGCTCTCGGACTTCCTGGACGCACCCGTGGTGCGCCCGCTGGTCGCCGAGACGACCTGCCTCGGCGCCGCCTACGCCGCCGGTCTGGCCGTCGGCTTCTGGCCGGACACCGACGCGCTGCGCGCCAACTGGCGCCGGGCCGCCGAGTGGACCCCCCGCATGGACGCGGACCAGCGGGACCGCGAGTACAAGAACTGGCTCAAGGCCGTCGAGCGGACCATGGGCTGGCTCGAGGACGAGGAGTAAGACATGAGCACCCTGCAGAGCGTCCCGGCCCTTGGGACGCACCCGACCGCCGGTTCGCGCCCCTCGCCGGTGGCGGGCCGTGCCGAGACCAGAGACCAACTGGCCAAGGCCACGTACGACCTTCTGGTGATCGGCGGCGGCATTCTGGGCACCTCGGTGGCCTGGCATGCGGCGCAGTCGGGGCTGCGGGTCGCGATGGTGGACGCCGGCGACTTCGCCGGCGCCACCTCCTCCGCCTCCTCCAAGCTGGTCCACGGAGGTCTTCGCTACCTCCAGACCGGCGCGGTCAGGCTGGTGGCGGAGAACCACCACGAGCGGCGGGTACTGGCCAAGGACGTGGCCCCGCACCTGGTCAACCCGCTCACGTTCTACCTGCCGGTCTACAAGGGCGGGCCGGTGGGTGCCGCGAAGCTGGGCGCCGGCGTGTTCGCCTACTCGGCGCTGTCCGCCTTCGGTGACGGCATCGGCAAGGTCATATCGCCCGCCAAGGCTGTGGCCGGCAACCCGGGCCTGAAGACGGACAACCTCAAGGCCGTCGCGGTCTACTACGACCACCAGATGAACGACTCGCGGGTCGCGGTCATGACCGTCCGCGCGGCCGTCGAGTCCGGTGCGGTCGTGCTGAACCACGCCGAGGTCACCGGGCTGCGGATGACGCAGGGCCGGGTCTCGGGCGCGGAGCTCAAGGACCGTCTCGACGGCACCGAGTTCGGCGTGAACGCGCGCGTCGTGCTCAACGCGACGGGTCCGTGGGTCGACCACCTGCGGCGGATGGAGGACAAGCACTCCATGCCGTCCATCCGCCTCTCCAAGGGCGCGCACATCGTGATGAAGCGCAAGTCGCCGTGGAGGGCCGCCATGGCCACCCCGATCGACAAGTACCGCATCACGTTCGCCCTGCCGTGGGAGGACCAGCTGCTGCTCGGTACGACCGACGAGAAGTACGAGGGCGACCCGGCGGACGTGCGGGCCACCGAGTCCGACATCCAGCAGATCCTGGACGAGGCGGCCTTCTCCGTACAGGACGCGGACCTCGACCCCTCGCTGATGACGTACGCCTTCGCGGGCCTGCGGGTGCTGCCCGGCGGTCCCGGCGGCGTGGAGAAGGCCAAGCGCGAGACGGTCGTCTCCGAGGGCCGCGGCGGGATGCTCTCCGTCGCGGGCGGCAAGTGGACGACGTACCGGCACATCGGCCGGGTGGTCATGGACAAGCTGGCGAAGCTGCCGGGCAGTCCGCTGACCGAGGACATGGAACCGGTGTCGTCGCTGGTACGCCGGGTGCCGTTGCCCGGCGTCGCCAACCCCAACGCGGTCGCGCACCGGCTGCTGGTGGACCGGGAGCCGGGAAGCCGGATGGATCCGCTGACGGCGCGTCACCTGGCCTCGCACTACGGCTCGTTGTCGTTCGACATCGCGCGCCTGGTGAACGAGGACCCGGCGCTCGGCGAGCGGATCCACGAGGACGGGCCGGAGATCTGGGCGCAGGTCGTCTACGCCCGGGACCACGAGTGGGCCGAGACGGTGGACGACGTGCTGCGCCGCCGTACGACGCTGACGATCCGCGGCCTGGACACCGAGGACGTCCGCGCCCGGGTCGGGGACATGCTGGGCCGCAAGGCCTGAAACAGCTGACTGGAAGGGGCGGCCTGCCGAGCAGGCCGCCCCTTCGGGTTGCCTTGGCATACCTTCGCCAAGCCGTAGGCTTGGCCCGTACGCAAAAGAACTTCGGAAGAAGGAGGCACTGGGTGATCGAGCTCGAGGGGGTTCCCGAGCTGATCGACCCGGTCATGGTGGCCGCGTTCGAGGGCTGGAACGACGCCGGCGACGCCGCCTCCACCGCGGTCGCACATCTGGACCGGGAATGGAAGGGCGAGGTGTTCGCGGCGCTCGACGCCGAGGACTACTACGACTTCCAGGTCAACCGGCCCACCGTGTGGCTGGACGGCGGAGTACGGAAGATCACCTGGCCCACCACCCGGCTGTCCGTGGTCCGCATCGGCGGGGCCAAGCCCCGCGACCTCGTGCTGGTACGCGGTATCGAGCCGTCCATGAGATGGCGCTCGTTCTGCAACGAGATCCTCGGCTTCGCCCACGAACTGGGCGTCGAGATGGTGGTGATCCTGGGCGCGCTGCTCGGAGACACCCCGCACACCCGCCCGGTGCCGGTCAGCGGGGTCACCTCCGACCCCGACCTCGCGCGGACCATGGAGCTCGAGGAGACCCGGTACGAGGGGCCCACGGGCATCGTGGGCATCCTCCAGGAGGCATGCACGCACGCGGGTGTACCGGCGGTGAGCCTGTGGGCAGCGGTGCCGCACTACGTGTCGCAGCCGCCCAACCCGAAGGCGACGCTCGCGCTCCTCAACCGCCTGGAGGATCTGATCGACCTGCGCATCCCGCTGGGCGAACTGCCCGAGGACGCGCGGGCCTGGCAGCTGGGCGTGGACCAACTGGCCGCCGAGGACAGCGAAGTGGCGGAGTACGTCCAGACGCTGGAGGAGGCGCGGGACACCGCGGAGCTGCCGGAGGCGTCCGGCGAGGCGATTGCCCGGGAGTTCGAGCGCTATCTGCGGCGGCGGGACGGCGGGCCGGGCCCCGGCCAGGCGCCGGGCGGCCACGCGACGGAGGGCGGCGACAGCTCGTATCTGCGCGACACCTCCAGCGGACGCACCCGGCCGCCCAAGCCGCCGCGCAGGAAGCGCGAGGAGCCCGGAGGGCCCGCCGAGGACGGCGACGCCGGCCCCGCCCCGGACCCCGGGGACGCGCAGGAGTAGGCGGACACCGAGCCCCTGGCGCGCTGTGGCGTCCGCGCGAAGGCCCGGTGAATACACGGGACTTGGCGTCCGAGCCCGTTCGGCACGGAAGTCCAGCGATCTCCGGGAACCCCCGGAACTCCGGGAAGACCAAGCTGACGCGGCCTCGGCTCGCCGCCTTGCCGGGCGGCGGACCGAGCCGACGGCGGCGGAACGGTGACGGCCCGACGCGGCGCTGACGGCCCGTCGGCCGTGCCCGACCGCGGCGGAAACGGTGACGGGCCGCCAGTAGGGACGGGGCCGCCCCCGGGGTTCCGAAGAGCTCCGGGGGCGGCTCAAGCAGGACGTGCGACCGTACAGGCCCTAGAGGGCGACGCCCAGGAGTGCGTCGACGGTGCGCGACACCACGCCGGGTGCCCCCTCGTCCGTACCGCCCTCGGACCGCTGCAGCGCGGCCCAGCGGTCGACCGCGGCAAGCGCGGCCGGCGCGTCCAGGTCGTTCGCCAGCGCCTCGCGGATGTCCTCGACGAGCGCGTCGGCGGGCGGCCCGTCGGGGCGCGACACGGCGGCACGCCAGCGGCCGAGCCGCTCGACGGCCGTGTGGAGGACGTTGTCCGTCCACTCCCAGTCGGCCCGGTAGTGGTGCGCGAGGAGCGTCAGGCGGATCGCGGCCGGGTCCACGCCCTCGCGGCGCAGCCGGGAGACGAAGACGAGGTTGCCCTTGGACTTGGACATCTTCTCGCCGTTCAGCGCGACCATGCCGGCGTGCACGTACGCCTGGGCGAAGGGGAATTCACCGGTCAGCACCTGTGCGTGCGAAGCGCCCATCTCGTGGTGCGGGAAGGCGAGGTCGGAGCCGCCGCCCTGCACGTCGAAGCCCATCCCGAGGTGGTCGAGGGCGATGGCGACGCACTCGATGTGCCAGCCGGGCCGGCCGCGGCCGAGCGTCCCCCCGTCCCAGCTCGGCTCACCCTCGCGGGCGGCCATCCACAGCATCGGGTCGAGCGGGTTCTTCTTGCCCGGGCGGTCCGGGTCCCCGCCGCGCTCGGCGGACAGCAGCCGCATCGCCTCGGCGTCCAGGTGCGACACCGCGCCGAACTGGGCGTCCGACTCGACGGAGAAGTACACGTCCCCGTCGAGCTCGTACGCGGCGCCCGCGTCCCGCAGCCGCTCGACGAGCGGCACGATCCCGGGTATCGCCTCCACCGCGCCGATGTAGTGCTGCGGCGGGAGCATCCGCAGGGCGGTCATGTCCTCGCGGAACAGCGCCGTCTCGCGCTCCGCGAGCTCGGTCCAGTCGTGTCCGTCGCGGATGGCCCGCTCAAGCAGGGGGTCGTCGACGTCCGTCACGTTCTGGACGTAGTGAACCTGCCGCTTGGTGTCGAGCCACACGCGCTGAACGAGGTCGAACGCGTTGTAGGTCGCCGCGTGACCGATGTGGGTCGCGTCGTACGGAGTGATGCCGCAGACGTAGATACGGGCGACGGGACCGGGGGCGAGGGTGATCGTCCCCTGGGTCGCGGAGTCGTGGATCCGGAGGTCGCGGCCCTTGCCGGGCAGGGCGGGAACCTCAGAAGCGGGCCAGGCATGCATGCCTACGAGACTAACCGGACGGGTGTTCCGTACACGAACCGGATGCGCGCCCTTGGCGATATCGGCGCTCTTGACTTTCCCGCGCTCCGTGCGCCTCGCGTGCGGACGTGCACTGCACCGGCACGAACTACACCGGCGGCCAGGGGATCGCCGGCCACTGGCCGGAGGGTGCCGGGTGGCAGCCGGTGGCCAGCAGCTCCGCCACTCGCGCCCGCACCGCTTCGAGTTCCACCGCGGTGATCAGCTCGGCCAGACGGGTGGCCAGGGCGCCGCCGTCGGCCAGGGCCGTGTCCAGCCGGCCCAGCACCTCCACCGCCTCCGGCGCCAGCGGCTCCCCCGCCCAGCCCCACAGCAGCGTGCGCAGTTTGTCCTCGGTGTTGAAGGAAACGCCGTGGTCGATGCCGTACAGCCGCCCGTCGGCGGTCGGCAGCAGATGCCCGCCCTTGCGGTCACCGTTGTTGATCACCGCATCCAGGACCGCCATCCGCCGCAGCCGGTCGTCGTCCGCGTGCACCAGCAGCGCCGTGCGCCCCTCCCCCACCTCGGCGAAGGCCACCGCCTTCCAGCCCTCTCCGGGCTCGTCGGCCTCGACCAGGCTCAGCAGCGGGGCGGCCTCGGGGTCGGCCTCGATCCACAGCTGGCACATGCCCGTGCCGTAGGGCCCGTCCCGCAGCACGGTGGGCGGGATCAGCCCCCATCCGGTGGCCTCGGAGAGCTCGTACGCGGCCACCTCGCGCTGGGCGAGATTGCCGTCGGGGAAGTCCCACAGCGGGCGCTCGCCCGCGACCGGCTTGTAGACGCAGCTGACCTGCCGGCCCTCGTGTTCGGCCACGCAGAAGAGCGCCGCGTTGGACGCCTCGCGGATCCGTCCGCGTACGGTCAGCTCCCCCTGGTCGAGCACCGTGAGGACGGCAGACCCGGGGGACCCGGCGGGCCCGGTGACCACGGTGACCTCGTCCGACGCGCTCATGCTCCGCGACGGTATCCGTTCTGGCGCGGGCACACGTGTCCCTCCGGATCGAGCGGCAGGCTGCACAGCGGGCACGGCGGGCGGCCGGCGTTCACGACGTCGAGGGCGCGCTTGGCGAAGGCACGGGCCTGCGAGCCGGACAGCCGCACCCGCAGCATGGGCGGCCCGTTCTCCTCGTCCTGGAGCATCCGCTCCTCGGCCTCCGCGAGGTCCTCCTCGGAGTCGGCGTCCAGTTCCACCAGCGCCTGTGCCTCGACGATCATGCGCTGTTCGTCACCGTCCCAGGCGAGCGCCATCGTGCCGACCCGGAACTCCTCCTCGACAGGCGCTTCGAGAGGGGCGGTGTCCGCGACCTCGGTGGGGGCGACGGCCGGTACCGGCGCGCTGCCGCCGGTACGGCGCACCACCTCGTCGAGCAGCTCGTCGATGCGCTCGGCCAGCGCGGCGACCTGGGTCTTCTCCAGGGCGACGCTGGTGACGCGCGTACCGGACGAAGCCTGCAGGAAGAACGTACGGCGTCCAGGCAGCCCGACCGTACCGGCCACGAAGCGTTCCGGCGGGTCGTAGAGGAACACCTGACGGGACACGTCCAGTCTCCATGGGTTCGGCGGTCGGGGGTCTACGTCGTCTACATCGTCCACACCGACAGCGTCGGCTGCATCAGCACCGGGCCGTGACAGCACCGGCTTTCGGCCCGTCCACCCTACTGCGCCCGGCGATCACGCCGCGCCCGCACCGCCCCCGACCACCGCGTCCCCGTTGTTTCCGGTCTCGCGCCCGGCCGGCGCCAGGGAGGCGAGGTCCCCGGTGTCGCCGAGCCGTACGACGAAGGGGCGCAGCCGGGTGTAGCGGATGGCCGTGACGGAACAGGGCTCCACGGAGATCCGCTGGAAGAGGTCGAGATGCATGCCGAGCGCGTCGGCGACCAGGGACTTGATGATGTCGCCGTGCGAGCACATCAGATAGGCGGCGTCCTCTCCGTGCTCCTCGGTGATCCGCTCGTTCCAGTCCCGTACCGCCTCGACGGCGCGGGCCTGCATGGCGCGCATGGACTCACCGCCGGGGAAGGCGGCCGCCGAGGGGTGCTGCTGGACGACGGTCATCAGCGGCTCGTCGGCGAGCTCGGCGAGTTTGCGTCCGGACCAGTCCCCGTAGTGGCACTCGCCGATGCGCTCGTCGGTGTGCAGGGGCAGCCCGGGGCGTGCGTCGAGCAGCGGCCGCAGGGTTTCCGTGCAGCGCTGGAGCGGGCTGGTGACGGCCGCGGCGAGCGGCACCGCGGCGAGCCGGCCGGGCAGGGCGGCGGCCTGGGCGGCGCCCTGCTCGTCCAGGGCGACACCCGGCGTCCAGCCGGCGAGCAGTCCGGCGGTGTTGGCGGTCGAACGTCCGTGCCGTACGAGGATCAGCGTGGCCATGACCGCCAGCCTAGGCTGCCGGGCGGTACGAGGTGCGTGCCGGGCGGTCAGAGGTGCGTGCCGGGCGGCAGGCGGGGAAGAATGCGCGGGTGATTGTGGACTGCGCCATTTACCGGGAGGGGCGCCGGATCGAGGGCCCCTCCGACTTCTCCGACGCCCTGGACGAGGCACGCGCCACGGGGGACGCCTTTCTCTGGATAGGCGTGCACGAGCCGACGGAGAAGGAATTCGACCTCGTACGCGGCGAGTTCGGCCTGCACCCGCTGGCGGTGGAGGACGCGTTGTCCGCGCACCAGCGTCCGAAGCTCGAGGTGTACGACGACTCGCTCTTCGTGGTCCTCAAGCCGGTCGTGTACGAGGACAAGGAGGACACGGTCACCACGAGCGAGCTGATGCTGTTCATCGGCGACTCGTTCGTGGTCACGGTCCGGCATGGCGACGGCGCCCCGCTGGCCGCCGTACGCCACCGGCTGGAGGCCGAGCCGGAGGTCCTGAGGCAGGGGCCGACGTCCGTGCTGTACGCGGTGAGCGACGCCGTCGTGGACCACTACATCGACGTGGCCGCGGAGCTTCAGGTGGACCTGGAGGAGCTGGAGACGGACGTCTTCGAACCCAACGGCGGCGACTCCAGGAACACGGCCGCGCGGATCTACAACTTCAAGCGCCAGGTGCTGGAGTTCCGGCGGGCGGCCGGGCCGCTGGCCGAGCCGATGGACCGGCTGGCCGGCGCGGGGGTGCCGTTCGTCGACGAGCACTCGCAGCCGTTCTTCCGCGACGTCGCCGACCACCTGACGCGGGCCAACGAGTACGTCGAGGGTCTCGACCGGCTGCTCTCGGACGCGCTGGCGGCCCATCTGGCGCAGATGGGTGTGCGGCAGAACGACGACATGCGGAAGATCTCGGCGTGGGCGGCGATGGCGGCGGTGCCGACCATGGTGGCGGGCATCTACGGCATGAACTTCGCCCACATGCCGGAACTCGGGCACACCTGGGGCTATCCCATGGTGCTGCTCGTCATGGCGGGAGCGGTGTTCGGCCTGCACCGGCTGTTCAAGCGACGCGGCTGGCTCTGAGCTCGGGCGAACTCCGCCGCGGGCTCAGGCGAACTCCGCCGCGGAGGTCTCCGGTCCGCCCAGGGCGTCGCGCCGGGCGGGCCGGGCCAGGCGCACCATCCGGTGCCAGCCGCCGAACCGCTCGTACGCGTACATGGCGTGGATCCCCGCCGCGAGGACCGCGGACTTCGTCCTGGGCCAGTGCAGGATGCGGCCCATCTGCTCCATGACGGCCAGGCTCACGTCGCGGTAGATCCTGGTCTCGGCGAGGGCGCTCTCCCGCAGTACACGGTGGATGGTGCGGCCGTGCCCCTGCCGGGCCAGCCGCAGCAACTCCTCGTGGCAGTAGGCCAGATGATTGTCCTCGTCGTCGCTGATCATCCTGATGGCCCGGCCGACCTCGGGGTGGTCGCCGAAGTACTTCACCAGCATGTCCATCTGGTCGGCCGCCCGCTGCTCGGTGACCCGGCTGTGCGCGAGGTAGACGACGATGTCCTCCTCGGTCAGCGGTTCGTCCCGGCGCAGCTTGTCGTGGGCCAGGCCGATGCCGCCCTGTTCCAGCAGCATCGTGTAGTCGGTCTCGGGCGGGACCGGGACCGGCTGCAGGTTGCGCTTCTTCAGGAGGGCGTTGAAGATCCGGCCGTGCTTGTCCTCGTCGGCACCGTGCCGGGTGATCTTCGGCGCGAGGGCGCTCATGCTCGGGGGTACGAGGGCGGCGATCCTGGCGTTCTCCCATCCGCCCTGCGTTTCGCCGCTGGCCGCGATGGAACAGAAGAGCCGGAAGGAGTCGTCATCACCGAGGATTTCCTGGAACAGGCTTCGGGCCGAGAGCATCACTGCCACCTCCATACAGGTATCCGCAAAGGACGAGTCAAATGCGGATACGGGTGGCGGGCAATACCTGTGTCGGACCAGTCCGCCGAACGAGGGACACAGCGGCGCGTCCGGTCGCGTAACCGAGCGGGCTTCCGCGCGTTGTTACCCATGACGGCCGTGGCGGGGAAGACCCCCCGAGCCCCCACCACGGCCGCAGACTTCCCGGCCGGCCGTTGCCCGGCCGGCCTTGCCGTTACGCGAGTCCGGCCCGCTCCAGGGCCTCGGTGCCGGCGCGCAGGGCCGTGAGCCGCTCGTCGAGCGTGAAGCCCGCCGGGGCCAGCGTCAGTGTGGTGACCCCGGCAGCGGCGTAGGCCTGCATCCGCTCGGCGATCCGGTCGACCGAGCCCAGCAGCGTGGTCGAGTCGATGAGCTGGTGCGGGATGGCGGCGGCCGCGCCGTCCTTGTCGCCGGAGAGGTACTTGTCCTGGATCTCGGCGGCTTCCTTCTCGTATCCCATGCGCTGGGCGAGCTGATTGTAGAAGTTCTGCTTCCGGCTGCCCATGCCGCCGACGTACAGGGCGGTGTACGGACGGAACATGTCGGCCAGCGCGCCGACGTCCTTGTCCTCGCCGACGGCCAGCGGCAGCGTCGGGCAGACGTCGAAGCCGTCGAGGGTCTTGCCCGCCTTCTCGCGGCCCGCGCGGATGTGCCGGATCGCGGTGTCCTCGAGGTGGTCGGCGGACGGGAAGATCAGCAGGGCGCCGTCGGCGATCTCGCCGGTCTGCTCGAGGTTCTTGGGGCCGATCGCGGCGATGTAGAGGGGGATGTGCTCGCGCTGCGGGTGGACGGTCAGCTTGAGCGGCTTGCCGGGGCCGCCGGGCAGCGGGAGGGTCCAGTGCTCGCCCTCGTACGAGAGCCGCTCGCGGGTCATCGCCTTGCGGACGATGTCGACGTACTCGCGGGTGCGCGCGAGCGGCTTGTCGAACTTGACGCCGTACCAGCCCTCGGAGACCTGCGGGCCGGACACGCCGAGGCCCAGCCGGAAGCGGCCGCCGGAGAGGGAGTCGAGGGTGGCGGCGGTCATCGCGGTCATCGCCGGCTGGCGGGCCGGGATCTGGAGGATGGCGGAGCCGACGTCGATGCGCTCGGTCTGGGCAGCCACCCAGGCGAGGACGGTGGGGGCGTCGGAGCCGTACGCCTCGGCGGCCCAGCAGACCGAGTAGCCGAGCTTGTCCGCCTCCTTGGCGACCGCGAGGTTGTCGCCGTCCATCCCCGCGCCCCAGTAGCCGAGGTTGATACCGAGCCGCATAGCACTCCCCTTACCGATCAGTAACGTCCTTGTTGCGGGGGACTCTAGCGCGCGCGGCGCGATCCGTCAGTCGGCACTTGTCCACAGGCTCCCACTGCGTAGGCCCCTGGCCAGTAATCTCAGCGCTCATGGAGCAGAGGCACCTCGGCCGCACGGGCCTGCGCGTATCCCGGATCGGGCTCGGCACCCTCACCTGGGGCCGGGACACCGGCGAGCACGACGCCGCGGATCAGCTGAAGGCCTTCTGGGAGGCCGGCGGGACCCTGGTCGACACCGCGGACGTGTACGGCGACGGCGACGCCGAGTACCTTCTGGGGCAGCTTGTGGAGGGGCTCGTGCCGCGGCGCGATCTGGTCATCGCGACCAAGGCGGGCAGCGTGCCGGACCCCGACCGGCGCTTCAACGGCTCGCGCGGGCATCTGCTGGCCGCGCTGGACGCTTCGCTGGAGCGGCTCGGGACGGATTACGTCGACCTGTGGCAGGTGCACGCCTTCGACCCGACGACGCCGCTGGACGAGACGCTTCAGGCGTTGGACCTCGCGGTCAGCAGCGGGCGGGCGCGGTACGCGGGCGTGTCCAACTTCTGCGGCTGGCAGCTGGCGAAGGCGGCGACCTGGCAGCTCGCCGCGCCCGGGGTGCGGACCAGGCTCGCGAGCACGCAGATGGAGTACTCGCTGCTCCAGCGCGGCGTGGAGCGGGAGGTGCTGCCGGCCGCCCTGGACCTGGGGATCGGGCTGCTGCCCTCCTCGCCGCTCGGCCGGGGCGTGCTGACCGGGAAGTACCGGCATGCCACGCCGGCCGATTCGCGCGGGGCGTCGGAGCACCTGGCGCCGTTCGTCGCCCCGTACCTCGACGACGCGGCGAGCCGGATCGTGGACGCGGTGACCACGGCGGCGGACGGCCTGGCGGTCACTCCGCTCCAGGTGGCGCTCGCCTGGATCCGCGACCGGCCGGGAGTCACGGCCCCGATCGTCGGCGCACGCAACGCACAGCAGCTCACGGCGGCGTTGTCAGTGGAGGCGCTTAGTCTTCCTGACGAGATCTGCCAGGCGCTGGACGACGTGTCGGCGCCCGTGCACCGCTACCCCGACCAGGACTGGAGCACGCTGTGAGTACGGAGCGCGAGGAGGATACGGCTGCCGCCGCGGAGGCCGAGAACGCCACGGGCGACGAGCCCGCGCCGAACACCGCCCGCGCCGACGACGGCCCCGCGACGAGCGCCGGCTCGGGCGACAGCGGCGCGCACGGTGGGCCGGGCAGTGCTGAGGACGAGGGCCGTGCCGCGCGGGACGGCGGGGACGCCGAGGGCGACGGGACCGGCCGGCACACTCACGGCTCCGCGACGAGCGCGGGCTCGGGCGAGGGCGACGGCGGCGAGTCGGGCACCGCCCCTGAAGGCGCCGGCATCGCGCCGGGCGGGGCCGGCGCCGGCGAAGACGAGGGCCGTACTCCGCGGGACGGCGCGGACGCCGCCGATAAGGACGCCGGCGGGGGCGGTGGGGACCTGGCCGGTGCCGGACAGGACGACACCGGTGCGGCGGAGGGGGCGGTGTCCGAGGCCGAGGCCGAGTTGGCCGCGCAGCGGGCGCTCCACGAGCGCATCGAGCAGCGCAAGGCCGAGCGGGGGACTCCCGTCGAAGCCGGGGCCAAGCTCAGCGGGACCGCCGCCGATCTGCTCGCCGCCGTACGGGCGGTGGAGAGCGGGGCCAAACCTCCCGCCGCGTACTCCGAGGCGCCCACCCCGGCACCGCGCCGGCCCGCCACGCCGACGGCGCCTCCCCGGCAGGCCCGCCCGGCCACCGCGGCCGGTGCGGTCGAGGCCGTGCAGGGGGTACTAACCCAGGGCGGCGCACCCGCCGCACTCGCGCCGCAGGTCGCCGCCGTGCTCGGGGACGGCGCCGCCCAGCTGCTGCGGGAGGACCCCTGGCAGCTCCTCGCCGTGAGCGGCGTACGGCCGACGCAGGCCGACGGATTCGCCCGGGCGCTGCTCGGCACGGAATGCGGGCCCGGCGACGAGCGGCGTACCACCGCGCTGGTGGGCTGGCTGCTGGAACAGGCCGCCGCCAAGGGCCACACCGCGCTCGAGTCCGCGGTGCTCTCGGGCGCCCTCGCCCAGTACGCGGTGCCGGCACCGGACGAGGCCGTGCAGGCCGCCATCGCCGACGGGAGCGTGCTGGTCTTCCAGGACACACCGGCCGACACGCCGGCCGACTCCGGTGAGACCGCCGAGCAGCCTGTCCCGGTCCTCATCGGGCTCGAGCGGTACGCCGTGGCGGAGGAGAGCCTCGCCGACGGGCTGGCGCGCCTCACCAACACCTTCGGCGGCGGAGCCGGTGCTGTGCTCGGAGCCGGCACCGCGGACGCAGGAAAGGACGGGGCGGCGGCCGGCCCCACCCCGGAGCGGTGGGAGGCGGCCGCCTCCACCGCGCCGTCGCCCTCCGCGGCCGAGCTGATCCGTGCCGTCGCCGGCAGCGGACTCGTCACGCACACCGGCGGCGAGGCCTCCCGGGCCGAGCCGGTGGCGCTGGTCGCCGCGGCACACGCGCTGGGCCTCCGGGTGTGCGCGGCGGCGCACACCAGGGACGGCCAGCGTCGGGCGGCGACAGCCGGCGCGGGCCCCGCCACCGCCACCGTCGCCGGACTGCTGGCGGGGAGCGAGGGGCCGGGGAGGGACGCCGAGGGCACCTTCGCCCTCGACCTGCTGGTGCTGCTGGACGCGCCGCAGTTGGACGTGGAGGCGGCCGCGGCCCTGGTCGAATCGGTCCCGGACGGGGCCCGGCTCGTCCTCAGCGGCGACCCCGGCGTGCTGGGGTCGGCGGGGCCCGGCCGGGTGTTCGCCGATCTGCTGGCTGCCCGCGTCTGTCCGCAGGTCACCTCCCGTACGCCGGACCCGGGCCCGCTCGGCGAGCTGGTCTCCGGCATCGGAATCGGTGAGCTGAACCAGGTGGCGGCGCCGGGCAAGGAGGTCGTCATCGTGCCGGTGCGGGACGCCGGGGAGGCCGTCCACCGCACCGTGCAACTGGTGGCCGACTCGGTGCCGCGGGCGATCGGCGTACCGCCGGAGAGTACGCAGGTGATCACCCCGGGGCACGGCGGCTCGGCGGGGACGCGCGCCCTGAACGCTGCCCTCAAAGAGCGGCTCAACCCGGGTCCGGGCCGCTTCGGGGGCTTCGACCCGGGCGATCGTGTGGCCTACGCGCCAGTGCCGGGCCGTACGCTGCCGGGCACGGTGGTCACGGCGGACGCGGAGGGGCTGCACCTGGACTGCGAGGGCACCGCGGTCATCGTGCCGAAGGAGCGCGTGGAGCCGGCCGTGCGGCACGGCTGGGCGCTCACCGCACACCAGGCGGTCGGGACGCGCTGGCCGGCGGTGGTGGTCGTGCTGCCGGGCGACGCGGCCGAGGCGCTGTCGCGGGACTGGGTCTACACGGCGTTCGGCCGCGGCGAGCGCCACCTTTCCGTGGTGCACGGCGTGGACCAGGCGCTGCCGAAAGCGGTGGCGGAAACACTCCCCAAGCCCCGCACCACCCGGCTCCGCACGCTACTGCTGCCCCAGACCCGGCCGGTCGCCCCGCAGGAGTGACCGGCCGGGCCATGGGCGGGACCGGCGGTCAGTGGCCGGCGTTCGGGCGGGGGTGGGTCTCCTCTTCGGCGTCCAGTTCGTCGTCGAAGACGGAGCTGGCATCGAACCGGCACAGCACCCGCTGCGGATCGGCCTCGTCGAACGGTGCGTTCAGCCACTCCCCCGGCTCCGCGGGCTCGTCGGCGGCCGACACCCACAGGGTGGCGTCGCCCTCCTCCAGGCCGAACTCCTTGTGGCGGGAGGCGATCTCGTCCGCTTCGTACTCCCCGAAGAGCACCCCGAGCGCCGCACCCACGCCCGCCCCGTCGGCAGGCCACTCGTCCCGGTCGACGGCCGCCACCCGGTCGGCCTGGGCGATCAGCCGCTGCGGTTCCACGACCACGTAGTCGCGCCGGATCAGCACGCTGATCGCGCTGGGCTCCGCGGGCCCCGTGTACGGCAGGGCGTCCTCGGTGCCGGGGATCTCGAAGGGGGTCACCTCGTCGTAGCGGTCGTAGAGCAGTTCGTCGTACTCCTCGGCCGCCGCGGCCAGTTCGTTGAACGCGGCGTACACGGCCGGATCGTCGTCTCCCGACCGGTGCTCGACCGCCTCGAGGTGACGGTCGAGCGCGGCTTTGACCGCCTCGGCGGCGGCGCGTACCTCGGCAGCGGTGGGCTGAGCAGCATCAGACATAGGGCAGACGCTATCCGTACCGGGCCGCTGCCCGCACAATAGATGCGATGCCGGAATACGAATTTGTCGACGTGTACGTACCGCGCGGGGTGTCCCGCAAGGAGGCGACCCGTCTGCTCACCGACCATGCCGAGTACGGACACTGGGAGTTGGACCGACTGAGTCTGCACCGGGACGGCAGCCGCCGGGTGCGGCTGCGCCGCCGGATCATCCGCCAGGTGCGCGCGACCTGGTGACGCGTGGAAGGGAGCGGGCCCCGCGGCTGCGGGCCCCGCTCCCTTCCGGCTGCGCCGACGGTGGTGTTACGCGGCGGCGCGCGCCCGGCGGTAGATCACCGCACCGGCCAGCAGCAGCCCGGCACCTGCCGGGATCGCCAGGCCGAGCGAGCCGGCGCCGGTCTGCGCGAGGGCGTCGATGCCCCGGGGCTCGGTGTCCGGCCGGCCGCCGTGCTCGGAGGGCCCGCCGGGCTGCTGCGGAGTCCCCGGCTTCCCGTCACCCGGCTTGTCACCGCCCGGCGTGCCAGGCTTACCGGGCTCCCCCGGCTTGCCAGGCTCTCCCGGCTTACCGGGCTCCCCAGGCTCTCCCGGCTTGCCAGGCTCGCCCGGCTTACCGGGCTCTCCGGGCTTACCGGGTTCCCCCGGCTTACCGGGTTCCCCCGGCTTACCGGGTTCCCCCGGCTTTCCGGGCTCGCCCGGCTTACCGGGCTTCCCCGGGCCCGGCTGCCCCGGCTTGCCCGGCGGGTAGCCGCCGGGCGGCGTGCCGGCCTGGGAGTCGTTGGCGCAGCGGTTTCCGGTGGCCGGGTTCAGCGCTCCGACCACGTCCGCCGTGTTCCCGCAGGCGTTCACCGGGACGCTGACCGGCGCCTGGACGTGGTTGCCGGAGCCGACGCCGGGCGAGTGCGCCGCCCCGCCCTCCGCCTTGGCGCCGCCACCGTTCCGGCCGCCCGAGGTGCCCGAGGCGCCCGTGTTCGCGCACTTGTTGCCGGCGGCCGGATTGAGCAGCCCGACCACGTTCACGGTGTTGCCGCACGCGTTCACCGGCACGTGCACCGGGGCCTGGACGGTGTTTCCGGACAGCACCCCCGGTGAATTCGAGGAGCCGCCGTTGGCCACTGAATCCGCTTGTGCGTATCCGCCACCCAGGGCGATGACGCCACCGGCGGCCGCCACGGTGATCAGGCCTTTGCGCGTGACCTGTCGCATTGGTTCGTTCCCTGCCTTCTGCTGTCCCGAAATGCGCCCGGACTTCCTGCCCGTACGCGGAAATGACCAGCGGCCCCGGAGTGCATCGCGTGCACTCCGGGGCTACGGGGATTCACACCCTCACGGGTTGTGGCAACGTCAGTCGTTGTGGCAGTAGTTGCCGAAGGCGGGGTTCAGCAGCCCGATCACGTTCACGGTGTTGCCGCACGCGTTCACCGGGATGTGGATGGGCGCCTGGACCACGTTGCCCGAGAGGACACCCGGGGAGTGCACGGCAGCACCCTGAGCACCCGAGTCGGCGACGGCCATGCCCGCACCCGCGAGAATGAGGCCACCCGTGGCAGCCGCAGCAGCGACGACCTTCTTGATCATTATTCCTCCTAGTTGGCAATGCGGTCCCAGCCGCGGACCGCATCACCTGTAACGAGGAGGAGGTGACGGGGCTACGAGTGCATGACCCCATTCACCCTTCTCAGTCACATGCGCACAGGCTGCCGATTATTGGAGTGTCGTTTCAGCAGTTTTTACGTCAGCACTTGTCCAGAAATCGGTCGAGGACGCGAACGCCGAACTTCAGGCCGTCCACAGGCACCCGCTCGTCCACGCCGTGGAACATTCCGGCGAAGTCCAGCTCCGGCGGCAGCTTCAGCGGCGCGAAGCCGAAGCAGCGGATCCCCAGATCGTCGAACGACTTGGCGTCGGTGCCCCCGGAGAGCATGTACGGGACGGCACGCGCGATCGGGTCCTCCGCCTTGAGGGCGTACTGCATGGCGTCGACCAGGTCGCCGTCGAAACTGGTCTCCAGGGCCTTGTCGCCGTGCACGTCCTCGCGCTTCACCCGTGGCCCGAGGATCCGGTCGAGATCGGCGAGGAACTCCTCCTCGTGGCCCGGCAGGAAACGCCCGTCGACGTGCGCCGTGGCCTGCCCCGGGATGACGTTCACCTTGTACCCGGCGCCGAGCATGGTCGGGGCGGCGGTGTTGCGCAGCGTCGCGCCGATGATCTTCGCGATGCCGCCGAGCTTGGCGAGCGTCGCGTCCATGTCCTCGGGGTCCAGCGGGGTGCCGAGCGCGTCCGAGAGCTCGTCCAGGAAGGACCGGACGGTCTTGGTGACCCGGACCGGGAACTTGTGCCGGCCGAGCCGCCCGACGGCCTCGCAGAGCTCGGTGATCGCGTTGTCGTTGTTGGTCATCGAGCCGTGGCCGGCGGTGCCGTCCACGGTGAGCCGCATCCAGTGCATGCCCTTCTGTGCCGTCTCGATCAGATAGAGCCGCAGGTTCTCGTTCACCGTGAAGGAGAAGCCGCCGACCTCGCCGATCGCCTCCGTGACGCCCTCGAACAGATCCGGGTGCCGGTCGACGAGGTGCCGCGCCCCGTACGTGCCGCCGGCCTCCTCGTCCGCGAGGAACGCCAGCACGATGTCGCGCGGGGGCTTGCGGCCACTGCGCAGCCGGTCCCGTACGACCGCGAGGGTCATGGCGTCCATGTCCTTCATGTCGACGGCTCCGCGGCCCCAGACGCAGCCGTCCGCGACCTCGCCCGAGAACGGGTGGTGCGTCCAGTCGTCGGCGTTGGCCGGGACGACATCGGTGTGTCCGTGGATCAGCAGCGCGGGCCGGGACGGGTCCTCGCCCTCGATCCTGGCCACGGTGGAGGCACGCCCCCGGTGGGACTCGAAGATCTGCGGCTCGAGCCCCACCTCGGCGAGCTTCTCCGCCACGTACTCGGCGGCGGCGCGCTCGCCGGGGCCCGAGTGGTCGCCGTAGTTGCTGGTGTCGATCCGGATCAGCTCGCGACAGAGGTCCACGACCTCGTCCTCGCCGGATACGGGCTTGGCGGTACTGGCCGGGCTGGCGGTGTTTGACTCGGTCACGCTGCTTCCTCCCACGGGCATTCCTGGTGGACCCGCCCATCCTCCCGCGAGCCGCCCCCTCCCCCAAGGGTGTGATCGAGCGGGTCCGAATGTTTGCTATGGTTTTCCACGTCGGAACGGCCCAGGGCCGTGAGACAGACACCTTGTCCGGGTGGCGGAATGGCAGACGCGCTAGCTTGAGGTGCTAGTGCCCTTTATCGGGCGTGGGGGTTCAAGTCCCCCCTCGGACACCAGCGAAGACCCCACGTCACGTGGGGTCTTTTCTTTTGTCCACGGCGCTCACGGCACCAGGACGTCCAGCTCGTGCAGCGCCCCCACGGCGATCTCCCTGGTCAGCTGTTCGGCGCGGGCCGCGTCCCGTTCCCGTACCGCCTCGGCGACCTGGACATGGAGCGTGACGGCGGCCGGGTCCGGGTCGTCGAACATCACGCGGTGCTGGGTACGGCCGGTCAGTACCTCGGCCACCACATCGCCCAGCCGCGCGAACATCTCGTTGCCCGAGGCCTGGAGCACCACGCGGTGGAACGCGACGTCGTGCACCAGGTACCCCTCCAGCTGGTGTCCGCGCGAGGTGGCGACCATCCCCAGCGCGTGCTCGGTGAGCTGTGCGCACTGGGCGGGCGTCGCGTGGTGGGCGGCGAGTCCGGCCGCGACCGGTTCGACGGCGGACCGCAGTACGGTCAGCGAACGCAGCTGGCGCGGGCGGTCGGCGCCGGCCAGCCGCCAGCGGATGACCTGCGGATCGTAGACGTTCCACGCCTCGGTGGGCCGTACGGTGACCCCCACTCGGCGCCGGGACTCGACCAGGTGCATGGACTCCAGCACCCGGATCGCCTCCCGGATGACGGTCCGGGAGACCTCGAAGCGCTGCGCGAGCTCGTCGGTGCGCAGGATGCTGCCCGGCGGGTACTCGCCCCCCGTGATGGCGGGCCCGAGCGACTCCAGCACCTGCGCGTGAAGCCCCTGCCCCCGGCCCTCTGTGGTCATGGGAGAAGCGTACGGGGAGCCCCTCGGGAAGAAAAAGTACGACTTTTATGTCACAGACTCTTGAATACGTCGTACCTAATGGGTTTCCTGGGCGCGACGAACCGACGTCGGATGTCGACGCCGGAGGTCAGTGAAGACAGCGAGGCCCTCATGAGCACCCCTCACGTCATCGTCGTGATGGGCGTGGCAGGAACCGGCAAGACCACGATCGGTCCCCTGCTCGCCGAAGCGCTGGGCGTCCCGTACGCCGAGGGCGACGACTTCCACCCCCCGGCGAACATCGCCAGGATGCGGGCCGGGATCCCGCTGGACGACGAGGACCGGGGGCCCTGGCTGGACGCCATCGGGGCCTGGGCCCGAAGCCGGGCCGGCCGGGGCGGCGTGGTGAGCAGCTCCGCGCTCAAGCGGATGTACCGCGACCGGCTGCGGGCCGCGGCGCCCGACGCCGTCTTTCTCCACCTCACCGGCGCTCGCGAGCTGATCGAGCGACGGATGGCGGAGCGCAAGGGCCACTTCATGCCCACCGCGCTGCTCGATTCGCAGTACGCCGCGCTCCAGCCGCTTCAGGAGGACGAGGCCGGCGTCGCCGTCGATGTCGCCGGCACCCCTGAGTCCATCACCCGACGGGCCGTCGCCGCGCTGCGGCAGCTCGACAAGCAGCTCGACCAGTAATGGAAGCACCGTGACCTCAGCGTAGAGATGCTGGCAGCGGGCCCAGTGGAACCGATTCACGCAAGGCGGCACGGAGCGCCGCCGCAACGCCAGCGGCCGCGCAGCGGGGTGCGCGAAAGGGCCGGACAGTAACAGAAAGTGATGGTACGATCACCAACGTGAAGATCGTTGTGCAGGTGAAGCTGACGCCGGATGCCGTACAGGCACCGGCACTGTCGGCGACCCTCCACGCGGTCAACGATGCCGCGAACCAGGTGTCGTCCCTGGCTTTCGAGCGCTTCGGACTGAAGGCCCGTGTGCCTGATCTGCGCCAGCTCTCCTATGGAGAGCTCAAGGCCCGTGGGCTTGGGGCGCAGGCCGCCCAGCATGTGATCAAGCGGGTGGCCGATGCGTACACGACGCTGCGGGGGAACATCCGGGCCGGAAACCTAGGAGCCGAAGGCTCCAAGCGGCGACGTAGGGCCGAGTCCAAGCCGATCGCGTTCCGCCCCGATGCGGCGCACACCTTTGATGACCGATGCTTGTCCTGGCAACTCGACGCTGGCACGGTGTCAATCTGGACCACCGGCGGGCGCCTGAAGAGCCTTCGGTTCGTCTGCTCCCCCGACGCTCTCAAGATGCTCACCCGGCACCGGCAGGGCGAGAGCGATCTCGTCCACCGAGACGGCATGTGGTTCCTCATCGCGACGTGCGAGGTACCCGAGGCCGACACGTTCGAGCCCACCGACTGGATCGGTGTGGACCGGGGCATCGTGAACCTGGCCACCACCTCGGACGGCACCAACTATCAGGGGCGCAGACTCGGACGGTACCGGCGCTGGCAGGCCCGCAAGCGGGCCGAGTTGCAGGCCAAGCGGACCCGTTCCGCGAACCGTCGGCTCAAGAAGCGGGCGCGGCGCGAGCAGCGTCACGCCACCCACATCAACCACAAGGTCTCCAAGGAGATCGTCGCCGTCGCAGCACGCACCGGTCGCGGCATCGCCCTGGAAGAACTCCATGGCATCCGCGACCGGGTACGGCTCCCTCGCGACCAGCGGGCACGACTCTCCTCCTGGCCGTTCCACCAGCTCGGCGCATTCGTCGCGTACAAGTGCCGCCGCGCAGGCGTGCCGTACTTGGAGGTGGATCCGGCCTATACATCGCAGCGCTGCCCGCGCTGCGGGCACACCGCGAAGAACAACCGCCCATCCAGGGACCACTTCTTCTGTCGTCGATGCGGCCTCGCTGGGCCCGCCGACCACGTCGCCGGGATCAACGTACGCAACCGCGCACGCTCGGCGTGGGTGTTCGTCAACGCACCCGTCCCAGACCCGGCATAGCCCGCCCTGGGAGATGCGACCCGTGACCGCCCTGTCGTAGGGGGCAGTCGGGAGCGCGACAAGGCCTAAAGGCACCGAGTACCAAGCTCGGTCCCTTTGGGGCCGAGAAGTTGACCCATGTCAACGACGCCGCCACAGCGGGTGCTCGCGCTCGGCCCACTCCCGGTCGACCGTGCCCGTGCGCATGCCGCGGCGGGCCTCCGGGTCGGCCAGGGCCATGCCCACATGCCCGGCGATCACGATGCCGAGCGCGAGCGCCAGCCAGTCGTGGACGAAGGTCGCCGCGGTCCGCCAGACCAGCGGGGCGAAGCCGGTGAACCACATGAGCAGCCCGGTCCCGAGCATCACCAGCACGGCTCCGGCGAGCCAGGCGGCGAACGTCTTCTGCCCGGCGTTGAATTTCCCGGCGGGCCGGGAGGCGGGACGGCGGTCGCGGCGCAGTGCGGCCCGCAGCCACACCCGGTCGTGCCGGCCGAAGCGGTTGAGGCGGCGCAGGTCCGCCCGGAACGCCGGGGAGGCCAGCCCCAGCAGGAACGGCGCCGGCAACAGCAGACCGGACCACTCGTGCACGGTGACCAGGAGATGGCGGCGGCCGACGAGTTCGGCGAGTTCCGGTACGTAGAGACAGGCCGCGGTCGCCACGCACACGCCCATGAGGGCGGCCGTGGCGCGGTGGACCCGCCGCTCGGCGCGGCTGAACCGCTCGATGCGCGGGGGCGGTTCAGACGGTGGGGGCATCGTCGCGTCCGTTCGACCGGCCGACCCATGCGTCGACGTCATAACCGCGCTCCTCCCAGTAACCGGGGTCGACGTCACGGGTGAGGGTGATGCCGGAGAGCCATTTCGCGGACTTGTAGAAGTACATGGGCGCGACATAGAGACGCGCCGGGCCGCCGTGCGCATGGCTCAGCGGCTTGTCCTGCATGCGCAGCGCCACCAGGACGTCGGCGCGGCGGGCCTGCGGGAGCGTGAGGCTCTCGCTGTACGTGCCGTCGAAGCAGCTGAACCGGATCGCCCGGGCCTCCGGGCGCACTCCGGCCGCGTCGAGCAGCCGGGAGAGGGTGACCCCCTCGAACGGGGTGTCCGGGACCCGCCAGCCGGTGACGCACTGGACGTCGCGCACGATCCGGGTCTGCGGGAGCCGCCGCAGCGCGTCGAGGGTGTACGTCGTGGGGCGCTCGACCAGACCGTCGACGGTGAGCCGGTAGTTCTGCGGGCCGCGGTGCGGGACGGAGGTCGCGACCGAGTAGTAGCGGAATCCCCCGCCGTTGGGCAGCAGTCCGGTGAGCCCGGTGGGGTCCTTGTCGGCGGCCGCGCCGAGGGCGGCTTCCAGTCCGCGCTGGAGGTACGGCGCGGTGGCCAGGCCCGCGGCGCCGAGGCCCAGCATCGACAGGACCAGGCGTCGCCCCACCGGGGTGCCCTGGCCATCGGCGTCCGGGGGCTGTTCTGTGGTCACAGAACGATTCGAGCACCCGCGGGGGCCGATGGCCAAGGGTCCGCGGGTGCTCGTCAGACTTCCGTCAGACTTCCGTCAGGTTCGCCGGTGCGTCCGGCATCCGCCGCGCGTCGCGCGTCAGACCTCGGCGCGGGATTCCGACTCGGCCGCCTTCTCCAGCCGGAACGCCTCGTTGCCCAGCCCGATCCGGGCGTGCACGTCCGGCTTCACGGACCGCAGCACCGCTCCGTACACCAGGCCGGCGACCACGGCCGCGCCGATGATGCCCGGCAGGATCCAGCTCAGCGCGGAACCGGGGCCGGCCCCCACCAGGACCTCGAAGTCCTTGACGGTGTAGACGGCGATGCCGACGAGCGCCAGTCCGGCCAGGGCCGAGGCGACCAGCCGTCCGGCCTGCGCACGGGCGGTTCCGCGACGTACGAAGAAGGCGATGACGGCGAAGGAGGCGGCGGCCATCAGCACGATGACCCCCAGGGCGCCGATGTTGCCCATCCAGGTGAACAGCTGGAGCACGGGGGCGGTCGGGTCGCCGACCGGCTTGTCGTCCGTGAGCGCGAAGGCCAGGACGACGATCACCGAGATCGCGGTCTGCAGGAGCGAGCCGGTCGCCGGGGCGCCGCTGGTGCGGCTGGTCCGGCCGAAGGCGGCGGGCAGCAGACCTTCGCGGCCCATCGCGAAGGCGTACCGGGCGACGACATTGTGGAAGCTGAGCAGTGCCGCGAACATGCCGGTCACGAACAGCACGTGCAGGACGTCGGTGAACGTGCCGCCGAGGCGGCTCTCGGTGAGGCCGAAGAGGAGGCCGGGCCCGGCCTCCCGGGACGCCCCGACCACGGCGCCGGGTCCGGTCGCGACCGTCAGCGCCCAGGAGCTGAGGGCGAAGAAGAGCGCAACGAAACCGACCGCGAGGAACATCACCCGGGAGACGACGATGTGCGGGCGGCTGGTCTCCTCGGCGTACACCGGGGACTGCTCGAAGCCGACGAAGGCGGCGATGCAGAAGCACAGGGCGGTGCCGAGTCCGGCGCCGGTGAGGGTGTCGGGGTTGAAGGCGTGGAGGGAGAGGCCCTCCTTGCCGGGGTCGGCCACGGCGGCGATGTCGAAGATGACGACCAGGGCGCATTCGATGATCAGCAGGACGCCGAGCACCTTGGCGTTGAGGTCGATCTTCAGGAAGCCGAGGACGCCGATGACCGCGGCGGTAGCCAGCGCCGGTATCCACCAGGCGAGTTCGATCTCCAGGTAGGTGGCGAAGAGGCCGGATATCTCGAAGCCGAGGATTCCGTAGACGCCGACCTGCATCGCGTTGTAGGCGACCAGGGCCACCAGCGAGGCTCCGACGCCGGCCGTGGGGCCGAGGCCGCGGGCGATGTACGCGTAGAAGGCGCCGGCGTTGTGGACGTGCCGGCTCATCTCGGCGTACCCGACGCTGAACAGCATCAGGACGACGCCGAGGATGACGAAGAGCAGCGGCTGCCCGACGATCCCCATCACCCCGAATGTGGTGGGCATGACACCCGCGACCACCATCAGGGGCGCGCTGGCGGCGAGGACGGACAGCAGCAGACCTGCCGTGCCGAGGCGGTCGGCGCGCAGCGCCCGGTTCTGGCCCTTGTAGGTGCTGATGTCACTCGCACCCGTTCTCTCGCCCGTGCTCGTGCTCGAACTGCCCGTCGCCATGGCGGGGTTGTCCTTTCCGGATATGCGGATCATGCGGAGCCGAGCGCGGCGTTGCGCGCGGCGAGGAACGCCTTGTGGGGGTCCAGGTCTGGGTAGGACCAGGGGGCACGGGTGGCGTGCCGCCCGATGCGGTGGAAGAGGGCGGCCGCCTCGGCGGGCCGGCCCTCGCAGAGCTTGGCGTGGGCCAGGAAGTTGAGGTCGATCCGGTTGCGCGGATGGTCCTCGCGCTCCCATTCGAGCCACCAGTCGAAGGCGGACTTCAGCACCTGGCGGGCGCGCCGTCCGGACCAGTGCTCCGAGACCCCGGAGCTCCCGGGCTCGGTGCCGGCGGCGAGGACGCGGTACCGCTCGGCGTGCGCGATCACCGGGAGTACGGCGAGCGGCGAGTCGGCCGGTGCCTGTTCCGCGGCCCAGGCGGCGAAGTCGTACACCTCGTGCAGCGGGTCCTGGCCCGTGCCGGACTGGCGTTCGGCGAGGCGCGCGACCATGAGGTGGTGGGCGTGGTGGTGTTCGCGGTGGCGGGCGCGCACCTGGTCGAAGAGCCGCCCGAACTCCTCCTCCGTACCGAAGGAGCGCGAGAGGATCAGCAGGCCGAGCCAGGGCGTGGGATCGCCGGGAGCGAGGGCGGCGGCGCTCCGGCAGGCCTCGGCGGCACGCTCGGGCGACTCCTTGCCGCGCAGCGCGCGGAAGACGGTGGCGCACGCCAGCAGGGCGGAGGCGTCGGCGCTGTCCGGCTCGGCGAGCAGCCACTCCTCGGCCCACGCGGCGGAAGCCTGGCCCTCGGCGAGGACGACGACGCGGTGGCCGCGGCGGTCCCAGTCGTCGCCGGTCTCGGCGAGCAGGGAACGGGCCCTGGACCATCGGCCCTGGGCGAACTGTCCTCGTACGGTGACGAGTTCGGCGTCACCGAGCGCCGGGTCGAAGAGCTGGGTGTCCCTCTTGCGGGGGCGGCCCAGGGGCGGCGGAGGCGGGGACATCCGCGGGGATTCCTCTACGACGTGTGGGTGCGAGCGAATGATCACGCACAGCAAAGCGGTAGTCACCGCTCCCCGTCAAGGCCGACCGGAATCCGGTGAGCCTTCAACTACCTACACGGACCGCCCACTTGCCTCTCACCTGCACGGATGTGGTCCATGTTGTCCAGGGGTGTCCCCCTGTCCGGACACCCCCTAGCCGACTGCCTGTGCGGCGGCGCGGCCGGCCGTCCGGCCCGAGAAGATGCAGCCGCCGAGGAACGTGCCCTCCAACGAGCGGTAGCCGTGCACCCCGCCGCCGCCGAAACCGGCCGCCTCCCCCGCCGCGTACAGGCCCGGCAGCGGGGCCTGACCGTCCCCGGCCAGGACCCGCGAGGACAGGTCCGTCTCCAGACCGCCGAGCGACTTGCGGGTGAGGATGTTCAGCCGTACGGCGATCAGCGGACCGGCCTTGGGATCGAGGATGCGGTGCGGGGCGACGGTCCGGATCAGCTTGTCGCCCAGGTAGTTGCGGGCCCCGCGGATCGACATCACCTGAAGGTCCTTGGTGAACGGATTCGCGATCTCGCGGTCGCGTGCGGTGATCTCGCGGCGCAGCTCGGCCTCGTCGATGAGCGGTTCTTTGGTGAGCGCGTTCATGCCGCGCACGAGTGCGCCCAGGTCCTTCTCCACAACGAAGTCCACGCCGTTGTCCATGAACGCCCGTACCGGGCCCGGCACATCGAGGCGCGCGCGGTTGATCACGTCGCGGACGGACCTGCCGGTCAGGTCCGGGTTCTGCTCGGAGCCGGACAGCGCGAACTCCTTGCCGATGATGCGCTGGTCGAGGACGAACCAGGTGTAGTCGTACCCGGACCTGGTGATGTGCTCCAGCGTTCCGAGCGTGTCGAAACCGGGGAACAGCGGCACCGGCAGGCGCTTGCCGCGCGCGTCCAGCCACAGCGAGGAAGGCCCCGGCAGGATCCGGATGCCGTGCCTGGACCAGATCGGGTTCCAGTTCTCGATGCCCTCGGTGTAGTGCCACATCCGGTCCTTGTTGATGTGGCGTGCGCCGGCCGCTTCCGCGATGCCGAGCATCAGCCCGTCGACGTGCGCGGGCACCCCGGACAGCATCTTCTCGGGCGGGCTGCCGAGCCGGTCGGGCCACTGGGCGCGTACGAGGTCGTGGTTGCCGCCGATGCCGCCCGAGGTGACGATCACCGCCTGGGCGCGGAACTCGAAGGACCCGGCGACCGCCCGGCTGCTCGCGGTGCCGCGCTCGGCCGTCGACGGCTCCAGCACTTCGCCGCTGACGGTGTCGAGGGTGCCCGCGCTGCGGGAGAGACCGGTGACCCGGTGCCGGAACCTCAGTTGTACGAGCCCCTTGGCCACGCCCTCGCGCACCCGGCGCTCGAAGGGCGCCACGAGACCCGGGCCGGTCCCCCAGGTGATGTGGAAGCGGGGCACGGAGTTGCCGTGGCCGTTGGCGTCGTACCCGCCACGCTCCGCCCAGCCCACGACCGGGAAGAACCGCACCCCCCGGCGGTGCAGCCAGGACCGCTTCTCGCCCGCCGCGAAGTCGACGTACGCCTCGGCCCACTTGCGCGGCCAGTGGTCCTCGGCGCGGTCGAAGCCGGCCGTGCCCAGCCAGTCCTGCATGGCCAGTTCGCGGCTGTCCTTGATCCGCAGCCGCCGCTGCTCGGGCGAGCCGACGAAGAACAGTCCGCCGAAGGACCAGTGCGCCTGACCGCCGATCGACTGCTCGGGCTCCTGGTCGAGCAGGATCACCGTGCGCCCGGCGTCGACGAGTTCGGCGGTGGCCACCAGGCCCGCGAGCCCGGCCCCGATCACGATCACATCAGCGTCGTACGCCATGGGTTCCATCCTTGCCGGGCGGAGTGAGTGGGTGGTCCGATCCTCTGTACGCGGGAGTAACTAGTCAACAGCCGGTAACCGCCTGATTGGATGGGCGCATGGCTGCTGACGAGATCCTGGACATCGTCGACGAGGAGGACCGCGTCGTCGGCCGGGCGCCGCGCGGGGAGGCGACCGCGAAGGGGCTCCGGCACCGGTGCGTGTTCGTGCTGGCCCGGGACGGGGACGGCCGGGTGTTCGTCCACCGGCGCACCGCGACCAAACTGGTCTTCCCCTCGATGTACGACATGTTCGTCGGCGGGGTCGTCGGCGCCGGCGAGTCGTACGACGAGGCGGCCCTGCGCGAGGCGGAGGAGGAGCTCGGCGTCTCGGGGCTCCCACGGCCGGTCCCACGGTTCAAGTTCCTGTACGAGGACGGCACGCACACCTGGTGGTCGTACGTCTACGAGGTCCGCTGCGACCTCCCGGTGAACCCGCAGGTGGAGGAGGTGGCCTGGTACGACTTCCTGCCGGAGGCGGAGGTGGAGCGGCGGCTGGTGGAGTGGGCGTGGACGCCGGACGGGCTCGCGGCGTACCACCGGCTGCGGGAGTTCCGGGCCGGGTAGGGTCTGTCCGGCCAAGATCCGCCGGGCAGGCCTGGCGCGCTACGACCGGCGGCGGGGTTTGCCGCGCTTGCCGCCCTTGGGGCCGCCGGAACCGCTCCGTGGGCTCTTGCCGGCCGGCTTGCCGGCTGCGGGCGTCCGCCGTGCGCCGCCCTTGTCGGGGCTCTTGTCGGGGCTCTTGCGCTTCGGCTGCGCCGGGGCCGGGGCGCGGCCCCGTGAGCTGTTGACGGTCCGCCCGCGGACGATCCCGATGAAGTCCTCCACGAGGTCGGTGGTCTCTTCCTCCGGCCACGACAGCGCGATGCGCGACTCGGGGGCGTCCGACACCGGCCGGTACGTGAGGTCCTTACGGTGGTGCAGCCGGGCGAGTGACTGCGGGACCACGAGCAGTCCCACTCCCGCCGCCACCAGTTCGACGGCGTCCGCCGTCGTGGCGGGGCGCTCGATCGCGGGCCGTCCCGGAAGGCGCTCCCAGTCGAGGGTGTCGTCGAGGGGATGCAGCACGACGTCGTCGGCCAGATCCTCGGCGGACACCTCGTCGACCGCCGTCACCTCGTGATCCTTCGGGACCACGACCACCGTCGTCTCGGTGTAGAGAGGGATCGCGCTGAGATCCGTCCGGTCGATCGGCAACCGTACGAAGCCCGCGTCGGCGCCGCCGGCCCGCAGCAGGCCGGGGGCTTCGGCGGCGGACACCGCGACGAGGGTCAGGGGGACGTCGGGCAGCCGCTCGTTCCAGATCCGCACCCATTTGGTGGGCGTCACGCCCGGGACGTACGCGAGCCGGAACAGAGGGTTTACTTCCGAGCCTGTCACTCCGCCAGGTTACCGGCCGTGGTCGGAGGTAGCGCACACGCTCGATACTCTTGACACCATGACGTCGCACCAGACCACCCAGACCATGAAGCCCGCAACCGCGGCGAAGAAGCTGGGTGTGTACCTTGAGGCCACCCCCGCCGAGTTCCAGGAGGGTGTCGTCTCGCGCACCGAGCTGAGTGCGCTGCAGGCCGATCCGCCCCAGTGGCTGCAGGAACTGCGACGCAACGGTCCGCACCCCCGGCCGGTCGTCGCGGCGAAGCTGGGCATCTCCATCGCGGGCCTCGCGCGCGGCGGAGTCACCGAGGCGCTGACCACGGAGCAGATCGACGCGCTGAAGGCGGAGGCCCCCGAGTGGCTGCGGCGGGAACGTGCCACCCAGGCCGAGGTCCGGAAAGAAGCGGTGCGCATCAAGGAGAAGAACGCGGAGCGAGGCGATCAGGACCGCCCGACGCGCTCCTGACCTCTGAACCTCTGAGCCGTCAGTAGGGTGCGGCCGTGACCGAGTTTGTGCGGAGCCTGCGGCTCTGGTTCGCCCCCCAGCGCATCCGCGAGGAGGGCGAGACCCCCGACTACCGCTTCTCGCTCGCCAACGAGCGCACCTTCCTCGCCTGGATCCGGACCGCGCTCGCCCTGGTGGGCGGCGGCTTCGCGGTGGACCAGTTCCTGCCCGACCTCCGCTGGGGCGTCCGGGTCGGCATGGCGCTCGCACTGCTCGGCGCGGGAGCGCTGTGCGCGCTGCGGGCGGTGAACCACTGGATGCGCTGCGAGCGGGCGATGCGGCGCGGCGAGGATCTGCCGGTGTCGCGCTTCCCGACGCTGCTGAGCCTCGCGGTCGGGGTGGTCGCGGTGGCGATGGTGGTGGTCGTGCTGTTCGGCTGGTCCGGCCGGTGACCGCCGGCGTACGGGATCCCGGCCTCCAGCCGGAGCGGACCCGGCTGGCCTGGCGGCGTACGACGCTGACCTGCGCGGTCGTGGCCGTACTGGCGGGCAAGCAGGCCCTGCACGAGCGGGTCACGGCGGGCGGCCTGGTCGCGGCCGCGCTGAGCGCGCTGGTCTGCCTGGGGTTTCTGGTGGTGGCCCACCGCCGCATCCTCGCCCTGGCGACGGCGCGGCCGGCGCCGCTGTCCCTGCGGGGCGCGGCCACGGTGGCGGCCTGCACGCTCGCGCTCGCCGCGTTCGCCGTGGCGGTGGTGGGCTGAGGCGTACGTCCCCGGCTGCCCGCACCGCGACCGGTCGCACGTGACGCGCCGCACACCCCGGCGGCGAGGGACTTCGGCCGGCCCTCTGGACGCGCATACCGACTGGTCGGCATGATGCTCCACAGAGACGCGCCACAGAGATTCAACCCGATCGTCCCACCCTGCACGGAGGTGCCCATCATGAGTTCAGTCCCCCCACCGGGCCTCGATCTGGACCGGCTGCGCGGCCATCTGGACCGCGAGCGGCCCGGCCTGGTGAGCGGACCGCTGAGCGGCCGGCTGATCGAGGGCGGGCGGTCGAACCTCACGTACTCCGTCACCGACGGCACTTCCCGCTGGGTGGTCCGCCGCCCGCCGCTCGGACATGTGCTGGCCACCGCGCACGACATGAAGCGCGAGCACCGGGTGATCGACGCCCTGCACGGCACCGCCGTACCCGTGCCGACGCCGGTGCTGCTCTGCGAGGACGACACGGTCATCGGATCGCCGTTCTACGTCATGGAGTTCGTGGACGGCACTCCGTACCGGACGGCCGACGAGCTCGCCGCGCTCGGACCGCAGCGCACCCGTGACGCCGTGCTCGCCCTCGCCGACACCCTCGTCGACCTGCACGCCGTCGACCCCGCGGCGGCCGGGCTCGCGGACTTCGGGCGACCCCAGGGCTTCCTGGACCGCCAGCTGCGGCGCTGGGGCAAGCAGCTCGACGCCTCCCGCAACCGCGAGCTGGCCGGCATCGACGAGCTGCACGCCGCGCTGGGCCGCGAACTGCCCGCCTCCCCCGCGCCGACGGTCGTCCACGGCGACTACCGGCTGGACAACGTACTGCTCGGGTCCGACGACTCCGTCAAGGCCGTCCTGGACTGGGAGATGTCCACGCTCGGCGATCCGCTCACCGACCTCGGCCTGCTGGTGATGTACAGCGCCCCGCTGGACCTGCCGGACTCCCCGGTCAGCACCACCGCCGGAGCCCCCGGCCACCCCACCCCGCGGGAGCTGATCGAGCGTTATGCCGCACGCTCCGGCCGGGACACCTCCGCGATCTCCTGGTACACCGCCTTCGCCTGGTTCAAGCTCGCGGTGATCCTCGAGGGCATCCACTACCGCTACACGCAGGGTCAGACGGTCGGCGCCGGCTTCGACCGGATCGGCGGCCTCGTCCCCGTCTTCATCGAGCACGGCCTCACCACCCTCCAGGAAGGCTGAGACACCCATGGACTTCGCATTCGACGCGCGGACCGAAGAGCTGCGCGCCAAGCTGCTCGCTTTCATGGACGAGCACGTATACCCGGCCGAGGCGGTGGCCGAGGAGCAGCGGGCCCTGCTCGCCTCCCCGTGGGACACCCCGGCCGTGGTCGAGGACCTCAAGGCCGAGGCCCGCCGACAGGGCCTGTGGAACCTCTTCCTCCCCGACGCGGAGTACGGGGCGGGGCTGACGAATCTCCAGTACGCGCCGCTCGCCGAGATCACCGGCCGCAGCCCGCACCTGGCGCCGACCGCGCTGAACTGCGCGGCCCCGGACACCGGGAACATGGAGGTGCTCGCCCAGTTCGCCACCGACGAGCAGAAGAAGCAGTGGCTCGAGCCGCTGCTCGCGGGCGAGATCCGGTCGGCGTTCGCGATGACCGAGCCCGAGGTGGCCTCCTCGGACGCAACGAACATCGAGACGCGGATCGCGCGGGACGGCGACGAGTACGTCATCACCGGCCGCAAGTGGTACATCTCCGGCGCGATGAACCCGGACTGCAAGATCTTCATCGTGATGGGCAAGACGGACCCCGACGGCGCCGACCAGCGCCGCCAGCAGTCGATGATCCTGGTCCCCCGGGACACCCCCGGGGTCGAGGTCCGGCGCGCCATGCAGGTGTACGGGTACGAGGACCACTCGCACGGCGGTCACGCCGAGGTCGTCTTCGACGGCGCCCGGGTGCCGGCCTCGAACCTGATCGGGGAGGAGGGCGGCGGCTTCGCCATCGCCCAGGCCCGCCTCGGCCCCGGCCGGATCCACCACTGCATGCGGCTCATCGGGATGGCCGAGCGGGCCATCGAGCTGATGTGCCGCCGGGCCGTGACCCGTACGGCCTTCGGCAAGCCGCTGGCCCAGCAGGGCGTCGTACAGAACTGGATCGCGGACGCGCGGGTCACCGTCGAGCAGCTGCGGCTGCTGGTGCTGAAGACGGCCTGGCTGATGGACACCGTCGGCAACCGCGGGGCGCACACCGAGATCCAGGCCATCAAGATCGCCACACCGCGGGCTGTCGTCGACATCCTCGACAACGCGGTCCAGGTGCACGGAGCGGGCGGCGTCAGCCAGGACTTCCCGCTCGCCGAACTGTGGGCGGCGGCGCGGACGCTGAAGCTCGCGGACGGGCCGGACGAGGTGCACCAGCGCTCGTTGGCCCGCCGCGAGCTGAAGAAGTACCTGTAGGCAGCGCGAGGGCCTGTCCGGCCCTGATCCGCCGGACAGGCGCTACGGGCGCAGCGCGCGCAGCAGCAGGTCGGCGAGGTGATCGGCGACCTGCTGCGGCGAGAGCGGCCCGTCCGTGCGGTACCAGGTGGACAGGTGGTGGATGGATCCGAAGTGGTAGTCCACCACCAGGTCGGCGGGGGTCGCGTTCGAGAACACCCCGGTGCGCTGGCCCTCCTCGATCAGCGCCCGGAACCGCTCGTGGTAGCGCCGGCGCTCGGCCCGCACCTGCTTGTCCTTCTCCGGGCTCAGCTGGTGCATGGAGCGGAAGAAGATCGACGCGTCGTCGAGGTTCTCGATGGTCGTGACCACCACATCGGCGGCGGCGTCGCGCAGCCGCTGCTCCACGGGCGCGTCGGCGTCCGCGAAGGCGTCCAGCCGCTCCTGCTGGAGGCGCAGCATGCGTGCGTACACCTCGTGCAGGAGATCGTCCTTGCTGCCGAAGTAGTGGTACAGCGCGCCCTTGGTGACGCCCGCCGCTTCGACGATCTCCTGGACCGAGGTCCTGTCGTACCCGCGCTCCGCGAAGAGCCGGGTGGCGGCGGCCAGCAGCCGCTGCGGGACAGGCGTGCCGTCTCCGTCCGTCGTCCTGGCCATTTCCGCCACCTGCCCTTTCGTTCGCTTTCCTGCACTAGGCGCGGGCACGCAGGTCCCGCCTGAGGATCTTCCCACTCGTGGTCTTGGGAAGCTCCGGCAGGATCTCCACCACGCGCGGGTACTTGTACGCGGCCAGCCGCTCCGCGCAGTACGCGGAGAGCTCGGCGGGCTGGATGACGGCGCCCGGGCGGAGGCTGACGTACGCCTTGACCGTCTCGCCGCGGTACGCGTCGGGGACGCCCACGACGGCCGCCTCGCGTACCGCTTCGTGCGTGTACAGCACGTCCTCGACCTCGCGCGGCCAGACCTTGAAGCCGGAGGCGTTGATCATGTCCTTCTTGCGGTCGACGACGTAGAGCCAGCCGTCCGCGTCCATGAACCCGATGTCGCCGGTGCGCAGTTCGCCGCCGGGGAACGCCTCCGCGGTGGCGTCCGGGCGGCGCCAGTAGCCCGTGACGACCTGCGGGCCGCTCACCGCGATCTCGCCCTGCTCGCCGAACGGGACGTCGGCGCCCGTGGCGTCGATGATCCGTACGACCGTGTCGGGGCCCGGGACACCGACGGACAGGGTGCCAGAGGCCGGGTCGACGGGTGCTTCCTTCTCCGGCGGGACGGCGGCGCAGGGCGCGGTGCACTCGGTGAGGCCGTAGCCGTTGCGGATGTACGGGCCGAAGCCCGCGCGGAACTTCTCCACCAGCGCCGGCGGCACGGGCGCGCCACCCGAGGAGATGACCAGGAAGGAGCTGAAGTGGTCGGGGGTGACCTCGGGATGCGCGGCCAGCGCCATGAAGGCGGTGGACGGGCCCACGGTGTACGCGGGACGGTGCTCGGCGAACGCGTCGAGGACCACCCCGGTCTCGAAGCGGTACGCGAGGGCCAGCGTGCCGGCGTTGGCGAAGCAGGCCGCCAGTTCACAGACCATGCCGGTGATGTGGAACAGCGGCGCGAGCGCGAAGTAGCAGGCGCCCTCGGGCACCGGGTGGCCGGTGCGCTGGCGTTCGGCGTTGTAGGTGATCGCCCCGTGGTGGTTCAGGGCTCCCTTGGGGGCGCCGCTGGTGCCCGAGGTGTAGCTGATCAGCGCCACGTCGGCGGCGGTGAGCACGCGGTCGACGGGGGCCGGGAAGCCGCGGCGCGCGACGTCGGTCAGGTCCTCGGCGTCCGCCGCCCGCGGCAGCCGCTCGAAGCCCAGGACCCGGGTGTCGTTCCTGGTCTGGAAGTCCAGCTCGCACGCGGTGAGGGCGATGCGTACGGGCGAGTCGGCGGCCGCCTCCCGCAGATACGACTCCCAGGCGCGGTCGGCACAGACCAGCGCGGACACCTCCGCGTCCCGCAGCACATGGCCGACCTCGGCCGCCTTGTACATCGGGTTGACCGGCACGACCGTGGCGCCGGCCTTCCAGGCGCCGAGCAGCGCGAGCACGAAGTGCGGGGTGTTCTGCAGCATGATCGCGACCCGGTCGCCGCGCCGGACGCCCCGGGCGGCGAGGTACCCGGCCACCGAGTCGGAGAGCTCGTCGGTCTCGCGGTAGCTGAGCCGTCCGTCGAAGTACGCGAGGGCGGTGTGCCCGGGTGCCCGGCCGACAGCCGCCCGGAAGGAGTCGACCACGCTCCCGGGCGGCGTGACCGGCGCGCGCTGAGCCTCACTCAGCTGCGCCAGCCAGGGCTTTTGTGCGTATATCGACTCCGCGTAGATCGACTTTGCGTCCATCGACCGGTTCATTCACCCTCCCACTTCCGCTGCAGATGGTTCATATTGCCGAGCCACCGGTCTGGGTCGGTGGCCCGGGCCGCGTAGAAGCCGGCCACCTCGGGGTGCGGGAGGATCAGGAAGCGGTCCGCCTCGATGCCCGCGAAGAGCGCGTCGGCCACGTCCTCGGGCTCGATCGCCGTGGGCGCGAGGACGAGTTCGCCCGCCGATCCGGCGGCGGTCAGCATGTCCGTCCGTACGCCCTGCGGGCAGATTGCGTGCACCTTCAGACCGCGGTGCCGGTAGGTCAGCGAGAGCCATTCGGCGAAGGCGAGGGCGCCGTGCTTGGTGACGCTGTACGGCGCCGCGCCGACCATGGTCAGCAGACCGGCGGCGGAGACGGTCGAGACGAAGCGGCCGCTGCCGCGCTCCAGCCAGTCGGGCAGCAGTTCGCGGGCCGCCCTGACGTGGGCCATCACATTGACGTCCCAGGCCGAGGCCCAGACCTTCTCGTCGGCGAACGCGTCGCCGGGCGAGGCCAGGCCCGCGTTGGCGCAGTAGACGTCGACCCGCCCGCCGAGGGCTTCGCGGGCGGCCGCCACGATGGAGGACGCGTCACCGGGCACGGCTGTGGCGCCGATCTCGTCGGCGATCAGCTTGGTCTTCTCCGCGTCCAGGTCGTTGACCACGACACGCGCGCCCTCGGCCGCGAACCTGCGCGCCAGCGCGGCGCCGATTCCGCCGCCGGCGCCCGTGACGACCACTCCCGCACCCTGCACCGTACTCACGTGGACCCTGCCTCTCCCGAGCCGGACGCTCGCCGGCTGAGGGGCAGACTAACCAGTCGGTATGTGCCGGGGGAAGAGGTGGAAGGGGCACGAACGGGGCACGAACGGCTCCGCGCGCATCGTTCCGCGCAGCCGTCATGAGCGCTAGCGTGCGTGGTCATGACAGCCCGAGGCGAGCGCGGAGGTAACCGTATGACCGTGTCCAGACGGGGATTGCTGACCGCCACCGGCGCGGCGGGAGCCGCCGGAATGGCGGGAGCCGCCGGAATGCTCGGGGCGGCCGCCCCAGCTGCCGCCGCTGCTCGGCGCGGGCCCGGAAGGCTGCGCACCGGCTTCGACCGGCTGGCCGCCGACGGGTACGCCGTGCTGGACGGACAGCGGGTCGGCGTCGTGACCAACCCGACCGGCATCACGTCCGAGGCGCGCCACCTCGTGGATGTCATGCACGCCGACAAGCGGGTGGATCTCGTCGCCGTCTTCGGCCCGGAGCACGGCTTCCGCGGCACCGCGCAGGCGGGCGGCTCGGAGGGCCGCCACGACGATCCGGCCACCGGGCTCCCCGTGTACGACACCTATCTCAAGAGCGGGCAGCCGCTCGCCGACATCTTCGGCGCGTCGGGCGTGGACACCGTCGTCTTCGACATCCAGGACGTCGGCGCCCGCTTCTACACGTACATCTGGACGCTGTACGACTGCATGGCCGCCGCCTCGCTCGCCGGCAAGCGGTTCGTCGTCCTGGACCGGCCGAATCCGGTGACCGGCCGGCAGGCGTCCGGTCCGGTGCTGGACAAGGCCTTCGCGACCTTCGTCGGACGCGAGCCGATCCCGCAGGCGCACGGGATGACCGTCGCCGAGCTGGCCCGGCTCTTCAACGGCGAGTTCCTCTCCCGCCCGGTGCCGCTGGAGACGGTACGGATGTCCGGCTGGAAGCGCTCCGACCTCTTCGACGCGACGGGGCTGCCCTGGGTACCGCCGAGCCCCAACATGCCGACGCCCGACACGGCGCTGGTCTACTCGGGCACGTGCCTCTTCGAGGGGACCAACCTCTCCGAGGGACGCGGCACGACCCGGCCGTTCGAGCTGCTGGGCGCGGTCGGCATCGACCGGCGGTGGGCCGAGGCGGCGAACGCCGAGGGACTCCCGGGTGTCCGTTTCCGCGAGGCGTACTTCGCGCCGACGTTCTCCAAGTTCCAGGGCAAGACGGTCGGCGGCGTCCAACTGCACGTCCACGACCGGGCGTCGTACGACCCGGTGCGCACCGGGATCGCCCTGCTGGTGACGGCGAAGCGCAGCTGGAGCGGCTTCGCCTGGCGGCCGGACCACTGGATCGACAAACTGACGGGTTCCACCCGGGTCCGCACGATGATCGACGCGGGCGCCGGCACGGACGACGTGGTGGCCGCGTGGCAGGACGAACTGACGGCGTTCCGGCGGGTACGCAGGGAGTATCTGCTCTACGGCTGATCCACAACCGGCCTGCGGCGGGCGGGCCGAGGTTGTGCGCCAGCGCGGAAACAGCATGATCCGGAGCCACGCTCACTCCTGTTGATGGGCGCCATTCGATTTTGGATGGAGCCAGAACGGGCAGTCGTACGTCCATTCCACGACGCCGAAGTACCAGCGACGGAGGTGGCAGTGCGATGGCCGGATTCCGGAGTCTTGCGAGACAGGTGCGTGACACGCGCAATGACCTGGCGCTGCGGCGCTACTCGTTGCGCAAGTGCCTGGAGAGGTTCGCCCCTTATGGGCACCGGGCGACCTGGCACCATCTGTGTGCCAGGCATGGGATCGAGCCGGAGGACCGGGAGGCCGATCCGGCGCGGCTGGTGGCCGCGCTCGAGGAACTGGAGGAGGCCCGGTCCGTCTGGCTCGCGTACGAGACGGAGTTCGCGGAGCGGCGCAAGCGCGAGAAGCACGACGGGCTGCGGCGGCCCGGGTCGGTCGACGACTGGCACCGGTGCACCTGGGGCGGCAACGGGGTGGCCCGGTGCGACAACCCGGCCGTCCGGCCGCCCGAACCGTTGGGCGAGGTGCTGCGCCGGCTGATCTCCGCTCTGGAGGCGGCACCGGGCACGGCCTGCCCGGTGTGCGAGGGGACGGGAATCGTCTGGCGGCAGGACCTGGCTCACGAGCCCTCCGACGGACCGGTGTGCACGGGCTGCGGCATTGTGGTGCCGGAGCCCGTGCTGACGACCGAGGCCGTGGCGGCCGCCAAGGGGCCCACCCGGCGCAGGGAGTTGGCGTCGGTGGCGTGACGTTGCGGGGTGCGGGGCGATCGCCCGCGGACCCGCGTTGTCAGTGCCGTCCGGCACCATCGGACGCATGCTCATCCAGGTGTGTCTGAACGGTCCGCGTGGCGCGACGGAGAGCGCTGCCGTGCCGCTCTCGCCCGGGGCGATTGCGGAGTCGGCGGCGGGAGCCGTCGCGGCCGGAGCGGGTGAGGTGCATGTGCACCCCAAGACCCCGTGCGGCAAGGACACGTTGTCGCCGCGGGTGGTCGCGGCGACGCTGACGGCGATACGGGCTGCCGTGTCCGTCCCGGTGGGGGTGACCACGGGCGCCTGGGCCGAGCCGGATCCGGAGCGTCGAGTGGAGCGCGTCCGGTCATGGACGGTGCTGCCCGACCACGCCTCGGTGAACTGGCACGAGCCGGGTGCGGAGGCGGTCGCCGCGGCGCTGCTGGAGCGGGGCGTGGGCGTCGAGGCGGGCATCTGGTCCGGCACGGACGGCGCCGGCCGCTTCCTCGCCTCGCCGCTCGCCCCGCACGTGCTGCGGGTCCTGGCCGAGGTGACCGACCCGGACCCGGAGACCGCGCCGGCCACCGGGCGGGAGCTGCTGGCCGCGCTAGGGCCTGTCCGGCGGATCAGGGCCGGAGAGGACGCGGCGTCTGGTGCACTGCGCTTCGCTCCGTCTCCGCTCTTTTCCAGGCCCTTGGATGCGGAGCTGCATCGCAAGGCGCCGGAGTGCCCTAATAGCGGAGCTATTCGGGCATTTCGGCAACGCGGCGAGGTGCCGTGCCAGACGCCGTGGCCCCGGCCAAGATCTGCCGGACAGGCCCTGGGCCCGGCGCATGGCCGGCCGGTGCTGCTGCACGGGGAGGACGGCGGGGCGTGGCCGGTACTGCGGCTGGCCCGGCGGCTGGGACTGGACATACGGATCGGCCTGGAGGACGTACTGGTGCTCCCGGACGGCCGGCCCGCCGCGTCCAACGCCCAGCTGGTGCGGGGTGCGCGGGACGGGTGATCAGCTGTCCGGCCGGCCGGGGGCCGGGCGCTTGCGCTCGGTCATCAGGCGCGAGCCGCTCATCCGCTCGCCGAAGACGTCGTCCGGGTTGGACAGCACACAGGTGTCCAGGGACAGGCAGCCGCAGCCGATGCAGTCGGTGAGGTGGTCCCGCAGCCGCCCCAACTGCTGGATGCGCTGGTCGAGTTCCGTGCGCCAGGCCTCGGACAGACGCGCCCAGTCCTCGCGGTTGGGGGTTCGCTCGTCCGGCAGCTGGGCGAGCGCGTCCCGGATCGTGACCAGAGGGATGCCGACGCGCTGTGCCGCGCGTACGAACGCGACGCGGCGCAGCGCGTCGCGGCTGTAGCGGCGCTGGTTGCCGGACGTGCGGCGGCTGCTGATCAGGCCCTTGGACTCGTAGAAGTGCAGGGCGGAGACGGCGGCGCCGCTGCGCGCGGACAGCTGGCCGACCGTGAGCTCGTGGATCTTCTCTGGAATCTGCGGCACTCCTCGAACCCTACTCCGCCGTCCGTTGACAGATACATACGAGGCCAACCATGCTGAGCAAGCGCTTAGACAAATCGCTGGAGCAGGTACGAGAGGCAGGGTCATGGCAGAGCCGAGGATCTTCACGTCCGCCGAAGAGCTGCACGCCGGGGTCGGCGAGCAGCTGGGTGAGAGCGACTGGCTGGAGGTCGACCAGAAGCGGATCGACCTGTTCGCGGACGCCACCGGCGACCACCAGTGGATTCACGTGGACCCGGAGAAGGCCGCGGCCGGCCCCTTCGGTGCGACCATCGCGCACGGCTATCTGACGCTCTCGCTGCTGCCCGCACTCGTACCGCAGATCATGCGGGTCGAGGGCATGAAGATGGGCATCAACTACGGCGCGAACAAGGTCCGTTTCCCCTCCCCCGTGCCGGTCGGCTCCCGGCTGCGCGCGACGGGCGTGATCACGGACGTCACCGAGGCGGGCGGTGGCGTGCAGGTCACCGCCGCCATCACGGTCGAGCGCGAGGGCGGCGACAAGCCGGCGTGCGTGGCCGAGTCGGTCTCCCGCTTCTACTTCTGAGACGTCCGGGACTCCGGTCCCGGACGCCGCGCCTGGACCATACGGAACACGAGGTCGGCGTAGAGCGCGCCGACCTCGTCGGGCGTTCTGCGCCCCTCCACGTTGAACCAGCGCGCCACGTCGATGCAGAGCGACAGCACGGCGACCGTGGTGCCCGGCACGTCGGGCACCTCGAACTCCCCCGCCTGCACCCCTTCGTTGAGGATGCGGCGCACGGCGGCATCGCTGCGCCTGCGCAGCGCGACGATCTCGGTGCGGTGCTCGGGCCCGAGCGCGTCGAGTTCGTACTGCACGACTCGGGCCGTCATATGCCGCCCGGCGTGCCAGCGGACGAAGGAGCGTACGGCGTGGTCGAGGCGCTCGGTGGGCGTCCCCTCGCCGTCGGCCGCCGATTCAAGGATCTCGAGAGCCTTGTCGTGGCCGATCCGGCTGATCCGGTGGAGCAGCTCTTCCTTGGTCTTGTAGTGGATGTAGAGCGCGGCCGGGCTCATCCCGGCCCGGCCCGCGATGTCGCGGGTCGTGGTCGCGTGGTAGCCGCGCTCGGCGAACGCCTCGACGGCGGCGACGAGCAGCCGGCGGGCCGCCTCGGGGCCGACCTCGGCCCACGGCGATTCCTCGCCGCCGGTCTCCTCCGCGATGCCCATCGCTCACCCCTTCGTCCCTCAGCAGGAGTGACAACGATACCCGAGGGTGAGCAAGCGCTTAGGCCACCGGGACTCCTGGCAGCCTAGCTCTTGGCGTTGTACGGATCGTACTCGGCGAGCATCTTCTCCAGCCGTGCCTGGTCCACCCGGCTGACGATCTGCCCGGCCTCCTGCCGGTCCCTGATCACCTTGGCGAGGGTGAACGCCGATGTCGTGAGGTAGAGGATGGCGGTACCGAGGAAGGCCCGCACCCACGCGTCCGCCTCCAGGTTGAGCACCCCGAGGCCGACCGCGCCCAGCGCGATACCGAAGGACGCGACGGCCTGCCCGTAGTACGCCGCGGTGTTCTGCTGCTTGACCGGTGTGTCATTCATGGTGTCAGCATCGGCGGGCGCGGCGCCCGTCACATCCGTCCGGATACTCAGGCGGGGTACTCAACCCGGCCGTGTATCCACTGTCCAACCAGCGGGCCCGAGGGGTTCAGAACGCCGAGACGCCCGTCAGCGCGCGGCCGATCACCAGCTTCTGGATCTGGCTCGTACCCTCGTACAGCGTCATGACGCGGGCGTCGCGCAGCAGCTTGCCCGCCGGGTACTCGTCGATGTAGCCGTAGCCGCCGAAGACCTGGAGCGCGTTGTTCGCGGCGCGCACCGCCGCCTCCGACGCGAAGAGCTTGGCCTTGGACGCCTCGGTGTCGAACGGCAGGCCGCGGTCGATCAGGTCGGCGACCCGCCAGGTGAGCAGCCGGGCCGCGTCCACGTCCACCGCGATGTCGGTGATCAGCTCCTGCACCAGCTGGTGGTGCGCGATCGTCCTGCCGAACTGCTCGCGCTCGCCCGCGTACGTCACGGCGGCGTCCAGCGCGGCCTGCGCGATCCCGACGCAGCCCGCCGCCACCGACATCCGGCCCTTGGCCAGTGCCGACATGGCCACCGAGAAGCCCTTGCCCTCGGGGGCGAGCATCGCCGAGGCCGGGACCCTGACGTCCTCCAGCACCAGTTCGGCGGTGGCCTGGCCGCGCAGCCCGAGCTTGCCGTGGATCTCTCGGCGGGTCAGACCGGGGGTGGCGGTGGGGACGAGGAAGGCGCTGACGCCCTTGTGGCCGGGCGTGTCGTTCGTCCGCGCGAAGAGGAGGACCACGTCGGCCCAGGTGCCGTTGGTGATGAACATCTTGGTGCCGCTGATGACGTACGTGTCGCCGTCCCGGACCGCCCGGGTGGCGAGCCGGCCGGCGTCGGACCCGGTGCCGGGCTCGGTGAGGCCGAAGCATCCGACGTGGTCGCCCGAGGTCAGACCGGGCAGCCACTGCCGCTTCTGCTCCTCGCTGCCCCACGCGGCGACCGACTTGGCGACCAGACCGAGCGATACGGAGACGATGCCGCGCACCGAGGAGTCGCCGCGGCCCAGCTCCTCGGTGACCAGGGCGTACGCGAGGTGGTCGCCGCCGGAGCCGCCGTACTCCTCGGGGATGGTCAGGCCGAGGAAGCCGAGGGCGCCCAGCTTCTTCACGATGGCGCGGTCCACGCTCTCGGCGCGGTCCCAGGCGGCGGCGTGCGGGGCGATCTCGCGGTCGGCGAAGTCCTTGGCCAGCCGGCGCACCGCGGCCTGCTCGTCGCTCAGCTCCAGGTTCATCGGCACCTCGTTAAATTAACACTGCTAGTTTATCGGCGGCAGGCCCTACTATGTGCCGCATGGCCCGCCCACGCAAGCCCCTCCTCAGCAGAGAGCGCATCGTCGAAGCGGCGAGCGCACTCGTGGACACCGAAGGGCTCGACGCGGTCTCCACCCGCCGCCTCGCCGCCGGGCTCGGCGTCAGCGGGCCGTCCCTCTACAACCACTTCCGCAACAAGGACGAGATCCTCGACGCCGTCGCCGACACGGTCAGCGCCCAGGTCGACCTGTCGATGTTCGAGGACGGCCGCGACTGGCGCACCGCGCTGCACGACTGGGCGGTCTCCTACCGCGCCGCTCTGCGGGCCCACCCGAACATCGTGCCGGTGCTGGCCCAGGGTCCGGGCCGCCGCCCGGCCGGACTGCGGGTGGCCGACGCGGTGTTCGGCGCGATGGTCGCTGCGGGCTGGCCGCCCGCCCAGGCGACCCGTATCGGGGCCCTGATGCGGTACTTCATCACCGGCTCCGCTCTCGGCTCCTTCGCCGGCGGCTTCGTGGACGACGAGGCGGCGTACGACCCGGCGGACTACCCCCACCTCGGCCAGGCCCACCTGCTGGCCGAGCGTCAGCAGCAGGTGGACGAGGGCGCGTTCGAGACGGGGTTGCGGGCTCTGATCGACGGGCTTTCGGTGCAGTACGAGCAGCTGGCGCGCGCGTGAACGGGGATGCTCAGGCGCCGGCGGGGGCGCTCTCGTCCCGGTCCGCGCCGGCCTCGTCCGGGGCCGCGGCGGTCTCCTCCTGACGGGCGGCGGCCCGCCGGGACAGGATGCGGATGGAGATCAGGGCGATGACCGCGAGGCCGATGATGTAGGCCGACACCGCCATCGAGGTACCCGTCGCCTCCAGCAGGAGCACCATCACGAACGGCGCGAGTCCGCCGCCGAACACAGCGGCGATCTGGTAGCCGAGCGAGGCTCCGGTGTACCGCATCTCCGCCGTGAACAGCTCGGCGAACAGCGCCGCCTGCGGCCCGTACATGATGCTCAGGAAGCAGCTGGTGACGAAGGTGCCCACGCCCAGCCACAGCAGGGAGCCGGTGTCGATGAGCAGGAACAGCGGCACGGCCCAGACCAGCAGGCCCACCGCGCCCAGCGCGTAGATGCGGAGCCGGCCGATCCGGTCGGAGAGGGCCGCGGCGGCGGGTATCAGCACCAGTTGGGTCAGGCTGACGCAGAGCGAGACGGCCAGGACCGCACTGCGCTTCATGTCGAGCTCGCGGGTCGCGTAGTCGAGCACGCCGGTGATGATGATGTAGAAGGTCGCGGTGTTGACCGCGAAGGAGCCGCCGGCCAGGAAGACCGTGCCGAGGTGACTGCGCAGGATCGTGCGCAGCGGGGAGCGCGCCTCACCCTTCTCCTGCTCCGCCAGGGCTCGTTCGGCCTCGCGGAAAGCGGGGGTCTCCTCGACCTTGGTGTGGATGTACCAGGCGAGGAACAGCACCAGGAAGCCCACGAAGAACGGCACTCGCCATCCCCAGGACGCGAACTCGCCGTCGCTGGTGGTGGCACCGGCGATGAGGAAGACGGTGTTGGCGGTCACCACACCGATCGGGACGCCGAGCTGGACGAGACTGCCGTAGAGGCCGCGCTTGCCCTCGGGTGCGTACTCGGTGGCCATGAGCATCGCACCGCCCCACTGGGCGCCGACCGCGATGCCCTGGAGCACGCGCAGCAGGACGAGCAGCACCGGAGCGGCGATGCCGATCGTCTCGTAGGTGGGCAGGAGTCCGATGCCGGTGGTGGCGACGCCCATCAGGGTCAGCGCGAGGACGAGCATCGGCTTGCGGCCGTGCTTGTCGCCCAGCTGGCCGGCGATGATGCCGCCGATGGGACGGGCGAGGAAGCCGACCGCGAAGGTGGCGAAGGCCGCGAGGACTCCGGCGGAGGAACTGCCGGCCGGGAAGTACAGGTCACCGAGCACGAGTGCGGCGGCGATGCCGAAGACGAAGTAGTCGTACCACTCGACGGCGGAGGCGAGGGCGGCGGCAGTGGCCACCTTGCGCCGGTTCCGGTCGGTGGGGGCCGGCTGGGTGGTGCCGGTGGGCGGGGAAGCTGCCGTGTCCATGCGGGCACACTCCGATGGGTGGGTGCGGGGGACGAAGGGGGGCGGCGCCATTGAGATTGCGGGGACCGTACCGACCGGCTGGTACGTCGGTCAACAGCCCGCACAGCGGCAGTTTCATCACGACGTACCCGCCGGTATGGGGGGCGGGCGGGCAGCACGAACACCCCGGCCGCACAGGAGGCGGCCGGGGTGCCGAAGGGGTTCAGCAGGGCTGGGTCGTGTCCCTAGAAGACGACCAGGGCCCGCCCGCCCTTGCCCGCGAGCATGTTGTCGAAGGCGGCCGGGATGTCGTCGAGTGCGATCCGCTCGGTGACCATGGCGCTCAGGTCAAGGCGGCCCGCCCTGATGTGCTCCGCGAGGACGGGGAGGTCCCGGGCCGGGTCGGAGTTGCCGTAGACACAGCCGGACAGCGTGCGGCCGAAGTGGAAGATCTCCAGGGCGTTGAACGTCACCTGCTGGTCCTTGCCGCCGATCCCGACCACCGTGGTGCGGCCGCCGCGGCGGGTGGACTCCCACGCCGTACGGATGGTCCCGGCGCGGCCCACGCACTCGACGGCGACATCCGCGCCCTGCCCGCCGGTGAGCCCCCGGATCTCCTTGGCGGTGGTGTCGGAGGCGATCAGGAACTCGGTGGCACCGGCGGCCCGCGCCAGTTCCTCCTTCGCCGGGGAGACGTCGACGGCCACGACCGGTCCGGCACCGGCGATACGCGCCGCCTGGAGCGCGGCCAGACCGACGCCGCCGACTCCGAAGACCGCGACCGACTCACCGGGGCGGACCTGCGCCGAGTGGTGGACGGCGCCGTAACCGGTCAGCACCGCGCAGCCGAGCAGCGCGGCCTCGGTGAGCGGGATGCCCTCCGGGACCGGCAGTACGCAGTTGGCCGCGACGACGGTCTCCTCGGCGAAGGCGGCCACGTTCAGGCCGGGGTGGAGCTCCGTCCCCCCGGCGGTACGGGCATGGACGTTGCCCACCCCGGCGAGGGCATTGGCGCAGAGCCACACCTCACCGAGTCCGCAGTGGTGGCAGTTCCCGCAGGACGGCGCCCAGTTGAGCACGACCCCGTCACCGGGGACGACATGGCCGACGCCCTCCCCGACCGACACCACCGTGCCCGCGCCCTCGTGGCCGAGGACGGCCGGGACGGGCACGCGCATGGTGCCGTTGGACAGGGACAGGTCGGAGTGGCAGACCCCGGCGGCGGCGAGACGCACCCGCACCTGGCCGGGGCCGGGCTCGGGCAGTTCGATGTCGGCGATCTCCAGCGGGGAGCCGACGGCGGGCAGGATGGCGGCGCGGACCACGTTGACTCTCCGGCGGGTCAGAACTGCAGGGACTTGGTCTGGAGGTACTCGGCGAGCCCGTGCGTGCCGAGTTCCCGGCCGACGCCCGACTGCTTGTAACCGCCGAAGGGGGCCAGCGGGTTGAACCGCCCGCCGTTGATGTCGACCTGGCCGGTGTCCATCCGGCGGGCGAAGGCGACTGCCTCGGCCTCGTCGGCCGCCCAGACGGCACCGGCGAGGCCGTAGACCGTGCCGTTGGCGATGCGCAGGGCGTCGTCCTCGTCCTCGTACGGGAGGATCGACAGGACCGGGCCGAAGATCTCCTCCTGGGCGATGGTCATCGAGGGCGTGACGTCCGCGAAGACGGTCGGGGTGACGTAGTAGCCGCGCTCGTGGGGCGCGTCCGGCCCGCCGGCGACGATCCGCGCGCCCTCCTCGACGCCCTTGGCGATGTAGCCGCGCACCCGGTCGTGCTGCTTGGCGTTGACGACCGGGCCGAGGCGGCTGGCCTGGTCGTGCGGGTCACCGGCGACGTACTTGGCGGCCGCGGCGGCGGCGAGCGCGATGGCCTCGTCGTACTGGTCCCGGTGGACGAGCATGCGGGTCCACGCGCTGCACGTCTGGCCGGAGTTGGACATGACGTTGGCGACGCCGACGTTGACCGCCTTGGCCAGGTCGGCCCCGGGCAGGATGACGTTGGCGGACTTGCCGCCGAGTTCCAGGGCGACGCGCTTGACGGCCGCTCCGGCCGTCGCGCCGATCTGCTTGCCGACCGCCGTGGAGCCGGTGAAGGAGACCAGGTCGACGCCCTCGTGCTCGGCGAGCGCCTGCCCGGCGACCGGACCCAGGCCGGTGACCAGGTTGAACACCCCCGCGGGCACGCCCGCCTCGTGCACGGCCTCGGCGAAGAGCTGCGCCGTCAGCGGGGTGTCCTCGGCGGGCTTGAGGACGACCGTGCAGCCCGCGGCGAGTGCGGGTGCCACCTTGGCGACGATCTGGTGCAGCGGGTAGTTCCAGGGGGTGATCGCGCCGACCACACCGACCGGCTCCAGCAGCACGGTGGAGTTGCCGGCCTTCTCCTCGAAAGAGTAGGAGGCGGCGAGTTCGGCGTACGAACCGGCGACCGCGATCGGCACCCCCGCGTGCACCATCTGCGAGAAGCCGAGCGGCGACCCGAGTTCCGCGGTGACGGTTTCGGCGATCTCGTCCTTGCGCGCCACGAGTACGTCGCGCAGGGCGGCGATACGTGCGGCACGCTCGGCGGGCGGCGTGGCGGCCCAGCCGGGGAGTGCGGTACGGGCCGCGCGTACGGCCGCGTCGACGTCCTCGGCGGTGCCGGCCGGCACCTGGCCGATGACCTGTTCATCGGCCGGGTTCACCACCGCGATGGTGTCCTGACCGGCGGGGGGCCGCCAGTCCCCGTCGATGTACATCCCGTCATGGACCTTCATCGCATGCCTCCCGAGCCGCCGTGGTCGTCCGCGCTACAAACTAGCGCTGTTAGTTTTCCGGCGCCAGTGCCCCTTCCCCTGGGCACGCTCCCCTCTTCCTCTGGGCAAGCTCCCTCAGATGATGCCGAAGAGGATTCCGGCGCCGAGGACCACCAGCGAGGTGAGCGCCGCCCATTTCACGGTGAACCGCGTGTGGTCGCCGAACTCGACCTTGGCCATGCCGACCAGGACGTACACGGCGGGGACGAGGGGGCTGGACATGTGGAGCGCCTGCCCCACCAGGGAGGCGCGGGCGATCTCCAGCGAGGAGACGCCGTGCGCGGCGCCGGCCTCGGCCAGGACCGGCAGGACGCCGAAGTAGAAGCCGTCGTTCGACATGAAGTAGGTGAGCGGCAGGCTCAGCAGGCCGGTGATGATCGCCATGTGCGGGCCCATCCCCTCGGGGATGGCGCCGACCAGCCAGTCCGCCATGTGCTCGACCATGCCGGTGCCGGTGAGGACTCCGGTGAAGACCGCGGCGGCGAAGACCATGCCGGCGACGTTGAGGACGTTGTCGGCGTGAGCGGCGATACGGGCCTTCTGGTCCGGCATGTGCGGGAAGTTGACCGTGAGGGCGAGGGCCGCGCCGATGAGGAACAGCACCGGGATGGGCAGCAGTTCCAGGATCATCGCGGTGAGCAGTGCGACGGTCAGACCGGCGTTGAACCAGTAGAGCTTGGGCCGCAGGGTGGCGCGGTGCGGGTCGAGGCCCTGGAAGCCCTCGTCATCGGCGGGTGCCGCGTCGGTGCCGGTGCCAGCACCCCCAGTGCTCTTCTTCGTACGGTCGTCGGACCCGCCGCCCGCACCGACCAGTACCTGCTCGGTGACCGGCTCCCGCTCGCTCTCCAGCGCCTCGTCGAGGGTGAGCACGCCGAGCCGCCTGCGCTCACGCAGGCCGAGGACATAGGCGAGGACGAAGACGAAGAGCAGCCCGACGGCGAGCGCGGGGATCATCGGGACGAAGATGTCGCCGGCGTCGAGCTTGAGGGCGGTGGCGGCGCGCGCGGTGGGGCCGCCCCAGGGCAGCGTGTTCATCACGCCGTTGGCCGTGGCGGCGACTCCTGTCATCACCACAAGGCTCATCTTCAGGCGCTTGTACAGCGGGTACATCGCCGAGACCGTGATCATGAAGGTGGTGGAGCCGTCCCCGTCCAGCGACACGATCGCGGCGAGGACGGCCGTGCCGACGACGACGCGCATCGGGTCGGCCTTGCAGAAGCGCAGGATGCCCCGGACGATCGGGTCGAACAGGCCGACGTCGATCATCACGCCGAAGTAGACGATGGCGAACATGAGCATCGCCGCGGTGGGCGCGAGGGTGCCCACGCCTTCCAGCACGTAGTCGCCGAGCTTGGCTCCTTGTCCCACGAACACGCAGAAGAGTGCGGGAATGAGCACGAGTGCCGCGATCGGCGACATCTTCTTCATCATGATCAGGACCAGGAAGGTCGCGATCATGGCAAAGCCGAGGATGGTCAGCAATTGGGGTACCTCACGTTCGCCGTTGAACCCTTGAACACCCACCAGGGCTGGCGGTTTCGACGACGTTAGGTCGGCGAAGTCGGCGTTAACAAGGTGTTGACGCGTGAGCAATAAGAGCAAAACCCCAGGTCAGGGCAGAGGTGTCACCTCGACGGGAAATCCGTTGAGGACGGCCGTGCCCGACAGGGGGTCCAGCCTGCTGCCGTCGAGCAGCTGGTTGACGTTGACGCCCGGACTCGCCGCGGCGACCTTCATCCGGGTCCCGGGCCGGCTGTGACCCCAGCCGTGCGGGAGGCTCACCACTCCGGTGCGTACGGTGTCCGTCACCTCCACCGGCACGTCGAGCGCGCCGCCGTCCGCCGTGATCCGCGCGGTCGCGCCGTCGGCGAGGCCGAGCCGGGCGGCGTCCTCGGGGTGCACCTGGAGGGTGCAGCGGTTGGTGCCGCTGTTGAGGGTGGGGACGTTGTGCAGCCAGCTGTTGTTGGAGCGCAGATGGCGGCGGCCGACGAGAACGAGCGCGGCGGCCCGCTCGTCCAGGGCGCGCCGCAGCCTGGGCAGGTCGGCGGCGATCGGCTCGGGGAAGAGTTCGATCCGCCCGCTGCGGGTCTTGAGGACCTGTGGGACGCGCGGCATGAGCGGGCCCAGGTCGATGCCGTGGGGGTGGGCCAGGACCCGGTCGAGGGTGAGGCCCTGGGGGTCCCCGCCGAAGCCGTCGCCGTACGGCCCGAGGCGCAGCATCAGGTCGAGCCGGCGCTCGGGGCCGGTGCGGCCGGTGAGCTGCCCGGCGAGTTCCTTCGGATCCCGGCCGTGCACGGGCGAGAGCGGGTCGGCGACTGCCTTGGCGAGCGTGCTGTCGATCACCATCGCATCGACGGTGGACGGCTCGGCGCCGTGCATGCCGCCGACGGCGAGCACCAGCCGCGCCAGGATCTCGCTCTCGTCGAGCCTGCCCTCCTCCAGGGGGACCGCGGGCCGGCTGAAGCGGACCTGGTTGCGTACGGCGAACGCGCTGAAGGCGAAGTCGTAGTGCGCGCTCTGCGAGGGCGGCGGCGGGGGCAGCACGACATCCGCTCGGCACGAGGTCTCGTTGAGGTAGGGATCGACGCTGACCATGAAGTCGAGCCGGGCGAGCGCCGCGTCGAGGCGGTCGCCGTCGGGCGCGGACAGCACCGGGTTGGCCGCCAGCGAAATGACCGCGCGGATCCGGCCCTCCCCCGGGGTCTCGATCTCCTCGGCGAGGGCGGCCATGGGCAGTTCGCCCTTGGCCTCGGGGTGGCCGCTGACGCGGCTGTGCCAGCGGCCGAGGGCGAAGCCCTTGCCGGGACCGGCGGGGCGCGGGGCGCGGTCGGTGGCGGCGAGGGGGAAGAGGGCGCCGCCGGGGCGGTCGAGATTGCCGGTGAGGACGTTGAGGACGTCCACCAGCCAGTTGGCGAGGGTGCCGTACTCGACGGTGGAACTGCCGATCCGGCCGTACACGGCGGCGGTCGGGGCGGCCGCGAGTTCGCGGGCGAGCGTACGGATCTCGCCGGCCGGGATGTCGCAGGCCTCGGCGACGGCCTCGGGGGTGAAGGGCTGTATCGCTTCCCGGAGTGCGTCCAGGCCCTCGATGTGCTGTTCGAGGTGCTCACCGGGATCGGTGAGCTTCTCGACGAAGAGCACCTGGGCCAGGGCGGCCAGCAGCAGGGCGTCGGCGCCGGGCCGGATGGCCAGGTGCTGGTCGGCCAGTTTCGCCGTCCGGGTGCGGCGCGGATCGACGACGACCAGTTTGCCGCCGCGGCGGCGCAGCGCCTTGAGCTTGCCAGGGAAGTCGGCGGCGGTGCACAGGCTGCCGTTGGACTCCATCGGGTTGGCTCCGAGGAGGAGGAGATGGTCCGTACGGTCCAGGTCGGGCACCGGGATGGCGACGGGGCTGCCGAAGAGCAGCCCGCTGGAGACGTGCTTGGGCATCTGGTCGAGCGTGCTGGCGGTGAAGAGGTTGCGGGTGCGCAGCAGGGAGAGCAGCACGGGCGGGTACAGCGCGCCGGCCATGGTGTGGACATTGGGGTTGCCGAGCAGGACGCCGACGGCGTTCGGCCCGTCCTGTTCGATCAGCGGCCGCAGTCCCGCGGCGACGGCGTCGAACGCCTCGTCCCAGGTCGCCTCCCGGAGCCTGCCGTCCTTGCGCACGAGCGGGGTGCGCAACCGGTCGGGGTCCCCGTCCAGCTCACCGAAGGAAGCACCCTTCGGGCAGATGAAGCCGCGGCTGAAGACGTCGTCCCGGTCCCCGCGGGCGCTGGTGATCCGCGTGCCCTCGATGGTGAGCGTGAGTCCGCAGGTCGCTTCGCAGAGCGGACAGACACGCAGGGCGGTGCGGGCTGGAGCGTGATCGGACATCGGGCCCTCCCGGGGCGGCGGCATCGGTGGCGCGCGAGCACTGCGCAGCATACCGACCGGTAGGCACGTTGGGGAGACCGGTGGCGCCCGCAGGTTGCGTGCCGCACCGGAACCCGGGCGCACCGGAACCCCGCGCGCACCGGAACCGTCACAGCGGCACGTCACCGTTGACGTGGCAGCCCAGGAATCCTACGGTCATTCATAGGATTTCTTCGAAAGCGGCAGGAGCACGCGATGGGCACTGGTGGCACGGGCACCGAGCAGGCGAGGAAGACGGCGGAGGGACTGGCGTACTCCTCCGGTTTCGGCAACGAACACAGCTCGGAAGCCGTACCCGGCGCCCTGCCGCACGGCCGTAATTCCCCCCAGCGCGCCCCCCTCGGGCTGTACGCCGAGCAGCTGAGCGGCTCGGCCTTCACCGAGCCCCGCGCGCACAACCGCCGCTCGTGGCTCTACCGGATCCGCCCCTCGGCGGCGCACCCGGCCTTCGTACGGACGGACAACGGCGCCCTGCGCACGGCGCCCTTCACCGAGACCGTCCCGGACCCGAACCGCCTGCGCTGGAACCCCATGCCCGAGCCCGCGCCCGGCACCGACTTCCTGGCCGGCCTGTGGACGCTCGGCGGCAACGGCGACGCCACCCAGCGCACCGGAATGGCGATTCACCTCTACTGCGCCAACACTTCCATGACGGAACGGGTGTTCAGCGACTCGGACGGAGAGCTGCTGATCGTCCCCGAGCGCGGCGGACTGCTGCTGCGCACCGAATTCGGGCTGCTGCGCGCCGAGCCCGGTCACATCGCGCTGATCCCGCGCGGCGTCCGCTTCCGCGTCGAACTGCTGGACGAGACGGCCCGCGGGTACGTCTGCGAGAACTACGGGCAGCCCTTCGCCCTCCCCGACCTGGGCCCGATCGGCGCCAACGGCCTCGCCCACGCCCGGGATTTCCTCGCGCCGGTCGCGGCGTACGAGGAGACCGAGGGACCGGTGGAGGTGGTCAACAAGTTCTGCGGCAACCTCTGGACCGCGACCTACGACCACTCGCCCCTCGACGTCGTCGCGTGGCACGGCAACCATCTGCCATACGTCTATGACCTGCGCCGCTTCAATGTGCTGGGCACCATCAGCTACGACCACCCGGACCCGTCGATCTTCACGGTCCTCACGTCGCCGTCCGACACCCCCGGCCTCGCGGGCGTCGACTTCGTCGTCTTCGCGCCCCGCTGGCTGGTCGGCGAGGACACCTTCCGGCCGCCGTACTTCCACCGCAATGTGATGAGCGAGTACATGGGCCTGATCGAGGGCGCGTACGACGCCAAGGCGGAGGGCTTCCTCCCGGGCGGCGGCTCGCTGCACAACATGATGTCGGCGCACGGGCCGGACCGTGAGACCTTCGACCGGGCGAGCGCGGCCGACCTCGTGCCGCAGAAGATCGACGACGGTCTCGCCTTCATGTTCGAGACGCGCTGGCCGGTGACGGCGACCGGGCAGGCGGCGACCGCGGCCCATCTGCAGCGGGGGTACGACGACGTGTGGCAGGGTCTCCAGCGCCACTTCCGCTCGTAAGCACATCAGCAGGTACGCACGTACGTACGGAGAAGACGCCGTGACCGCCTTTGCCCCGGACTCGCTGGTCCTGAACCGGAAGCTCCCCCTCTGGTATCAGGTCTCGCAGTCGCTGCGCGCCTCGATACTGGGCCGCACAGCGGACGCCTCGCTGCGCCTGCCCACCGAGGAGCAGCTCGCCGAGCACTACGGGGTCAGCGTGCTCACCATGCGCCAGGCCCTCAAGGAACTGGAGGCGGAGGGCCTGATCAGCCGGCACCGGCGGCGCGGCACCTTCATCGAGCCGGGCGCCCAGCGCGGCGCCCCGGTACGGCTGCTGGGCTCGGTGGACGCCATCGTGGCCCAGCAGTCGGGCGAGCACACCACCGTGCTGGACCACGGCCCGGTCCCGGTGCCGGGCGATCTCGCCGAGCACTTCCCCGGGCTGGCCGAGGTGGTCACGTACCGGCGGCTGCGCCGCGACGGTGACAGCGGCGAGCCGACCAACTGGGCCGAGAACGCGGTCCGCCCCGATCTGGCCGCCGCCATCGACCTCGCCGACCTGGAGCGCTGGCCGATGACGAAGGTACTGCGGGACGCGGTCGGCGTACGGATCAGCCGGATCACCGACACCGTCGAGGCGCGGCTGGCGGACCCGCAGACGGCGGAGTTGCTTCAGGTGCCGCTGCTGAGCCCGATCCTGCACTACACCGGCGTGACGTACGACGCGGAGGGGAAGGTCGTCGATGTCGCCCGCATCCGCTACCGGGGCGACCGGTTCTCCTTCACCGTCACCATGGACGCTCACTGACCTCGGGTCGGCTCGCGTGGATACGATGCGGGACGCCGGGGGGAAGGACCCGGTACGCGGCACCACGGGGAGGGCGGCACGGTGACGGCACGGCACGCAGCAGGTGACGGTGCCCCGCTGCTCGACGATCTGATGCCGTGGTCCGTGGCTCCCCTGCGCCTCGGCCGCTCCTGGCCCGTGGCCCCGGACGCCGCTTCCCTGCGGGCCCGGTGGGCCCGGCTCGTCCGCGCCGAAGGGGCGGACCGCGAGCGGCTCTTCGGCCCGAGCAGGGCGCGTACGCCGTACAGTGCCGTGGCGGCGCTGCCCGGACAGCCGACCTCCACCGGCCGGTTCGCCCGCGAGAGCGGACCCTGCCCGGAACCGGTCCGGGTGCTGCACATGCCGTTCGACGAGCAGTGGCTGCTCCCCGATCACCGGCTGATCGACGCCGCCCGGCCCGAGCTGTGGCGGGTCGCGGACGACCGGCAGCTCTTCGCCGTCGAGCCCGGATACCTGCCCCGGGCCGGCGGACCCGCGCTGCTGGCCACCGCGCTGCTGCCGCAGGGCCGCTCCCCCGCCGGCCGGCCGGGCCGCATCCGGCCGCTCCACCGCCGTCCCGGCGGCCTCGAACCGAATCTCGCGCCCGGCCTGCTGCCGCTGCTCAGCGGCCGGTACGGGCAGGAGGTCACCCCCGAGGACGTGTTCGCCTGGGCCCTCGCGGCGGCCCGGGCCACCCCCGAGGGCTGCGCCGTCCCGCTGCCGGCCGACGGCGAACTCTGGCTGCGCGGAGTCGGGCTGGGTCACCGGATGCTGGCGCTTCAGTTGCGCGGGGCGCGCGGCGGGGAGCGGCCGCGGATGCCGGGCGGCCGGCGGCCGTACGTACGGGCCGCGATCCCGGCGCGGCCGGTGGAGCTGCTGTACGACCGGGAGGAGGAGGTGCTCCGGCTGGGCGAGGGACGCATCTCTCCGGTGCCCGCGGGTGCCTGGGACTTCCATGTGTCCGGGGTACGGGTCCTCCAGGCGTGGTTCGAGCGCCGCACCGAGCGGGGCGAGCCGGGCACGCTGGAGGCGGTACGGCCCGCCGCCTGGCCCCAGGAGTGGACTTCCGAGCTGCTGGAGCTGATCACGGTGCTCGCGCTGCTGCACGAACTGAGGCCGCAGCAGGAGTCGTTGACGGATGGCCCGGGCATCAGCCGGGCGGAGCTGCGGCGCGCCGGCGTCCTGCCGGTACCGCCCGCCGCGCGGCGGCCCGCGTCCGTACTCGACCACCACGAGGAAGGCCCGGAAGGCCAGTGCGCGCTGCTGTGAGCGGGCGAGGTGACAAAGGTGCCCCTTACACGGTAGGCACGCTGTCATGAACAGCCAGTCCGCGCCGCAGCCCCTCCCGCTCGACGGGATCACCGTCGTCGCCGTCGAGCAGGCCGTCTCCGCGCCCTTCGCCACCCGCCAGCTCGCCGACCTCGGCGCTCGCGTCATCAAGATCGAGCGCCCGGACGGCGGCGATTTCGCCCGGGGCTACGACACGGCGGCCCGTGGACTGGCCTCGCACTTCGTCTGGGCCAACCGGGGCAAGGAGTCGCTCGCGGTGGACCTCAAGGATCCGCGCGGCCTCGACGTCGTCCGCCAACTCGTCGCGGACGCAGATGTGTTCGTACAGAATCTCGCGCAGGGCGCGGCCGCCCGGCTCGGTCTGGACGCCGCGACGCTGTGCGCCCGGCATCCCCGGCTGATCGCGGTGGACATCTCCGGCTACGGCGCGGGCGGCCCGTACGCCCACAAGCGCGCGTACGACATGCTCGTCCAGTGCGAGGCGGGCCTGGTGTCGGTGACCGGGACTCCGGAGCAGCCGGTGAAGGCCGGTATCCCGGCGGCCGACATCGCCGCCGCGATGTACGCGTTCTCCGGGGTGCTGGCCGCCCTGCTGCGGCGCGGGGTGACCGGCCTCGGCGGGCCGGTCGAGATCTCCATGCTGGACGCGCTCGCCGAGTGGATGGGGCACCCGCTGCACCATGTGATGCACGGGGGTGAACCACCGGCGCGCACCGGGGTCGCGCACGCCGTCATCGCGCCGTACGACGCCTACCCGACGAGCGACGGCGGACAGGTGCTGCTGTCGGTGCAGAACGACCGGGAGTGGCGCCGGCTCGCCGAACAGGTGCTGTCCCAGCCGGAGTTGGCGGTCGATCCGATATACGCGACCAACGCCGCCCGTACCGCGAACCGGGAGAAGACCGACGCGGCGGTGGGTCGGGCCCTGGCCACGATGAGCACGGAGGAGGCGATCATGCGGCTGGAGGGGGCGGGGATCGCCTGCGCCCGGCTGAACTCGGTCGCCGATCTGGCCGCGCATCCGCAGCTCGCGGCCCAGGACCGCTGGCGGGAGGTGGAGTCACCGGCCGGGCCGCTGCGGGCCCTGCTGCCGCCGATCGGACTGCCGGGCGGCGCGGCACCGCGCATGGGCGCGATTCCCGCGCTCGGCGAGCACACCGACGCGCTGCTGCACGCCCTGGGGATGACGGACGAGCGGATCGCAGCGCTGCGCCGGGACGGCGTGGTCGCCTGAGCGCGTGGCGGGTACGGAGCCTCCGGCCGGGGGCATCCGTACGCCGCTTACGCGGAACGGGTCAGCCGCGGCTGCCGAACAGCGAACGGCGCAGGCGCCGCAGCGGCGCGAAGAGCGAGACACGCGCACTCTTGCTCCGGCGGGTGTGCGCGATATCGCGCGTGGTGAGCTCCCGCATCAGCAGCGTCGCCTCCGCCGCCTCGCGCTGGGGTACGGCAGGGCCGCCCAGCACCGCGAGATGGCGGTCGAGACGCGAACTGGTCGCGCTGCTCCCACACGTGACAGCAGGCACACGCGGCCTGCTGCGCATTGCTATTTGTTCCATGTCACTCCCCACCCGTACGAGGGCACCCGGCCCGGGCAGGTTAACCCTATCGCCCCGCAGTGACACTCGTGTATCCCGGGACCCCGATTGACCACCTCTGTACGGAGGTTGACGTTCTGGCCGCGAATCCAGCTGATCCCAGGGCGAGTTGGACAGAAGATCCCTCCCGCAACACCAATCACAGAAATAGTCACCCGCATCACCAATCCGACCGCCCCTCAGCGTCGAATGCCTGGCATCGGAGCACGACCAGCACTCGCGCGAAGGACGTACGGGATGACAGCCATACCCAGGCGCCGACCGGGGCTCAGGAGCATCGCCGCGCTCACCTGTGGTGCGCTGGCCGCCGGAGGGCTCGTAGCCGCCGGAGTGGCCGCACTGGAACCGGGGGCCGCCGAGGCCTCCAGCCACCGGGAGGCGCCGCTGATCTCGGGGCAGCCGCAGTACGACAACACGGACGTGTACGCCTTTGTCAGCCCTGACAAGGCCGACACGACGACGATCGTCGCCAACTGGCTGCCGTTCCAGGAGCCGGCCGGCGGGCCGAACTTCTTCAAGTTCGCCGACGACGCCCAGTACGACGTGCACATCGACAGCGACGGCGACGCCCAGGGTGATCTGCTGTACCGGTGGACGTTCCGGGACCATGTGAAGAACGGCGACACGTTCCTCTTCAACACCGGCCCCGTCACCGCGCTCGACGACCCGGACCTCAACGTCACGCAGACCTACGACATCGATCTGGTGCGGCTGAAGAACCAGCATGTGATCTCCACCACGAAGATCGCCGACGACCTGCCGGTCGCCCCTTCGAATGTGGGCAAGGCGTCCATGCCGGACTATCGGACGCTGCGCGACCAGGCCGTGCGTGAACTCCCCAGCGGGGCAAAGGCGTTCGCGGGCCAGGCCGACGATCCCTTCTTCCTCGACCTGCGGGTCTTCGACCTGCTGTACGGCGCGGACCTCTCGGAGGTCGGCCGCGACACCCTGGCCGGCTACAACGTCAACACCATCGCCCTGCAGGTGCCGACCGAGCACATTCGCCAGTCGGCGGAGCAGCCCGTCGTCGGCATCTGGTCGACGACCCAGCGCAGGAACGCGCAGGGTGACTTCACCCAGGTGTCGCGGCTCGGCATGCCGCTGGTCAACGAAGTCGTGCTGCCGATCAGGGACAAGGACAAGTTCAACGCGTCCGTGCCGTTGAACGACGGCGACTTCCTGCCGTCGGTCACCAACCCCGAACTGCCGAAGCTGATCGAGGCCATCTACAAGATCGAGGCCCCGGCCGAGCCGCGGGACGACCTGGTCTCCGTCTTCCTGACCGGCGTCGACAAGCTCAACAAGCCGCCGCACGTCACGCCCGCGGAGATGCTGCGGCTCAACACCGCCATCACGCCGGCCTCGGAGCCCAAGCGGCTGGGTGTGCTGGACGGGGACAACGCCGGCTTCCCCAACGGGCGCCGGCTGACGGACGACGTGCTGGACATCGCGCTCCAGGCCGTGGAGGGCGAGCTGCTCGGCCAGAAGAACGACCTGGGCGACGCGGTGAACGAGAACGACCAGAAGTTCGAGCGGAGCTTCCCCTATGTGGCGCTCCCGACGTCGGGCTCCCGTGGCCCGCTGGCGAAGGAGAGCAAGGCGCAGGAGGGCGGACGCAACCTGCTCAACGGCGGTGCGTCGGTGGCCGGTTCCAGCCGCGACGACAGCAGCACGGTGCTGCTCGCCTCGGCGGGAGCGGGCGCGGGAGGTGTCCTGCTGGTGGGCCTCGGCCTCGCGTGGTGGCGAAACCGCCGCCGGAGCATGCACTACTGACGGCTCGCAGGGGGCCGGCCGGGGCGGCCGGCCCCCTCGCCGTACGTCCACACGAAAGGAAAGGGCAGTCGCATGTCCCTGCGAGGGGAACCACGAACAAACACGGCGGCACCGAATGAACACACGGCCGGCGAAGCCGGCGCGGGCGGGGCCAGCGGGACCGGCACAGCGAGCGGGGCCTGCGAAGCCCGCGCGGGCGGCGGACCGGGCGAGGCCCCCGGACCGGGGGGACCTGGCCGGGCCACCAGGACCACCGGGACTGGCAGAGCCGACGAGCCGGGCAGCGCAGACGGACCTGGCGAACCCGGCGGGACCGGCAGCACCGGCACAGCGAGCGGGGCCTGCGAAGCCCGCGCGGGCGGCGGACCGGTCGAGGCCCGCGAGCCCGGCGGGGCCGGCGGACCGGGGGAACCTCTCCCGGCCACCGGGACTGGCGGGGCCGGCGCGGGCGGCGGAGCGGGCGGGGCCCGCGGACCGGGGGGGCCTGTCCGGGCCACCACAACCACCGGAGCCGACGAGCCGGGCAGCGCAGACGGAACCGGCGAGCCCGGCGAGACCGGCGCGGCGAGCGGGGCCTCCGGAGCCCGCGCGGGCGGCGGACCAGGCGGGGGCCGCGGGGCTGGCGGGGCTGGCGAGCCCGGCGGGGACCGCGAGCCCGGCGCGGGCGGCGGACCGGGGGAACCTCTCCCGGCCACCGGGACTGGCGGGGCCGGCGGAACGCGCGCGCCTCGCGCAGCTGGGCGGGGGCGGCGGGTGGGTGGGGTGTTGTTGCTCGCCGGTGCGATCGCGCTCGCGCTCACCGCGACCGCCCTCGCGGTCGGCGGACCCGACCCCGCCCGGCCCCCCGCCCGCACCGCGCCCGCCGCCGACGCCCCGCTCGACCGGCTCGGCGCCGACGATCTGGCCCGGGGCGTCAGGGACCTCCAGGCGCATCTGCGGGCACAGCCCAAGGACGCCCGTGCGTGGGCCGCGCTCGGCACCGCGTATGTCGAGCAGGCCAGGACGGGTGGTGACCCGACCCGCTATCCGCAGGCGGAGCAGGCCCTCGCCCGCTCGCTGGAGCTTCAGCCGCGCGACAACGACGCGGCCTTCGCCGGGCGCGCCGCACTCGCCGCCGCCCGGCACGACTTCCGCGGCGCGCTGCGGGACGCCGGACGCGCGCTGGCGGTCAACCCGTACAGCGAGCGCGCGCTGGCCTCCCGGATCGACGCCCTCGTCGAACTGGGCAGCTACCCCAAGGCGCTGGCCGCCGCGAAGGAGGCCGACGGCCGCCGGCCGGGCATTCCCGTCTTCACGCGCTACGCGTACGCACTGGAGCTGAGCGGCGACACCAAGGGGGCTCGCGGGGTACTCACGCGGGCCCTCGACTCGGCCGCGACCCGCGCCGACACGGCGTATGTGGCATCTGCCCTCGGCCAGCTGGAGTGGAGCCAGGGCCAGTACGACACCGCCCTGCGGCACTTCGCGACCGCCCTGCGCGCGGACCCCGGCCACCTGCCCGCCCTGGAGGGCCGGGCGCGCGCACAGGCGGCGCGCGGTGACACCGGGGCCGCCCGCGAGGGCCTGGAGGCGGTCGTGGCCCGCCACCCGCTGCCCGGGCAGCTCGTGGCGCTGGGCGAGCTGTACGAGGCGGAGGGGCGTACGGCCGACGCGCGCGCCCAGTATGAACTGATCGGCACCTGGACCGCGCTGGCCCGTGCCAACGGCGTGAACACCGATCTCGACACCGCCCTCGCCCTGGCCGACCACGGCGACCGGGCCGAGGCGCTGCGCGCGGCCCGCGCGGAGTGGGGCAAGCGGCACACCGTCCACACGGCGGACGCGCTGGCCTGGGCGCTGCACGTCAACGGCCGTTCGGCGCAGGCGCTCGCGTACGTCGAGCGGTCCGCGCCGCCCGGCAGCCGCAACGCGGTGTTCCTCTACCACCGGGGGATGATCGAGCGGGCCGCCGGCCAGGACCGGGCCGCCGTCCGCTCGCTCACCGCGGCGCTGGACATCAACCCGGCCTTCTCGCCGACCGGTTCGCGCGCGGCCCGCGCCGCGCTCACCTCGCTGGAGGCGTCGTGAGGGGGTGGCGCGCGCGTGCCGTCGGCGCCGCCGTGCTGGTGGCCGGGGCGGCGCTCGCGGTGCTGCCCGCGGGGACGGCCGCCGCGCATCCGCTGGGGAACTTCACCGTCAACCGGTACGACGGACTGGTCGTCGCGCCCGGCGAGCTGAGGGTCGATCACGTCGAGGACCTGGCGGAGATCCCGGCGGCACAGGCGCGCACGCGGATCGACCGGGACGGGGACCAGGAGATGTCCCCGGCCGAGCTGTCCGTCTGGGCCGGCGAGCGGTGCCGGGACGCGGCGCGCGGCAGCCGGCTGACGGTGGACGGGCGCGGCACCGCGCTCACGCCCGGCACGGGCAGTGCCCGGGTGCGCCCCGGGCAGGCCGGTCTGCCGACGCTCCGGGTGGAGTGCCGGCTGACGGCCGTGTTGCCGGGGGGCCGGCACACGATCGGATTCCTGGCGGCGGACGACCTGGTTCCGGGGTGGCGGGAGATCACGGCGCGCGGCGACCGTATGACACTGGCGGACTCCGACGTCCCGCGGTCGTCGGTCTCGCGGCGGCTGTCTCAGTACCCGGAGGAGCAGCTGTCCTCACCGCCGGACCGCAAGACGGCCGGGCTGTCGGTGGCCCCGGGCGGCCCCGCGCTGGCGACGCAGGACAGCGGAACGGGTCCGGCCCCGGCGTCGGTACTCCCGCGTGGCGCGGACCGCTGGACACAGGCGCTGACCGGTCTGGTGGACCGGCACGAACTGACCGCCGGATTCGCCGCACTGGCGCTGGCGGCCGCGCTCCTGCTCGGCGCGCTGCACGCGCTCGCGCCGGGCCACGGCAAGACCCTGATGGCGGCGGCCGCGGCGGCCGGCGGCCGGAACTCGCTGCGCGACGTCCTCGCCCTGGGCGCCTCGGTGACGGTCACCCACACCCTCGGCGTCTTCGCCCTGGGCGCGCTCATCGCTGCGGGCTCGGCGGCGGCGCCGTCGGTGGTGGCCTGGCTGGGCGTGGCCAGCGGCGCGCTGGTGGCGGCGGCGGGCGGAGTCCTGGTCCGCAGGGCCTGGCACAACCGGTCCAGCGGCCACACCCACGACCACGCGCACGCCTTCGGCGGGGGCCACTCGCACGGCCTGGCCGCCTGGCGCGGCCACGCGCACCCGCACACCCACGGAACCCCGGCACCCCACGCCGCAGAGCCTGACCACGCCCGCGGCCCCGGGGCCGAGCACAACCGCAGGCCCGCAGACGACCCAGGGCACGAGCCTGGCCTCAGGCATACGCACGTCCTCACGCCCAGGCACGAACACCGCCTCGGCCTGGGGCCGGAGCACGGGGACGGGCCCGAGCGCGGGGCCGGGGAACAGCACAAGCACGGCTCCAAGCACCGGCCCGAGGCCGGGCACGAACACCGCGTCGGCCTCGAACAAGTACACGGGCACGAGCACGAGCACGAGCACCACCGCGGCGCGGAGCGCGGGCCCAGGGACGACCATGAGGACCGGCCCGAGCGCGGAGACGGGGAACAGCACAAGCACGGCTCCAAGCACCGGCCCGAGGCCGGGCACGAACACCGCCTCGGGCGGGTGCGCGGGCACGGCCACACTCACGGGCCGGAGGCCGGGCAGGAGCACCGGCTCGGGGACGAGCGCGCGCACAAGCCCGGGCACTCCCACGGGCCCTTGCCCAGGCAAGGGCACGGGCCGGAGGCCGGACACGAGGAGCCCGGACACGGGCCGGAGGCCGAGCAGGAGCCCGGGCCGGCGGCCGGGCGTGGGGCGCGCGGGCACCGCCAGCCGCACGCGCACCCCCGCCGCACGCCCCGCAGGGTCCGGCTTCGGGGGACCGTGTTGCTCGGGTTCGCCGGGGGGCTGGTGCCCAGCCCCTCCGCCGTCGTCGTGCTCGTCGGGGCCGCGGCCCTGGGGCGCGCCTGGTTCGGCTTCCTGCTCGTGATCGCGTACGGCGCCGGGCTCGCCCTCACCCTCTCCGCCGCCGGCTTCGCCGTCGTACGGCTCGGCGCCCGCGCGACCCGGCGTCTCACCGAGCGCAGGCGCCGTGACGGACGCCTGCTCGCGGTCGCCCACCGCCTCGCCCCGCTCGGCACCGCGTTCGTCGTGCTGGTTGTCGGGTGCGGTTTGGCGCTCAGGGGGGCGGCAACCGCCCTTGGGTGAGCTAGCTTGGGGTCATCGCGCTGTTGCGGATTGGGGGCTCGCCCGTGAGCGGACTGCCGGGCAATGAGCGTGTGGTGGCGGGCCGGTACCGATTGCTCACCCCACTCGGCCAGGGCGGCATGGGCGTCGTCTGGCGGGCCCGTGACGAGGTGCTGGGCCGCGAGGTCGCCGTCAAGGAGGTCCGTGCCCCGGCCGGCCTGGCGGCCTCCGACGAGCAGCGGATGTACGCCCGGCTGGAGCGCGAGGCGTGGGCCACGGCCCGTATCTCGCACCGCAACGTGGTCACCGTCTACGACGTGGCGACCGAGGACGGCCGCCCCTGGATCGTGATGGAGCTGGTGCGCGGGCTCGCGCTCTCCGAGGTGCTGGAGGCGGAGGGCCCCATGGCACCGCCGCGCGCCGCGCTCATCGGCGCCGAGGTGCTCGCCGCGCTGCGCGCCGCGCACGAGGCGGGCGTACTGCACCGGGACGTCAAGCCGGGCAATGTGCTGGTCGCCAACGACGGACGGGTGGTGCTCACCGACTTCGGCATCGCGACGGTGGAGGGCAGCTCCGCGCTCACGATGACCGGCGAGGTGGTCGGCTCTCCCGAGTTCCTCGCCCCGGAGCGCGCGCTGGGCCGCAGACCCGGCCCCGAGTCGGATCTGTGGTCGCTCGGTGTACTGCTGTACGCGGCGGTGGAGGGCAGTTCGCCGTTCCGTCACGACACCCCGCTGAGCACGCTGCGGGCCGTGGTCGACGACGAACTGCCGCCGCCGCGCCGGGCCGGGCCGCTCACCCCCGTACTCGAGGGACTGCTGCGCAAGGACCCGGCGGACCGGCTGCCGGCCGACGAGGCCGAGCGGATGCTGCGGGTCGTCGGGGCCGGCGGCGCCCCGCGGGCCACTCCCCCACCGCCCTCCCCTGGTCCGTACGGGCCGACGGTCACGGCCGCGACGCCTCCGGAGAACACCCCCCGGCTCCCGCCGCCCCTGCCGTACGGGGCCGGCGGACCGGCCACCACGCGCGCCACCACGAACAGCACCACCGCCGCGCAGGACCGCTCCCGGCGCGCCGCCCTCGTTCTCGCCGCCGGGGTGCTCGCGCTGCTCCTGGCGGTCGGCGGCATCGCCTGGGTGCTGGTCAACGGCATGGGCGGTGACGGCAACAGCGGTGGTACGACGGGGACTTCGGGCCGTACGACCGGCGGGACGCCCGGCGGCGCCGACACCGGGAGCACGACCGCGGGCACACCGAGCGATTCGGGCGACCCGGGCGGTACGGGCGGCACGCCCAGCGGCACCGGCACCCCCACGGACGGCGGCGGCCACACGTCCAGCCCGCCGCCCGCGCAGACGGTGGAGGTGCGTCTCCTGGCCGTACGCGGCAGTTACACGGGGGCCTGTCCACCGCCGGAGGCGGAGGCCCCGGCCTTCACGGCGACGATCACGGTGGGCCGTACGCCCGCCACGGTGGAGTACCGCTGGGCGACCAGAAGCGGTGAGACGTCGGACGGTGGCTGGAAGACACTCCCCTTCGCGGCGGGCGGTGGCCGGACGCAGCAGGTGAACTACACCGAGCTGACGTACAAGGAGGGGGAGGCGCACCGCGACGAGATCTGGGTGGAGACCCGGAAGCCGGTCAAGGCGAAGTCCGACGCGGTGGAGTTCACGGTGACCTGTGCGGAGGAGACCCCGACGGGCGGGGCCCCCTCGTCTTCCTACTCGCCGGACGCGGTCACCCCACAGCCGTGAGGACGGGCAGGTAGCCGCCCGACTGTCCGGCCGAGGTGGGGTGGTAGGACTCGGCGATGTTCAGCCAGTTGACGCTGTGCAGCCAGGCACTGCCGGAGCAGATCTCGTGCCCGGTGAAGGTGGGGACGACGTCGCCGAAGGTGAAGCCGTGGTCGGCGGCGCGCTTGGCGGTGGCGCTGTTGAGATGGTCGGCGGCGCTGTTGATGGCGGCGCGTTCCCTTTCGGTGAGCCCGGCGACGCAGGTGCCGCTGAGCTTGTAGAAGCGGGGGTATCCGAGGACGACGACGTGGGCCGCGGGTGCCTTGGACCGGATCGCCGAGTAGACCTGGTCGAGCTTGCCGGGCAGCGTCGTGTCGACGTACCGGCGGGCTTCGTTGATGCGGTTGATGCAGTTGGTCTCGGACTGCAGGACGCAGGTGGTCATCACGTCGGAGAATCCGGCGTCGTTGCCGCCGATGGTGATGCTGACGAGGTCGGTCGCGGCGCTGAGCGGGCCGAGTTGCCCGGCGAGAACATCACCCGTACGAGCGCCGGAGCAAGCGGTGAAGTGGAAGCTGGAGGGTGAGTGGGCGGCTGCCCAACGGGCCGGATAGGCCCGGGTGGTGCGCTTGCAGTTGCCGCTCGCGCTGTCGTAGTTTCCGGCGCCGAGACCGGAGGAGTACGAGTCGCCGAGCGCCACATAGGGCCCGGGAGCGGCCTGTTGAGCTGCTTGCGCCGGGCCCGCCCCAGTGAGGGCCGCAACGCCGGCGAGGAGGAGTGAGGATGAGAATGCCGCGAATCGGGACAGTTTCATGGAACCTCCCTTAGCAGGATCTCTGCCACATCTGTCGTACCAAGACCCATGCAGTACGGGAAGTGTCCATGCCAAAACACGCGGAGCCAGTAACCCTCGGAATGCCCCTCAGTGACGGGCCGATGACGTCTCGTCAACTCTCAGCGGGCTCCACATGTCGTTCACATCTTGACGACCGCTCACACTCTGCGCGACATTGAAGCCCGGCATCAGGCGCGTCGGGGGGCAAAGTCGCCAATGCAGACGATCAGTGGCAAGTCAGGGCCAGCAGGGCGTCACGCCCTGCCGCTGCCCGCGCTCCTGCTCGCGCTCGCCGGAGCCGGCACTCACCTCTTCTTCCTTCAGGCTCTTCTTCCTTCCGGCGCTTCACACGCCCATGAAGGAGGGGTCAAAAACACAGAAAAGACAGAAACGTGAGACCTCGGGGCAGGTCTTGCCATACAGTCCCAATCATCAATACCGTCGTACATCCACCCGCATCGGACCATCATGCAAAGCGGCTCAGGGGAGGGCTCTAGCGTCGCGATGGGATCCGGGGCGGGGCGGCAGGGGGGTGCCGTGTCCGGTCACCGACGTACGCCACGTCGTGGGCCGCGCGGCCGTTTTCGCCAGCTCACCCGAACCGTACGGTGTGCCATGCCGTCATGACCGGGGTGAGAAACCCCCCTTTCGAACCGGACACTCATCCGGACTGCCCGGGGGCGGGCAGTCCACCGGACGAGAGGGAAAAGACTCATGAGCTCATTCCTTCGCCCTGCGGTTCCGGGGCCAGATCCGTTCGTCCTGACGTCGCCGCTGGGCGGCCGCTCCTCCGAGACCGTGATCGGCCGAATACCCGGCCAGTACCGCCCGGTCTCCTCCCACCTCGCCATCACGCCACCGGTGAGCGTCGTGATTCCCGCCATGAACGAGGCGGAGAATCTTCCGTACGTGTTCAAGACCCTGCCCGACTGGATCCACGAAGTCGTCCTCGTCGACGGGAATTCGACGGACGACACAGTGCAGGTCGCAAGAGACCACTGGCCTGACGTCAAGGTCGTGAAGCAGCGCGGAAAAGGCAAGGGCGATGCGCTGATCAGCGGATTCGCCGCCTGCACGGGCGACATCATCGTGATGGTCGACGCGGACGGTTCGGCGGACGGCGGCGAGATCGTCTCCTACGTCTCCGCACTCGTCGGCGGAGCCGACTTCGCCAAGGGCTCCCGTTTCGCCAACGGCGGCGGTACGGACGACATGACACCGGTCCGCAAGCTGGGCAACCGGGTGCTGTGCGCGGTGGTCAACGCCAAGTTCGGCGCGCGCTACACCGATCTGTGCTACGGCTACAACGCGTTCTGGCGGCACTGCCTCGACAAGATCTCGCTCGACTGCACCGGGTTCGAGGTCGAGACGCTCATGAACATCCGCGTCGTCAAGGCCGGGCTGAGAGTCCAGGAGATCCCCAGCCACGAGTACCTGCGGATCCACGGCGTCAGCAACCTGCGCGCCGTACGCGACGGACTGCGCGTCCTCAGGGTCATCCTCAGGGAACAGGGGAACCGCCGCCGGCGCGGGCGGCTCACCCCGGCGATCGCCGTCAACGCGGGCAGCGCGGGCCGAGGAGAGCTGTCTTGACGGACGCCGGCGGTGCGGACATCTCCGTGGTGATCTGCGTCTACACCGAGGACCGCTGGGAGGACATCCTCGCGGCGGTCTCCTCGGTGCGGTGCCAGTCCCGGCCGGCGCTCGAGACGCTGGTGGTGGTGGACCACAATCCGGCACTGCTGGAGCGGCTCGGCAGGGAGTACGCCGGAGGGACGGTGCGGGTGCTCGCCAACGCCGGTCCGCGCGGCCTGTCCGCGGGCCGTAACACCGGTATCGCCGCCGCCAGGGGCTCGATCGTCGCGTTCCTCGACGACGACGCGGTCGCCGAGCGCGACTGGCTCCGCCACTTCGCCGCCGCGTACGCGGATCCCCGCGTGATGGCGGTCGGCGGCCGGACCGTGCCGGTCTGGGCCTCGCGCCGCAGACCGGCCTGGTTCCCCGAGGAGTTCGACTGGGTCGTCGGCTGTACGTACCGGGGGCTGCCGGAAGGCAAGGTGCGGGTCCGCAACGTACTCGGCGGGAACGCCTCCTTCCGGAAGGCGGCCTTCGACGCGGCCGGTGGCTTCGCGACGGGCATCGGCCGGGACGGCGACAGACGGCCGCTGGGCGGCGAGGAGACCGAGCTGTGCATCCGGCTCGGCAGGGCGCTCCCGCACGCGGTGCTGCTGATCGACGACCGGGCGGTCATCCACCACAAGGTGCCGCCGGCGCGGGAGCGGTTCGGCTACTTCCGCACCCGGGCCTACGCGGAAGGCCTGTCCAAGGCGCTCGTGACCCGCAGTGTGGGCGCGGACAAGGGACTCGAGTCCGAGCGCCGCTACACCACGCGGGTGCTCCCCGCGGGCGTGGCGCGCGGCCTGCGCGACGCCGTGCTCGGCCGCCCCGGCGGCGCGGGCCGGGCGGGCGCGATCGTCACGGGGGTGGCGGCCGCGGCGGCCGGCTATCTGCTGGGCAGCGCCCGCGCCCGCCGGGAAGGCACGACCTTCACGGCGGAGCCCATCGCACTGCGCGAGGCGCCGCACGGGGTGGCGCGGGAGCTCCCGGCACGGGAGCTCCGGTCTCCGGCCGGAGGGATCCGCGAGCGGGAGGGCGACGCCGCATGACGGTGCCCGTGCCGGTGCTGATGTATCACTCCGTCGCCCACGACCCCGCGCCCGCGACCCGCGGGCTCTCCGTCGCCCCGGAGGCGTTCGCCGAGCAGATGGACCTGCTCGGCGAACGGGGCTTCACCCCACTCACCACAGCCCAACTGGCCAACGCCTGGCGCTCCTTCGAAGCGCTGCCGCCGCGGCCCGTGCTGATCACCTTCGACGACGGCTACGAGGGCGTGCACCGGCACGCCCTCCCCGCCCTCGCCAAGCACGGCTTCGCCTCGACCCTCTTCGTCTCCACCGGCTGGCTGCGCGGCCCCGACGACTGCGGCGGCGCGCTCGACACCATGCTCGACTGGCACCAGGTACGCGAACTCGCCGCGGCCGGCGCGGAGATCGGCGGCCACAGCCACACCCATCCGCAGCTGGACCAGCTCGCGGACCACCGGCTGGACTTCGAGGTCCGGCGATGCCGGGAGATCATCGCCGAGCGGCTCGGCGAACCCCCGGCGTCGTTCGCCTACCCGTACGGCTACTCCAGCCGGCGGGTCCGGCGTACCGTACGCGCCGCCGGGTACGCCCAGGCGCTCGCAGTGGGCAACGCTCTCGCGCGGCGCCGCCAGGGCCCGTACGCGCTGGAGCGGCTGACGGTCCGGCGCCGCACCGGCATCGAGGAGTTCGAGCGGCTGGTCGAGGGCCGGGCGATCACCCGGAACTTCGCCCGCGACCGGGCCCTCACCAAGGGGTACGCCCTGGTCCGCGCGGTCCGCCGGGCCCGGCCGGCCCGCCCGCGGCCGGAGGAGTGATCCCACGAAACCTGGGTGCAAAGGATCACGCCGTGCCGGATCATGGGCGCCATGTCTGCCAACCCTCATGACGCGCTGCCGATCCGGCTCAACGTCGACGACAGCGATTCACCGTCCGATGTCGTCGACGCGCTGTTTCTCGGCCGCTTCGCGACGGGCGAGCAGCCGTACTCCCACAGCTCCTCGATCGACCGGGTCAGGTCCGGTGCGACGCTGCTGCCGCCGGCCGCGAAGGTGCTGCGTTCGGCGCGCGACGACGACCGCAGCGCCACCCTCGCCGAGGGCGAGGGCTGGACCCTGCTCGTCTCGCGCTGGAACCGCGGCGCCGATGTGACGGTGACCGCGGTCAGCGACATCCTGGCCGAGACGGTGCTGAAGCAGGCGACCGACGGCGCGCAGGACGAGCCCGAGCCGCAGCCCGAGAACGTCACCATGGGCTTCTGGTACGTCTCGCCGCGTCGCGGCCCGCACCGCACCACCCGGCAGATCGCCGCGGGTACCTGGGCCGAGGTCCGGCCCAACTACACCGCGCCGGTGGCCGAGGCGATGGACCGGCTGATGAAGGTCACCCCCGACGACATCGCGGGCCGGCTGCTCCTGCTGCACGGCCCGCCGGGCACCGGCAAGACCTCGGCGCTGCGCACGCTGGCGCGCTCGTGGCGCGACTGGTGCCAGGTCGACTGCGTACTGGACCCGGAACGGCTGTTCAACGACGTCGGCTATCTGATGGACATCGCGATCGGGGAGGACGACGGTACGGCGAAGGGCCGTTGGCGTCTGCTGCTCCTCGAGGACTGCGACGAACTGATCCGCGGCGAGGCCAAGCACACCGCGGGCCAGGCCCTGTCCCGGCTGCTGAACCTCACCGACGGGCTGCTCGGGCAGGGCCGCAACGTCCTGGTGGGGGTCACGACCAACGAGGACCTGGAACGTCTCCACCCGGCGGTCGTCCGCCCGGGCCGCTGCCTGGCCCGGATCGAGGTCGGCTCGCTGACGCACCGCGAGTCGGTGGACTGGCTCGGCACGGACGAGGGCATCGGCCGCGAAGGCGCGACCCTGGCGGAGCTGTACGCCCTCCGCCGCGGCACGGGCCCGGCCTCGGTCCCGTCCCAGAACCCGGGAGCGGACGCGGGCCTGTACCTCTGAGCCGCGCCGCCAGCAGCCCGCGACGCGAACCGCGCACCGCCCGCGGCCGAAAACCGCGGCCTGCCCCACGGTCCGAAGCGGCCCGCCCGAGTCCACGGCGCACGGCGCAACGCGCCGCCGACGGCGGTCCGGGGCCGGGCCCACGGTCCGGGGGCCGTAACGCGCGGCGGGCGCGGCCGGAGACCGGCGGTCTACCCCACGGTCCGAAGCGGGCCCGCCCGAGTCCGGACGCACCGCGCAACGCGCCGCGCAGCGGGCAGCCCGAGGGCCGGGCCCACGGTCCGGGCCCGAGTCCGGTACGCACGGCGCAACACGCCGCGCAGCGGACGCGCTGGGGGCCGGGGGCTTGGCCCCGGTTCGGGAAGGTTGGGGTCCCCCCGGACGGAGTCTGGGGGAAGGGTAGGGGAACTTCCCCCCGGCCCTCACCTCGCGTATGCCGCCCGCAGCGCGTCCTCCACCGCCGCCCGCGCCGCGTCCCGGTCGAGTCCGAGGCGTACCGCACGCTCCGCGTACGCCCGCGCCGCGGCCGCCGCCTCGCGGTCCGCCGCGTCGCCCGCCGCCGCGACGAACGTTCCGTTCCGGCCGCGCGTCTCGATCACCCCGTCCGCCTCCAGCGCGCGGTACGCCTTGGCCACCGTGTTGGCCGCGAGACCGAGTTCCTCGGCCAGCCCGCGCACGGTCGGCAGCTTGTAGCCGACGGGAAGCCTGCCCGAGCGCGCCTGCCCGGCGATCTGGGTACGCAGTTGCTCGTACGGAGCGGTCCCGGCGGCTGGGTCAATGGAGATCTTCAAGGTCACAGGCCGATTCTCCCCCACCTCCCGATAATGAGGGGCGACCTTGGCCGGCTCGCGCGTAACGTGCGGCCCATGACTGTGATCGTCCGTGACTTCCGCCCCGCCGACGCCGAAGGGGTGGTCCGGGTACGACGCGCCGCCCTCCCGTTCATGGTGACCACCCTCGAAGGCATCGCCTTCGACGTCGCGAGCGCCAACCCCGCCAAGCGGTACCGGCTCCTGGTCGCCGAGGAGGACGGCGAGGTGATCGGCACGGCGCAGGCCGGCATCGCGTACGACAGCAATGAGCCGGGCCAGTCCTTCGTCAATCCGTACGTCCATCCGGAGCGCCGCGGCCGGGGCGCGGGCTCGCTGATCCTGCGTACCGCCGAGGAGTACCTCGCAGCGGCCGGAGCCACCGCCGTGTACTCCTGGGTGCTGGACGAGCCGCCCTTCCGGGCCTTCGCCGAGCGCCGCGGCTACCGCCCGAGCCGCCCGGCCCACTTCCTGCGGCTCGACCTGGCGAACGGCACGCTGCCGCCGCTGCCCGAGCCGCCGCCGGGTGTGGAGCTGCGTACCGCCGCGGACTTCGCCGACGACCCGCGCCCCCTCTTCGAGGCCGACGCCGAGACCACCTCCGACGAGCCCAGCGACGTGGGCGCGGAGTTCACGGACTACGCGGACTGGCTCAGCCACACCTGGAACAACCCGTCCCTGGACCGCGAACTGACCTCGGTCGTCGTGGTGGACGGGGAGGTGGCCGCGTTCAGCGCCGCGGAGACCGACGGTCTCACCCGCTACTCGTCGGCCATGACCGGCACCCGCCGCGCCTTCCGCGGCCGGGGCCTGGCCAAGCTCGCCAAGAACACCTCCCTGCACCGGGCCAGGGCGGCCGGCTACACGGAGGCGTTCACCGGCAACGATGCGGACAACGGTCCGATGCTCGCGATCAACAAGTGGTTCGGCTACACGATCTCGGCGACCGAGGTCCGGCACGTCAAGCAGCTGGGCGGTGACAGCCGATGACCACTGGGCTGACCGTCGCTCTGGTCAAGGCCGGGCGTACGAAGATCCGTTACCCGGCCACCCTGATCGCGGACGACGGCGACCGCGTCACGGTCCGCGCCCCGTGGGCCGCCGAAGACACGCGGGACTTCGGCTTCGTCCGGTTCGAGCCGGGCGATGTGTTCACCGAGCACTTCTGGCGCGCGCGGTGGTACGCGGTGAAGGAGGTCCGCTCGGGGGACGGGACGCTGAAGGGCTGGTACTGCGACGTGACCCGGCCCGCCGTCGTCCGCGGCGACGAGCTGGTGGTCGAGGACCTGGACCTCGACCTGTGGGTGTCGGCGGACCGGTCGTCCGTCCTGCGCCTGGACGAGGACGAGTTCGAGGCGAGCGGCCTGACCGCCCGCGACCCGGAGGCGGCGGAGCAGGCCCGCCGCGCCCTCGACGCCCTCGAACTCCTGGCACGGCAGGACGGCTTCGACCAGCTGCTCAGCTGAGCCGGGCGGGCAGGGCTCAGATCACCTCGCCCTGCTCCCCCGCTCCGGGTCGTACGCGACGGCGTCCCCGTCCTCGTGCCAGTGCACCACGAACCGGTCACCGGCGCGGTACGCGTCGAGCCCCGCACGGCAGTACACGACGATGTCGTCCGGGACCAGGGCGATGACCCCGACCACGGGCGAGCCGGTGACGAACACCCGCCCACAGCCGCGTCGGTCACGGCCTGCACGGCGGTCACGTCTGCCGCGGTGGCGGGGCGGATGTCGTCGGTCATGCGGCTACGCTACGACGGCGTCGCAGGACCAGCTTCTTCAGCCAGGGCCAGGCCAGCAGGACCACGATCACCGCGTAGACGGTCACCGAGAAGGACGTGTTGACCAGGCCCGTCACGCTGCCGTCGCTGATCTGCAGCGCGCGCCGCAGCTGCTGTTCGGCGGCCGGGCCGAGGATGACGCCGATGACCGCCGGCAGCACCGGCAGTCCGTACCGCCGCATCCCGAACCCCAGCAGGCCGATGAGCAGCAGGATCACCAGGTCCAGGGCCTCGCCGCCGACCGCGTACGCGCCGACCGCCGCGAAGAAGAGGATGCCCGCGTAGAGGTAGGGGCGCGGGATGCGCAGCAGCTTCGCCCACAGGGGGGCCAGCGGCAGGTTGAGGGCAAGCAGCAGCACCATGCCGACGAAGAGGGAGGCGATCAGTCCCCACACCAGGTCGGGTTCGCGGGAGAAGAGCAGCGGGCCGGGCTGGATTCCGTACTGCTGGAAGGCGGCGAGCATGACCGCCGCGACCGCGGTGGTCGGCAGGCCCAGGGTCAGCATGGAGACGAGGGTTCCGGCGGCCGAGGCCGACGCCGCGGACTCCGGGCCCGCGACGCCTTCGATCGCTCCGCGCCCGAACTCGTCTTTGTGCTTGGACAGCCGCTTCTCGGTGACGTACGACAGGAAGGTCGGGATCTCCGCGCCGCCGGCCGGGATCGCGCCGAACGGGAAGCCGATGAAGGGGCCGCGGAGCCAGGACTTCCAGGTGCGCCGGACGTCGGACCTGCCGAGCCAGGGGCGGCCGACCGGGATCGCTTCCCCGGTCGAGCGGCGCAGGTGCGCGGCGACCCACAGCGCCTCGCCGATCGCGAAGAGGCCGACCGCGACGATCACCACGTCGATGCCGTCGGCGAGTTGGAGCGAGCCGAAGGTGAGGCGCTGCTGTCCGGTCATCTGGTCGAGGCCGACGAGGCCGATGGTGAGGCCGATGAGCAGGGAGGCGGCGCCGCGGATGCGGGAGGAGCCGAGGACGGAGGTGACGGCGATGAATGCCAGCACCATGATGGCGAAGTAGTCGGGCGCTCCGATGTCGACGGCGAGCGAGGCGACGGTGGGGGCGAGCGCGACCAGCAGGATGGTGCCGATCATGCCGCCCGCGAAGTGGCCGATGGCGGCGGCCGCGAGGGCTTGCGCGCCACGTCCGGCGCGGGCCATCGGATTGCCTTCGATGGCGGCGACGACGGCCGCGCTCTCGCCGGGGGTGTTGAGCAGGATGGAGGTGGTGGAGCCGCCGAACATGGCGCCGTAGTAGATGCCGGCGAACATGATGAACGCGCCGGTGGGTTCGAGACCGTACGTCACCGGCAGCAGCAGGGCCACCGCCATGGCGGGGCCGATGCCGGGCAGGACGCCGATGGCCGTACCGAGGAGGACGCCGAGCGCGGCCCAGAGCAGGTTGACGGGGGTGAGGGCGGTACCGAAGCCGTCGAGCAGGGAGTTCAAGGAGTCCATGTCACAGCGCTCCCATCAGCGGGCCGCCGGGGAGCGGGACACCGAGCAGGTTGTTGAAGACGACATAGGTGAGCAGGGAGAGCCCGGCCGCGATGAGCGGGTCGCGGTCCATGCGGCGACTGCCGAGGGCATACGCGGAGCCCCAGAAGAGCAGCGCCCCGGAGACCGGGAAGCCGAGCGGGCCGATGAGGACGGCGTTGCCGAGGAAGACTCCGGCGAGCAGCAGGACGGTCCGCCAGTCACCGGGCTCGGAGAGGTCGATGTCCTCGCCGCCCTCGGCCTCGCCGCGGCCGCCGCGCAGGACGTCGACGGCGAGCAGTGCGGCGACGAGCAGGAGCGCGACGGCGACGACGACCGGGACTGTCTTGGGGCCGACGGGGCCGCGCTGGGCGATGTCGACGGTCATGGTGAGGGCGTCGGTGAGGACGAGGACGCCGAGCACCAGCAGCAGGACGCTGACGCCGAGTTCGGAGTGTTCGCGCAGCCATGAGGTGTGGCGCGGGGCGGGGGTCTTGTCTGCGGTCGCGTCGATGGCGCCGGTGGGGCCGGTGGTGGCGCCGGCCGCGCCCGTCGCGTCGATGCCGCCGGTCGCGCCGGTCGCGCCGATGCCGCCGGTCGAGTCGGGGGTCACAGTCCCAGCTCCTTCAGTACCGTGTCGACACGCATGTCCTGGTCGGCCAGGAAGTCGCCGAACTCGTCTCCCGTGAGGAAGGCGTCGTCCCAGCCGTTCTTCTTCAGCGACTCCTTCCACTGCGGTGAGCCGTGGAGCTCTTCGACGAGCGCGATGAGCTTGTCCCGCTCCGCATCGGAGAGTCCGGGCGGCGCGACGATGCCGCGCCAGTTGGTGAACTCGGTGTCGAGCCCCGCCTCGCGGAGGGTGGGGGCGTCGAGTCCGGGGACGCGTTCGGGCCCGGTGACCGCGAGCAGCCGCAGCTCCCCCGACCTGATCTGGTCGAGGTACTCGCCGACGCCCGAAACGCCGAAGGCGACCTTGTTGCCGAGGATGGAGGCGAGGAGTTCACCGCCGCCGTCGAAGGGGATGTAGTTGACGGTCTTGGGGGCGATCCCGGCCGCCTGCGCCATCAGCATGGGGGCGAGGTGGTCGGGTCCGCCGGGTGAGGACCCGCCGCCGACGGGGAGCTTGCCGGGGTTCTTCTTCCAGGCGTCGAGCAGCTGCCCGATGGTCCGGTAGGGGGAGTCCTTCGAGACCACCACGATGTCCTGCTCCTCGGTGAGCCGGGCGATCGGGGTGGTGTCCGACAGGGTCTTGGGCGCCTTGTTGGTGTGGACGGCGCCGACGACACCGAGCCCCATGGACATGGCGAGCTTGCCGTTGCCGTGCTCGCCGACGAGGCGGGCCAGTCCGACGGTGCCGCCGGCGCCGGGCAGGTTGAACACCTCGATGTTGTGGGTGAGGCCGGCGTCCTCGGCGTTCTTGGCGGCGGTACGGGCCGTGATGTCGTACCCGCCGCCGGGAGTGTTCGGGACCATGAAACGCAGGCCGGGGATCTGCGTGCCGGTGCCGGCGCCGCTGCCTGTGGTGAGCAGCGGTGGTCCGACGAGCACGAGCAGCGCCGCCCCGAGCAGGGCGAGGGGAGTGCGCAGGCGCACGTGTGCCACCACCTGTTCGTACGGGAGAGTGTGTGAGGTGGCCCACATGTTGCCTGGGTGTTGAGAAGCTGTCTCTCTTCCGCAATCAACGGACGTTGTGGTCGTTGTGGTCGCGCCTTAGCCTGTCGCGGTGACAAAGGTGCTGGTGGTGGACGACGACTTCATGGTCGCCAGGCTGCACAGCCGCTATGTGTCCGCGACGGAGGGGTTCACGGTCGTCGGGGTGGCCCACAGCGGCGGCGAAGCGCTGCGCGCGGCGGCCCAGGTGCGCCCCGATCTCGTACTCCTGGACGTCTATCTGCCCGATATGGACGGGATCGAGGTACTGCGCGAGCTGCGCGCGGCGGAAGAGCGGGAGGGCAGGCCCAGTGTCGACGCGCTGTTCATCACCGCCGCCCGGGACGCCGGGGTCATCCGGGCGGCGCTGCGGGCCGGGGCCCTGCACTACCTGATCAAGCCGTTCAACCAGGCCGCCCTCCAGGAGCAGCTGCGGCACGTCGCCTCACTGCGCTCGCGGCTGGACTCCCTGGGCGAAGCGCGCCAGGAGGACGTCGACCAGATCTTCGGGACGCGGCCGCCGGGCTCGCGTGAGCTGCCGAAGGGCCTCGCGGCGCACACGGCGGTCCTGGTAGAGCGCACGCTGCGCGAGCACGCGGACGGCCTCTCGGCTTCGGAGTGCGCGGAGGCGGGAGCGCTGTCGCGGGTGAGCGCGCGCCGCTACCTGGAGTACTTCGCGGACACGGGCCGGGCCGAGGTGCGGCTGCGGTACGGGGGGACGGGGCGCCCGGAGCGCCGCTACCGCTGGATCGGCTGAACGCCCGCCTGCCCGCCGCTCGCGCTACGGTTCCTGCCATGCCCCGATCCATGTCCCGATCCACGCAAGCCGAACGGTCCCCGGTCACCGCGGACGACGTCGGCCACGCCGTCCGGCTCGCTGTCACCACGCTCCGGGAGGCGCCTGCGGCGGCCTGGGACGACACGGCCGGCTCGTTGGAGTGGACGTGCTGGGAGACCGTCGAGCACCTCAGCGACGATCTCTTCGCGTACGCGGTGCAACTGGGCCCCCGTACCCCGCCGTTGACCGGCGAAGTCCCCTTCGTATGGGAGAGCCGGCGGCCCGGCGGCCCGGCGAACTCCATCCACGCGGACCGATCGGCGGGGCCGGAGGGGCTGTTGCAGGTCCTGGAGGCGAGCGGCGCGCTGCTGGTCGCGATGGTGCGTACGACACCGCCGCATGTCCGCGCGTACCACGGCCACGGCATCTCGGACCCGGAGGGCTTCGCCGCGATGGGGATCGTGGAGACCTTGGTGCACACGCACGACCTGGCCGAGGGACTCGGCCTGACCTGGACCCCGCCCGCCGGCCTGTGCGCGAGGGTGCTCGCCCGCCTGTTCCCGGACGCCCCGGCTGGCACACCCCCGTGGCCCACCCTGCTGTGGGCGACCGGCCGCACCGAACTGCCCGGCCACGCGCGCCTGACGACGTGGCGGTGGTACGGGGAACCTCGGCCGGACGGCGGTCCCCGATGACGTGAGGCCCGACGTCCTCGGGACCCGTGGCGGTGGGGCCGCGGGGCGGCCGTCCGTCACCGCGCCCGCTCGAACACCGATATGGTTCCGACCAGTTGTGTGCGAGGCAGCAGAGCGCTACGGGAGTCGGGAACGTGCAGACGGGTGCGGGGACGGGTGCGGGGATGTTCCAGCCGCTTCAGGACGACGATCCGCGCACCGCCGGGGAATACATCCTTCAGGCGCGGCTCGGCGCCGGGGGCATGGGACGTGTCTACCTCTCCCACACACCCGGCGGAAGGGCCGTCGCCGTGAAGGTGATCCGCCCCGAACTCGCCGACGACCGCGACTTCCGCGACCGGTTCCGGCAGGAGGTCGCCAACGCCCGCCGCGTCCAGGGCGTGTGCACCGTACCCGTCCTCGACAGCGACGTCGAAGGGCCCATGCCCTGGCTCGCCACCGCCTATATTCCGGGCCCCTCCCTGGCTGAGGCCGTCAAGGAGAACGGGCCGCTGCCCAAGGAGACGGTACTGCTGCTGACAGCGGGTGTGGCCGAGGCGCTCCAGGACATCCACCGCGCCGGGATCGTGCACCGCGACCTCAAGCCGTCGAATGTGCTGCTCGCTCTCGACGGGCCCCGCGTCATCGACTTCGGGGTGGCGCGCGCCGTGGACGCCACCTCCCTCACCCACACCGGATCCGCCATCGGGACACCCGCCTTCATGGCGCCCGAGCAGGCACTCGGCGGGGAGATCACCGGAGCGGCCGACGTGTTCGCGCTCGGCCAGATCACCGCCTTCGCCGCCACCGGCGTGGGCGCCTTCGGCGACGGGCCCTCACACGGGGTGCTGTACCGCATCGTGCACGAGGAGCCGCAGCTCGGCGAACTCCCGGATTATCTCGTCGAGTTGGTGGCCGGATGTCTGCCCAAGGAGCCGGCCCGGCGGCTGACCCCGGCCGACGTCATACGCCTGTGCGCTGCCGCCGACCCGAAGGGGCTGCGCCGCGTCGAGAGCTGGCTGCCCGCGTCGGTGGCGGGGCAGCTCGCGCAGCACGCGGTGCGCGAGCCGCAGCCACGGCCGTCCGTGCCGCAGCCGTCCGGGGCGCAGACGATGGCCCTGCGAGTCCCCCGCCAGGGCGCCGTGAGTCAGCGAGACGCTTCCCGTGGGCCGGGCGTAACCGGCGGTGAGTTCGGTGCACCGGCCCCTCCCGCTCCCGCCGCCCCGGGCGTCGGCGGCCACCCCGGCGGCGCGTTCGCCGGAACGGCCGCGCCCGGTGCTGCGGCCCCCCACGCGGGCGTCGCAGGCGCCGCGCTCTACTCCGCGCCGACCGGTCCCGCCGCCGCGCGGCCTGCACCGCGGCGTCGTACCAAGCAGTGGGGGCTGGTCGCCGGTGGGGCGGTCGTCCTGACCGCGGTCACCGTGACCGGCGCCCTGTTCCTGTCCGGCGTCCTGCGCCCCAGTGAGCCGGCGGATGGCGCGAGTGGACCGGCCGGCCAGCCCTCGAGCCCCACGGCGGAGCCGCAACCGACCGGTTCCGGCCGGCCGTCCGCATCGCCGTCGAAGAAGCCCACGGCGAAGGCGCGCCCTTCCTCATCCCCGACCCGCACTGCCCCGCCCGCCTCCGCCGAACCGGCCACGTCCCAGACGTCGGACGCCTCCCGCAAGCCGACCGCGCCGGCCGCCGCCCAGCCGACGAGCGTCACCTACACCGGCATTCGCATGACGGCGAGCCGCGACCTGTACCTGGGAGACCGCCCCGTACGCGCCAAGGCCGACACGGGCACCACCGACGAGGACTTCACCTACAGCGTCTACTCCTCCGGCGCCGTGGTGGCGCCCGGCTCCACCAGCCGGAGCCAGCTGACCCGCTTGGCTCCCCGCGCCGCGGGGACGTCGGATGCGTGCCTCGCACAGACCGGCAGTGAGAAGTACGTGTGGGTGAGAGACCTCGCTGTCGGCGACCGGATGTGCGTGATCAGCGGAACCGGCCACGTGGGCCTCATCACCTTCCGCGGCACGGCACCCTCGCCGGACACCACGGACCACATCACGGTCGACGTCAAGATCTGGCGCAACGCGGTGGACCCGGTGGGCGGCTGAACCAGCCGGTCCCCGATCAGCCGTACCCCTCACCCCTGAGACAGTGCGGTGGCCCGTGGAACGGTGAGAAAGGCGTGGGCAGCGACGTACGGCTACGGTGTACGCCGCACCTGGTCCCACTCTCGGCGACATGCCATGATCCCGCCACCAGGGAAGGGGGAGGCATGCTTCCGTACGTCGGCATTGCTGTCGGCTTGATTGCGCTGCATGCGGGTTTCTTTGGATCGGCAGCACTCCGCTGGGGATGGCTGCTGCCCTGGGAGCGTCGGCACATCCTCCGCACGCGTCTGTACGGCTGGGGAGAGCTGACGATTGCTGCCGCGCTTATCGTCTATTGGTTCGGCGGCGTGCTCCCCAGGAACACAGCCATTCGCGACGGGGCCATCGCGGTCGCGTTGCTTGGCTTTCTACTGACCATGCAAGCGCGCCGCGCGCCGCACAGCCGCGAGAGGCGGGCGGGCGGTGACATCAACGGCTGACACCAACAGCGGCGGATCGGTACGGCCCTCGGCGACCTGTCACCTCCCACGCACAGCGAGTTGCCGCGGGCCCCTGCGGGAGCTAGGGGCTGTCCCGTTCGGCCAGCAAGCCGTCAGGGCCCATCGTGTAGAACTGGGGCGGCCCCATCGCTTCCCCGGCCCTCCGCAACTCCACTTCCTTCTCGGCGGGGTCGGGACCGTTCGGGTCCCGCACGCGAAAACCATGGAGCTCGATGCTGTCCGCGTCAACGTCCCCGGGCTCCGGCATGCCCTCCTGGACGAAGCCGCAGAGTGCCCGCAGCGCGTCTTCGCCAAGCTCCAGAGGATGGAAGGGCAGGGCGTACGGCTCCTCTTCCTCACCCGGCCACGGAATGACGTCCGGCGGACGGTCCCCGGCCCAGTAGGGAAGTTCGAAAGGGAGCGGTTCCCCGATGTTCTCGATGATCCCGTAATCCGGTGACAGGCTCAGAGACCGGATGAGACGTCCGTCCTCCCATACAGCGAACGCCAACCAGTCGACCACGCTGTGCATGGCGTGCAGGACCAACCGTCGGCCGGCACTCGCCGCGACGAGGTGCCCGGGGAGCTGTGACGGGGAATCGATCATCAGGCGCCGATCGCAGACGATCTCTACGCCGGGCCAGCTCGCCGCATAGGCCGTTCCATCCGGTGGATACACGCCCTCGTACAGGTCCGAGCCATCACTCTCCTCGATCTCGCAGCTCGGATTAAGACGCCGCATCATGACGGACGTCTGCTCCAAGTCCGCCGCTCCCACCTGCCGCAGTAGGCCGGGCACATCGCCGTCGGCGTACACGAGCAGACCGGTCTTGGCTCCCAAGGCCCCTCCCCAAAAGCAATGCTCAATTCGTCGCTGCACCGTCGTTCGACCTGCGAAACCCAGGTCGCCAAGATTCCCGGCAACGCCGAGGCCGGACCGTACCGCTGTCCCTGCTGCGGGTTTATCACCTTGGCTGAGCGTGGGGCGAGGACGAGCACGATGCCGACGAGGTCCGCGGCGGTCCGAACCACGACCTGAGCTTGCGGCAGGCCCGCCAGAACTTCAAGGCGATCGGGGCGTGCAACGAGTACTGCGCGCAGTTCGTACGCGACCCGTCGCCCGAGGAGCACCCTGACAGCGGAACGCCGTTCGGAACGGGCACCCTCTACTCGTGGTCGTGACATCAACGGCTGACATGTCATCTCGGGGTGAAACGACGGGCTATATGCGCTTCCAGGAGATGCACCGCCATCTCGTGACGCCGCTGGAAGGCCAGGTGGAGTGGGTTAGACCGTCTCGGGACGGCTGTTCGGGGTCTGCACCGTAAGCGAGGAGGACTGCGGTACACGCAGCTTCCAGGGGCTGACCGGACAGCGAGCAGCCGGCCCGCACGTTGGCGGGCAACAGGGGAGCCACACGGGGAGCCACCCGAGGCGACAACCGGCGGATTCTCCTGGACGACTACGGACGACCGCATGCCTGAAGTCCGAGGTCCGGGGCGGGCGATCGGCGCCCTACCTACCTGAGGGCCGTCTTACCGTCGTCTTAAAGGGACCATAAGGATCTCCTTCACCCCGTTCCAGCAGGCTGTTTCGGGGTTTCGGGCGGCTAGCTTGCTGATCGTCGGGGCGGGTTCCGGTCCGTCGGTGCCGTTCTTCGGGGGGCGGCGCCGGCGGAGCGGATTCCGTCCCGCCTCACCGCACTTGTGCCGCCGTTGAAGGAGAACCCCCATGACCGCTCGCCGCACGGCCACCGGCATCGCCGCTCTCGGCTTCGCGCCGCTCGCGCTCGCCGGCCTCGCTGCCGGGCCCGCCGCCGCCCACGGGTCGATGACCGACCCGGTCAGCCGGGTGTCGGCCTGTTTCGCGGAGGGGCCGGAGAGCCCGAAGTCGGCGGCGTGCAAGGCGGCCGTCGCGGCGAGCGGAGCGCAGGCGTTCTACGACTGGAACGAGGTCAACATCGCCAATGCCGCGGGCAGTCACAAGTCGCTGATTCCGGACGGCAAGCTCTGCTCCGCGGGCCGGGACAAGTACAAGGGGCTGGATCTGCCGCGGGCCGACTGGCCGTCGAGCAAGCTGTCCTCGGGCGCGCACACCTTCCGCTACAAGGCGACCGCCCCGCACAAGGGGTCCTTCGAGCTGTACGTCACGAAGGACGGCTACGACCCGTCGAAGCCGCTGAAGTGGTCCGACCTGGAGTCGCAGCCCTTCGCGAAGGCCACCAACCCGAAGCTGGAGAACGGTGCGTACGTCTTCGACGGGACCGTTCCGGCGAAGTCCGGCCGGCACCTGATCTACAGCATCTGGCAGCGGTCGGACAGCCCGGAGGCCTTCTACACCTGCTCCGACGTGGTGTTCGGCAAGGACACCGGCGGGTCGGGTTCCGGGGGTGGCTCCGGTGAGAGCGGTGAGGCCGCCCCGGCGCCGGTGCCGACTGCCTCCGCCCCCACCGAGGAGCAGATCGAGGACGGCACCGACGACTCCACCGTGGACCACGGCGGCCACGGCGGCGACGAGCACGGCAACAGTGCCGAGCCGAGCGCTCCCGCCACGGACGCGACCGAGAAGGCGGCGACCGGCAACCAGCCGGCCGCCAACGGTCCCGCCACCCCGGCCGCCGACGGCGAGAACCTCGCCAAGACCGGCGGCGACAGCACCACCCCCGTACTCGCGATCGGTGGCGCGGCCGCCCTCGCCGTCGGGGCCGCGGTGCTGTTCGCCTCGGTCCGCCGGAAGGCCGTCACGGGCGGGCGTCACACCCGCTGAGGCACCGGCCTTCCGGCTCCGGACCGCCTGCGCGTCAGTCGAAGACCGACGCGCAGGTGGTCCGCTTCGCGTGCGCGGGATCCAGGGCGTTGGCCGTCTCGTGGAAGGCGATCCGGTCCATCAGCCCGATCGCGACGTGTTCCGAGAAGTCGACCGGGCACAGGTCCTGCAGCAGGACGTTGCGTACGCCGGGGCCGTCGAGGAACTGGCTGCGGTACGGGGTGACGACCTGGTCGTACTTCGTCGCGATGACGGTGTAGCGCACGCCGGGTACGGTGTCGCCGCCCTCGTTGAGCTTGGTGAGGAAGGCGGAGCCCGCCACCTGGTCGGCGAGTGCGGGGGTGGCGGTGCTGAGGAGATCCTCCGCGCCGGGGAAGTACGGGAGCAGTTTCGTCAGGCCCATCAGGGTGGTGCCGTGGTTGTCGGGGGCCAGGCCGATGAGCGCGTTGACCTCGTCGGCACCCCCCAGGAACTTGAGGTAGTAGCGCGGCATCATGCCGCCCTGGGAGTGGCCGACGAGGTCCGCCTCGGCAGCGCCGGTGGCGGCGAGCACTCTGTCCACGAACGCGTCGAGCTCCTCGGCAGACTTGTCGATGGGGCCGAGGCCGTGGAAGAACGGCACGCCGGGCAGTTGACCGTAGTCGAGGGAGTAGACGCAGTACCCGCGGTGCACGAGGTACGGGGCGAGGCCGAGCCAGTTGTCGATGGAGTTGCCGAAGGTGCCGTGCACCAGGACGACGGGCCGGGGATGGGCGGCGGAGGGCTTGCAGGAGTAGTTGTTCCAGCCGCTGCTGGGCGCGGCGGCGGCCCCTGCGGTCGCGGGGGCGGCGGTGACGGCGGCGAAGGCCAGGAGCAGGGCGGCCAGGGGTCTGAGCACTCGTTTCCAGGGCAGCATCGTGTGATCTCCTTGCGGCTCAAGGGGAATTGCGATGGGGGATTCGCCCTGTGATCCGGATCACAAGAATGCTGTGCACACGTCAAATTACGCGCGAGTAGTAAAAGTGTGAAGTTACGCGTCGGTAAAAATCCTGCCGCCCCGCCGGACCGTCACCAGCTGGGCCGCACAGGCCCGTTGGGGGCGACCCGCAGCAGGTCGTCGCACAGTGCGCGCGCCCGCCGCTCACCGAGCAGCTCGACCCACGGCCGTACGGCATCGGCCGCCGCGGCCTCCGCCGCCCGGGTGCACTCGCGGCCGAGGTCGGTGAGGACGACCAGCCGGGCGCGCGCGTCGTCCGGGTGCGGGCGGCGCTCCACGTACCCCTTGCGCACGAGCTCGTCAACGAGCTGTCCCGCTGCCTGCTTGGTCACCCCGAGGTGCTCGGCCAGGGCGGTTGCGGTCGCACCGGCGGGGGCGAGCAGCGCGAAGGCGAAGCCGTGGGCCGGGCGAAGGCCTTCGTGGCCACGGGCTACGACGCCTTCGTGGATCCGCCGGGTGAGTTCGCCCGCGGCGGCGAGCAGGGCGGCGGAGAGGTCCATGGAGTCGTGATCGTTCACGGGTACAGCTTGACACCAAGGTCAAGTAGCTTGAGCATGTAGTCAAGCTACTTGTCTACATCAGGAGAGACCTTGCCCGTTGTCCGCACATCCGATGCCGTCGTCCATGAGGTCCACGGCGCCCGGTTCCTCTCGTACGCCACACCCGCCGCCGGCAGCAAGGAGCTGTGCGCCTGGCGGGGCGAGATCCCGGCGGGGACCTCCTCGCCGGTGCACACCGTTACACGCGAGGAGATCTTCCACGTGCTCAGCGGCGTGGTGGAGGTCACCCTCGCGGGCCGCACCGAACCGCTCACTCCCGGCGACACCGCCGTCATCAACGCGGGCGTGCCGGTGCAGATCCACAACCGCGGTACGGAGACGGCCGTTACCTGGGTCACCACCTCCATCGGCATGGAAGTCGACCTGGCGGACGGCACCCACCTCGCTCCCCCGTGGGCCGGGCAGGGCGACCGGGCCGAGGCCGATCGGGCCTGCTAGACCGTCTCTCGGGGCACGCGTGCGCGGAGGCGGCGCAGCATGCGGGGGTCCTCGAAACCCACCGTGCGGGCCGCGGCCTCGACCGTCGCGCCGTGGCTGATGACGTGTTCGGCGCGTTCGAGGCGGAGCGTCTGCTGGTAGCGCAGAGGGGTCAGGCCGCCGGTGGCGCGGCTGAAGAGGCGGGTGAGGGTGCGTTCACTCACGCCCACCGCCGCCGCCAGGGCGGGCAGCCGCAGCGGCTCGTCGAAGCGGGCGTCGATCAGGTCCTGAGCGCGGTGTACGGCGTCGTCGAGATGGGACCGGTACCGGAGCATCGCGCTCGCCTGCGGCTCGCTGCCGTTGCGCCGGGCGTAGACGACCATGTCACGCGCCACTTGGGCGGCGACGGCGGGGCCGTGCCGGGTCGCGATCAGATGCAGGGCCAGATCGATGCCGCTGGCGATGCCGGCCGAGGTGACCACCCGGTCGTCGGTGGTGAACAGGACGTCCCGGACGACCACCGCCCGGGGGTGGCGCAGGGCCAGCTCGTCCTGCACATCGTGGTGGGTGGTGCAGCGGCGGCCGTCGAGCAGGCCGGCCCGCCCCAGCGCCTCGGCTCCGGCGCAGACGCTGGCCACGGTCCCGCCCCTGGCGTGGTGGCCCCGGACGACCCGCAGGGAGGCCGCCCCGATGGCGGGGCTGTCGGCCAGGGTGACCGCCCGCCAGCCGGGCACCACGATCACGTCTTCGGGGCCGAGCTCGGGCCAGTCGGTCGAGGCCACCAGCGGCAGCCCCTGGGCGGTGGGGACCTGCGGCTGCTCGGCGATGTAGCTGAGCGTGTACGGGTGCCCGAAGTCCGCGGCCGTGGAGAAGACCTGCGCGGGGCCGGCCAGGTCCAGCAGATGGACTCCGGGCACCAGGAAGAAGGCGATGTGGTTCACGATCCGGTCATCATGCCCGAGGTCCGGCCGCGGCCTCCAGCTGGTCGACCGTGGCGATGGTGGCGAAGCGCCCGGCGAGGGCGTACTCGGTGCGCCTGATGATCTCCTCGGCGTCCAGGGTCCGGGGGTCGGCCAGCATTTCGGCGACGCTCCGGCCGGCGGGAGCGTCCCGGTGCGGGATGGGGTTGGTCGCGGTGGCGTCGACGACGAAGGTGACCTGGTAGCCGAGGTCGCTCGCGACGCGGGTGGTGGTCTCCACACACTGCTCGGTGCGGATACCGCAGACGGTGAGCTCGCGAATACCGCGCTCCGTGAGGAGTTGTTGCAGGTTGGTGGTGGTGAAGGCGTTGTGGGAGGTCTTGTGGATCAGGGGTTCCCCGTCCCGGAGCGCCAGCTCCTCCATCAGCCGGACATGGCCGAGCGCGGGGTCGAAGACATCACCGCTGCCGGGCTCGGAGTGCAGTACCCACACCACCAGGTCCCCGGCCTGGCGGGCGAGCCGGACCAGGCGGTCCACCTGGTGGGCGATCTTGGGGTCGGAGATGGTCTCCCACAGCGGCCGGGCGCGGAAGGATTCCTGGACGTCGATGACGATCAGTGCTCGGGTCATGTCGCCGAGTCTGGCTGACCGGGACGGGCCGGCGGCAGGCCGTATCGGGTCCGGCTGCGGACCGATCCGGTCATCCACCCCGCGTTCGGTTGTGGACCGATCCGGTCATCCACTCCGTGTCCGGTTGTGGACCGATCCGGTCATCCGACCCGGCCCCGCCCCCCGCCGGCGGCGCGTCCGCCGGTCAGGCCGCCAGCGAGCCCGGCAGGACCGCCCGGGGGCCGAACTTCGCCCGGGCCAGGTCGGCGACCTTCTCGATCCTGCGGGCCTTGTCGTCCGCCGGGTCGAAGCTGAGCTGATGGGCGGCGAGTCCGGCGGGGCCCAGTCCCTCCGCGCGCAGCGCGAGGCCGCGGACCCTGGCCCGTTGCAGGCCGAGCGACTCGTAGATCCCGTACGCGGTCCCGGTGAGCGCGGCGGAGTGTCCCGTCGGCTCCCGCAGCGTACGGCTCCGGGTGACCGTGGACCGGTCGGCGCAGCGCACGGTGAGGGTCAGGGAGCGGCACACCTGGCCCTCGCCGCGCAGCCGGGCGCCCAGTTCCTCGGTGAGGGAGAGCAGGGCGCGCCGGTGCCGTACCGGATCCAGCTCGTCGCGGTCGAAGGGCCGTTCGGCGGCCATCGAGCGGGCGGCGGCGTTCGGGACGACCGGCGTACGGTCGATGCCGCGCGCCCTCTCGTGCAGTTCGCGCCCGGCCCGCGCGCCGACGATCCGCTGCAGGGTGGGCAGGGGTGCCGCGGCGATCCTGCCGACGGAGTCGAGCCCGTACGAGCAGAGGGTGCGGGCGGTCGAGGCGCCGACCCCGTCCAGCGCGGCGGCCGGCTTCCGGGCGAGGAACTCCCGTACCGCGTCCGGCTCGTCGGGCAGGACCAGCGTCGTCCCGGGCGCGGCCTCCCGCGCGGCCATCCGGGCCAGCATCGGGTTCCCGGCCACGCCGATCGTGCAGCCGACGCCCCAGTGCGCGAGCGCACGCACCCGTAGCAGCGCCGCGACTCCGGCCGCGTCCCGGCCGAAGTACCGCTCGGCGCCCCGGACATCGGCGAGCGCGGCATCGGGCGGCAGGGCCTGGACGGTGGGAGTGAGCCCCTCGGTCAGCGCGAGCAGCGCGGGAAGGGCCGTATCGGCGCCGAAAACCCCGGTACCCAAAACCCCGGCGCCCGTTCCGGCGCCGCTCGCCTCGGCCCCCGGCTCCAGATGGAAACGTACACAGAGGATCATCCCGCGCTCCCCGGACTCGAATGCCACAGCTTCCGTCCCGTGGCCGCCATATCGCCGGCCGGCTGGAGGTCCGCCCACGGGTTCAGCTCGTAGCCCGTGGGCAGCCGGATCCGGCGGCCGCTGTCGCTGGAGGAAGCCGCCTCCACCGGCGCATCCACCGGCGCCGCCAGCCGGGCGGCGACCGCGTCCAGGCCGCCCGCGCGCCGTAGTTCGGCCAGCTCCGCCAGGTCCCAGGCCGCCGCGCCGACCACGCTGAGGCTCTGCGGACCGCGCCGCTGGACCACTCCGCGCACCAGCAGCAGCCAGGAGTGGAAGACCGTGTGCGCGCAGGTCTCGTGGCTGTCGTCGAAGAAGGCGAGGTCGACCAGGCCCGTCCCGTCGTCCAGGGTGGTGAAGATGACCCGGCGGCCGGAGCGGATCGGCGGGGTCTGGGTGGCCGCCTTGGCGCCCGCGACCAGCACGGTCTGCCCGTGCGCGGTGTCCCGGAGCCGCTTCGCCGGGATCGCGCCCAGCTCGTCGAGGAAGGCGTGGTGGTCGCTCATCAGGTGCCGGGAGGCGTCCATGCCGAGGACGCCCAGCTCGGCGCTGAGACGCTCGGCCTCGTTGAGGTCCGGCAGTCCGACGGGCGCGGTCTCCCGGCCGCCGCCGAGGGGGAGTTGGCCACCCGCCTGCGGCAGCTTTCGCTGCACACGGTGGAGTTCGGCCAGGTGCAGCAGCAGGTCCCGGCGGTTCGTGCCGAACGTGTCCAACGCGCCCACCTGCGCGAGCCGTTCGGCGACCGGCCGGCTGGGACGGGACCGTTCCCAGAAGTCCAGCAGGGAGGAGTAGGGCTGCCCGGCCTCGATCCGGGCGGCCTCGGCCTCGCTGATGCCGTGAACGTCGGACAGCGCGAGCCGCAGCCCCCACATCCTCGACTCGGGAACATCCGCCGCCGCATCCGTATTAGACACCAGTTCGATTCGATGAGTGGCGGCGGACCGGTTCACATCCAGCGGCAGCACCGGCACCCCGCGCCGCCGCGCGTCCGCGAGCAGCAGCCGCTTCGGGTACATCCCGGGATCGTGCGTGAGCAGCCCGGCATAGAAGGCCGCCGGGTGGTGCGCCTTGAGCCACGCCGACTGGTAGGTGGGTACGGCGAAGGCGACGGCGTGCGCCTTGCAGAAGCCGTACGACCCGAAGGCCTCGATGATCTCCCAGGTACGGGCGATGACCTCGGCCGTGTACCCGTTCCGCTCCGCCTGCCGCGCGAACCAGACCTTGATCTTCCCCTGCGACTCGGGGTGGGAGAGCCCGCGCCGTACCCGGTCGGCCTCGTCCCGGCCGCAGCCGGTCATGATGTGCACCATCTCGATGATCTGCTCGTGGAAGACCACGACCCCGTACGTCTCGCGCAGCGGCTCCTCCAGGTCGCGGTGCGGATAGCGGACCGGCGCGCGCCCGTGCCGGGCCTCGATGAACGGCCGCACCATGTCCGCCGCGACCGGCCCCGGCCGGAACAGCGAGATGTCGACCACCAGGTCGTGGAAGGTGGCCGGCTGCAGCCTGCCGACCAGGTCACGCTGTCCGGGCGACTCGATCTGGAAGCAGCCCAGCGTCTCGGCGGAGCGGATCAGTTCGTACGTCGCCGGGTCGCCGTCCGGCACCTGCGCCGGGTCGTCCAGGTCGAGCCGCCGTCCCGTCGCGCGCCCGATCTCGGCGACCGCGTGCGCCATCGCCGACTGCATCCGTACCCCCAGGACGTCGAGCTTGAGCAGGCCGAGCTCCTCCACGTCGTCCTTGTCGAACTGCGACATGGGGAAGCCCTCGCCACTGGTGGGCACGACGGGGGTGCGGTGCAGCAGGGTGGCGTCCGAGAGCAGCACCCCGCACGGATGCATGGCGATCCCGCGCGGCAGCGCGTCCAGCGCCTCGACCAGCTCCCACAGCCGCCCGTACTTCTTCCCGTCGGGGTCGACGCCGCGCAGCTCGGGCAGCTCCGCCAGCGCGGCGCGCGCGTCACGGGCCCTGATGTGCGGGAAGGACTTGGCGAGCCGGTCCACTTCGGCGGGGTCCATGGAGAGCGCGGCGCCCACGTCCCGTACCGCGTGGCGCACCCGGTACGTCTCGGGCATGGAGACGGTCGCGACCCGCTCGGTGCCGAAGCGGCCGATGATCGCGCGGTAGACCTCCAGCCGGCGGGCGGACTCGACGTCGATGTCGATGTCGGGCAGCTCCTTGCGGCGCTTGGACAGGAAGCGCTCCATCAGCAGCCCCTGCTCGACGGGGTCGGCGTGCGCGATACCGAGCAGGTGGTTGACGAGGGAGCCGGCGCCGGATCCCCGGGCGGCTACCCGGATGCCCATCTCCCTTACGTCGTCCACGACTTGAGCCACCGTCAGGAAGTACGAGGCGAAGCCGTGGTGGTCGATGATGTCCAGCTCGTGGTCCATCCGCTCCCAGTAGGCGTGCGCCTCGGCACCGCGGTCGTACCCGCGCAGCACCATGCCCGCGGCGACGCGCGAACGCAGCACCCGCGCCGCGGTGCGGCGGTCGGCGCCGACGAGCCGCGCCTCGGGGAAGTGGGCGAAGCCGATGCCCAGGTCGTCGGCGGGGTCGACCAGGCACTCGGCGGCGGTACGCCACGTCTCCTCCAGCAGCCGGTGCGCGGCGTCGCGCCGCCATCCGGCCGCCTCCACGATCCGCTCGGCGGTCGCGGCCATGGCCCGGGAGCCCTTGAGCCAGCGCTCGCCGCTGTCGAGGGTCCCCCGCGGATCGATGGGTACGAGACGGCGGGCCGCGTCGAGCACGTCGGCGACCGGGCCCTGCCCCGGGTCGGCGTAGCGGACGGCGTTGGTCAGTACGGCGCGTACGCCCTGCTCGGCGGCGAAGCCGACGGTACGGGCGGCGAGCCGCAGCGAGCCGGGGCCGGTGCCGGTCCTGCCGTGGTGCACGGCCTCCAGCCGCAGCGCGTCGCCGTAGACCTCCCGCCAGGGGGCGAGCAGTTTCGCGGCGCGGTCGGGGCGGCCGGCGGCCAGCGCGCGGCCGATGCCGGAGCCGGGGCCGAGGAGCACGGTGAGGCCGTCGCCGTGGTTCGCCGCCCAGGGCAGCAGAGGACGCTCGGCCCCGTCGGCGTGGGCGGCGCTGACCAGCCGGCACAGCGCGGCCCAGCCGGTGGCGCCGTGCCGGGCGAGGAAGGCGGCGCGGGGGGCGGACTCGTCGAGGAACGCCCCGCCGCGGACCGGCGTGCGCGCCCGCTGCCTGTGCCCCGCCGGGCCTGCCGTCTCCGTCCCGGACTCCCCCACCGCCAGCTCCACCCCGAAGAGCGGCCGCACTCCCGCCTCCGCGCACGCCTTGGCGAAGCGGACCGTGCCCGCGAGGGTGTCCCGGTCGGTGAGGGCGAGGGCGTCCATGCCCCGCTCGGAGGCGCGCGCGGCCAGCTGCTCCGGGTGAGAGCCTCCGTACCGCATGGAGAACCCGGAAACGGTGTGCAGATGGGTAAACCCTGGCACCCGCGCCTCCCGCTTCCCTCTGTGACCGCCCCCCTCTCGCTCCACCATAGACCAAGTTTCGAACGTACGTACGACACGTGGTGGGCGTCGCCCAGGCGTCGCCCAGGCGTCCGCCCGGGCGTCACTCAGGCATCCGCTCAGGCATCCGCTCGGCAGGGTCTTCAACCTTTGGGTGATTCACTTAGGGATCCGTGTGAATGCTGCTTAGCAGAGCCTGTATGAGTCTGTAGCCAATTCCGCACGCTTTCCTGCGATTGTTTGATGTTCATGCCGATTTGATGGTGTGGGTGGTGGCGGGGTCTTAGGTTCCT